>NZ_CP099571.1:1625815-1950979 GCF_040409795.1 Polynucleobacter sp. MWH-UH19D | reverse complement strand
ATCCACAAGGTAAAAAGTCGTGGAAATCCTGTGGATAACTTGTGAATAAACAAAAAAATGACTTATAAATTAGAGGTTTAAATAAAAAGCAACAAAAAATAAATAAAAACACCTATATATTTATTGAGATGGATTGACCTTTTGTCCTGCAACAAGGAAAATATTGGGTTTTGCAGGGATCTATCATGAAAAGAACGTATCAACCATCAGTAACTCGTCGCAAGCGCACACACGGCTTTCGTGTTCGCATGAAAACCAAAAGTGGTCGCGCTGTACTAAATGCTCGACGTGCCAAAGGCCGCAAACGCTTAGCTGTTTAGTTAATAGTTGAATAGCACAAGGATTTCTGAATTACTTAAAACGCGCCCCAAAACAAACGTGTATTGGGGCCTGTATTCTGGGGACGTCGCAAATAATGCCAACCCTGATTTAGGGCTAGCGGTTGCCAAAAAACTAGTCAAAAGAGCCGTGGACCGAAACCGCCTCAAAAGAATGGTTCGTAACCTGGTTTGGGCGGCACAGTCGAAGGGCTTAAATAAAGACGTCGTTGTTAAGCTTAAAAAACCAATTGGTCAACAAACGCGCGGCAGGCTCAGAAAAAAAGAAAAAGATTTCCTTCGTTCGCGGGTGGCGGAGCTTATTTAAGTGCGCATTCTCAACACTGCTGCAACTAAACTCATTAGGCTTTATCAAATAGTAGTAAGCCCATATTTGGGCGCACGCTGTAAATACGTGCCAACATGCTCCCAGTATGCGTGTGATTGCTTTAATCACTACGGTTTTGTCAAAAGCATTGCGTTGGCAACCTGGAGGGTATTGCGCTGTAACCCTTGGTCACATGGTGGTTATGATCCTGCTGTAAAACAGACGTCACATTAAAAATATTAGTAAAGCGAATTCAATGGACTTTAAAAAAACAATTCTTTGGGCTGTGTTTTCACTCTCCGGGCTCATGCTTTACAACAATTGGCAGGTTCACGAAGGCAAGCCCTCCATGTTTGCTGGTTCCCAGCAAAATGTGAGTCCCGCCATTAGCGATAAATCTTCTTCACCCAAATCAGATGCCCCTGTTGCTATTTCGGGCGCCACACCGCCACAAGCGCCCACCACAAAAACTGGCGCTAACGAAAATACACAACTATTTGCATTAGAAAACGACCTTTTATCTTTACAAATTAGCTCTGCTGGCGCAAATGTGGTTGATGCCAAGTTGCTAAAAGAGTTGACTGCCGATGAAAAGCCGGTAGAAATCTTTAAACACACAGCAAATCACACCTATGTTGCACGGTCGGGGTTGGTCGCCGCGGGCGGGATCGACCTACCAAATCACAACAGCGTCTTTAAGCTTGACCGCTCAGGCAAGGATGGCTCTGGGAGACCTTTTTTGGTTCTATCATCAGAACGCAGTGGTGTGAAGCTAGAGAAAACCTTCATCCTTAATCCGGGCAGCTACGATGTCTATGTTGGGCACCGGGTAACACAACTTTCTGCAAATCCTGTGCCATTAAATTTGTATACAGAGATTGTTCGTGATGGTTCAGAGGATGCAAAAGTAGGCCCATTCGGAGGCGCATTTTCTGCAAGTACCTATACAGGCCCCGCCATATACACAGATAGCGATAAGTTTATAAAGATCCCTTTTGTTGATCTTGAAAAAAATAAATTTATAGCGCCATCACAAATTAATGCTGGACAACCTGCGTGGGTTGCGGTCGTTCAACACTATTTTGCTAGTGCTTGGATTCCAGATATAAAACTAGTGCGCGATATTTACTCCGGAAGATTGGATAACAATTTATATCGGGTTGGCATGCAAAGCCAACTTGGAACCATTGCGACTGGAACAACCATCACAGCAAATGCACAACTTTTCGTGGGCCCGCAAGAAGAGCGCATGTTGGAAAAAATTGCCCCAGGCCTTGAGTTGTTAAAAGACTATGGTTATCTAACCATATTGGCAAAACCAATTTTCTGGTTACTTGAGCACATTCACAATATTGTTGGTAATTGGGGATGGTCCATCATCCTTTTAACCATTTTGATTAAGTTTGTTTTCTTCCCGCTGTCCGCTGCTAGCTATAAGTCCATGGCACGCATGAAAGAGGTGCAGCCACGCCTAATGGCCATGAAGGAGCAATACAAAGGCGAACCACAAAAGCTCAATCAAGCAATGATGGAAATGTATCGCAAGGAAAAGATCAATCCATTGGGTGGTTGCTTGCCAGTATTGATTCAAATCCCAGTGTTCATTTCCTTGTACTGGGTGTTGTTGTCTTCTGTAGAGATGCGCGGTGCACCTTGGGTTTTGTGGATCCACGATTTATCGGTTCCTGACCCATATTACATATTGCCGGTGATTATGGCTGTATCAATGTTTGTACAAACAAAACTTAATCCAACGCCACCCGATCCAGTGCAAGCAAAGGTGATGCTGTACATGCCGATTATTTTCTCGATCATGTTCTTTTTCTTCCCCGCTGGATTGGTTTTGTATTGGGTGGTAAACAATCTATTGTCAATTGCACAACAGTGGCAAATCAATAAACTATTTGGCAAAAAAGCTGTCAAATAAAAAATGGCATAGGTTTATTGAAAGCGAATAGCAATGGTGACGCGTAAGATTCCCATCATTGCTATCGCTACCGCCCCAGGCAAAGCGGGTGTTGGCATTATCCGCATTAGCGGACAAAATTTAACGGGGCTTATTCAAGCCTTGTTTCAAAAAAATCTTCAGCCAAGAATGGCAACGTTACTGGGCTTGTGCGATAAACATGGCCAATTGATTGATCAAGTGCTGGCAATTTTTTTTGCTGCCCCCGCTTCCTTTACGGGCGAGGATGTTCTCGAGCTGCAATGCCATGGCGGTCCACATTTACTCGAACTGGTTATGCAGCGATGCTTAGAGTTGGGCAGAGATGTTGGGCTAGAAATTGCCGAGCCCGGCGAGTTTAGTCTGCGAGCCTATTTAAATAACAAGATAGATTTGGCTCAGGCCGAGGCGATTGCCGATTTAATAGATGCGCAAAGTGAGGCCGCGGTTCGGGGCGCCGCAAGATCTTTACAGGGAAGCTTCTCGGGGGATGTTAATGCACTCGTCGATGAAATTACCCAGTTGAGAATCTTGGTTGAGTCCACACTCGACTTTCCGGAAGAGGAAATTGAATTTTTAGAAAACGCCCATGCACGCGAGCGCTTAATGGCGGTTAAAACAAAATTACTAACACTTCAAAATGGTGCCAAGCAAGGCAAGATTTTGCGTGATGGTATACAGCTGGTGTTGGTTGGCGCCCCAAACGTTGGCAAAAGCTCTTTGCTAAATACTTTGGCTGGTGAGGAGGTAGCAATAGTCACTTCAATTGCTGGAACTACACGAGACCGAATTAAAGAGAGTATTCAGATCGAGGGCGTGCCAATGCATGTCATTGATACGGCTGGGTTAAGACAAACCTCGGATGAGGTTGAGGCAAAAGGAATAGAGCGAACTTGGGAAGCCATTCATTCTGCCGATATAGTGCTGTTTTTGAGTGCCCCGAATGTGGAGTCAGAGGGCGGAACTCTAAGGGATCGCATTTTGGAGGCTGTGTCACCAAAATGCCCAATTTTGGAAGTTTTAAACAAAGCCGACTTAATAGGGGGTATGGTGAGTAGCCCCGGGCCATATTTAAATGGCGCTATTCCAATATCAGCCAAAACTGGTCAGGGGGTAGATGTTTTAAAGCAAGAAATTTTGAAAAGCGTTGGTTGGAGCGGTAGTCAAGAGGGCGCAATTGTTAGCCGAAGGCGTCACTTAGACTGCATAGAGAGGGCAGCAGAACATATTGCAAAATCTGAACAATTCGCAGCAAATGGCAACAATTCACTAGAGTTATTAGCAGAAGAGCTTACTTTAGCTCAAAATTGCCTTGGCCAAATTACCGGAAAACTGCTGCCCGACGACCTTTTGGGAAAAATTTTCAGCCAGTTCTGCATTGGTAAATAAAGCCCTCAAACTCCCTTATTTTTCTTGGGCGGCAAATACGTCAAATATGACCAAAATGTTAAAATCATTGGATTAAAAAATTCAATTTTCATAGGGAAACATATGACTTCAACTGCTAACGGCCAGATCAATGTGAATGCGCCGTCTTACGTAAAAAACGAGCGTTTAATTCAGTGGGTTGCAGAAGTTGCGGCCCTAACTAAACCTGACGCCATTCGTTGGTGTGATGGTTCTCAAGCTGAGTACGATGAGTTTTGTGAGTTATTGGTAAGTGCTGGTGTTTTCAAGCGCCTAAATCCAGCTAAGCGTAAAAATTCATTTTTAGCCCTATCTGATCCAGAGGACGTGGCTCGCGTTGAGGATCGTACCTTTATTTGCTCTGCAAAAAAGGAAGATGCCGGCCCCACCAACAACTGGGTAGAGCCAAGCGAAATGCGCGCGACACTGAAACCCTTATTTGATGGCTGCATGCGCGGAAGAACCATGTATGTAGTGCCATTTTCGATGGGCCCAATCGGCTCTCCAATTGCCCACATTGGCGTTGAACTCTCCGATAGTCCATATGTTGCTATCAATATGCGCCTAATGACCCGCATGGGTAAGGCCGTAATTGATCAATTGGGTGCTGATGGTGAATTCGTTCCCTGTATCCATACGGTTGGTAAGCCGTTAGCTGCAGGTGAAAAAGACGTTGCTTGGCCTAACAACAAAACCAAATACATCGTTCACTACCCAGAGACTCGTGAAATTTGGTCTTTTGGTTCAGGCTACGGTGGCAATGCTTTGTTAGGTAAAAAATGCTTTGCATTGCGCATTGCATCTAATATGGGTCGTGACCAAGGTTGGCTGGCTGAGCATATGTTGATTTTGGGTGTGACATCCCCCGAAGGCAAGAAATACCACATTGCCGCAGCATTCCCATCTGCTTGTGGAAAAACCAACTTCTCTATGATGATCCCGCCAAAAGGGTTTGATGGTTGGAAGGTAACCACGATTGGTGATGACATTGCATGGATTAAGCCTCGCAAAGACCCCGTTACAGGTAAGACCCGTTTGTTTGCGATTAACCCAGAGTCGGGCTACTTTGGCGTTGCTCCTGGTACAAATCGTCAAACTAACCAAAACTGTATTGACTCACTCAATCAAGACGTTATCTTTACTAACGTCGGCTTAACAGATGATGGTGATGTTTGGTGGGAAGGTTTAACGGAAACCCCCCCTGCACATTTGATCGACTGGCAAGGCAAAGACTGGACTCCGGCCGATGGCGCAGCAGGTCGCAAAGCTGCACATCCAAACTCACGCTTTACGGTTGCCGCAACCAACAACCCTGCAGTAGATCCAAAATGGGATGACCCAGAGGGCGTGCCAATTGATGCATTCTTATTCGGTGGTCGTCGCTCCAATACTGTGCCTTTGGTGAGTGAAGCGCGCGATTGGGTTGAGGGCGTTTACATGGCAGCTACTTTGGGCTCAGAAACCACCGCTGCTATTACCGGTCAGATCGGCGTTGTCCGCCGCGACCCATTTGCGATGATCGCATTTGCCGGCTACAACATGAGCGATTACTTCCAACATTGGCTCAACATCGGCAAGAAGTTGGAAGCCGAAGGCGCTGTATTGCCAAAAATCTATTGCGTAAACTGGTTCCGCAAAGATGAAAACGGCAAGTTTGTATGGCCAGGCTTTGGCGAAAACATGCGCGTTCTCTCTTGGATTTTGAATCGTGCAGAAGGCAAAGCCAATGGCAAAGAAACTCCATTTGGGATTACTCCTGAGTACAGCGATATGCACTGGGGTGGATTAGACTATTCTCCAGAGAAATTTGCTAAGGCGATCACTGTTGCTGTTGATGAATGGAAAAATGAATTAAAACTCCATACAGATTTGTTTGAGCACCTTGGTGAGCGTTTGCCAAAAGAGTTAAAAGAAACTCGCTCCAAGATCGAACAACGCCTAAACGCTTAATTCATCAAGCAACTAAAACCCGCATTAATAAAATTTGTTGATGACCAAACCCCAACACCATGACATCGTGGTGATTGGGGCTGGTATTTGTGGCGCAACGATTGCTAACGAATTACTTAATCGCAATCAGTCAGTTTGCGTTATTGATGCAGCCAACGCTCCTGCGAGCGCCTGCTCAAGCCATGCCTACGCTATTGCACATCCCCATATAGGCAAAGGCTCCCCACGTTTATTACGCTTAACGCGATTGGCTTTTTTGTTGGCCGAAGCAAGGTGGGGCAAAGAGTGGCATGCCCACGGAATTTTTCAGCCAACCAAAAAAGAAAAAGCATTCGATCGAGCAGGGCTAATTGAACATTTACGCTCATTAGAGCTTGGCGAAGACATTGCTGTTCCCCTTGATTGTGAACAGGCTGAAAAAATTTGTGGAGTCTCACAAAGCGGTGTTTGGATTTCTCGGGGCGCTTGCTTAAATTTGTCGAAGGCAAGCAAAGATCTTTTGCGACCACACACAGGTCTTGTCTGTTTATGGAACACGGAGGTTGCAAAGCTTGAGCAAAGAAATGGTAAGTGGTTTTTATTGGATCTCAACGACCAAGTGATTGCCTCTACAAATCGAGTTGTGATTGCTGCGGCAATGGAAAGCAAAAAATTACTCACCAGCATTGGAGTTCGCTTGCCTCTGAAGCCAGTGCGCGGTCAACTGAGCATTTTTTCTATTGAGCCGAATGACCCATGGATCAAAAAATTACCTAAGGTGGGCTTATCGGGAGATGGCTATTGCTTGCCTGCAGAGCGTCTGAATGACGGCAGCTATCGCTGGATTGTCGGCTCTAGTTTTGATGAGGGCGAAGATGATCTTGCCCCAAGAGAGGTGAGTGATAACTTTAATCGCGAGCAAGCAAAAGGTTTGGTCAATTTTATAGAGGGCGAAGCTAGCAGCCTTGTAAAGCACGATCATTTTGTAGGCGTGCGATGTGTGGCTGGCGATCGGTTGCCGATCATTGGCGCATTGGCTCATCAGCCAGGGATCTTCCTCGCTATTGCCCTGGGGTCGCGAGGAATCTTGTGGTCTGCCTTAGCGGCTAAGTTAATTACCGCTCAACTGCTCGAAGACGATTTCGCTTTACTCGCGCGTTTGGGCTTTGCTGCTGATTTAGTGGCGGCGCTTGCGCCGGAACGTTTTTTGGCTGGCGCCTTGGCAGCGCCCGGAGCCTTGGCCTCAAATTCAAAACCAATTTTTCCATCAGGACCCAAAGCTAAATAAGCCTTAAAGCCACGCCCAGTTCGATTAGATTTAAAGTTATTCAACAAATCCGTCTTGCCTTCTTTCAAAAGCTTTTGAACTTGTTCGGCAGATATTTCTTGTTGTAATACAACTTTGCCAGTTTTGAAGTCACAGCTTTTATTGGGCCCAGTATTGTTCTCGCACACATAACGCATGCCATCTTCATATACTGCGCCCGAGCATTTAGGGCAGACTCCTAGAGCTTGACGACCTGTAAAGTCGATGGCTTCCGTTTCATCATCTTGGGTATTGCCAAAATCAAATTCAAGCTTATAGCCTGCATTTGGATAATCGGCATCATCTTCGGGGATTTCTGTTAGTTTGATGATTGCAGCAAAAGGGCGACCCATTTTGCTACGGAACCCCTGGAGAGGGCCGATTGTTTTTTCACGTAATAGTTCTTCTACTTCTGGATATTCAAAAGCCCTGCCACCAGGAGTTTTGCTGATCGTGAAGCCACACTTTTCACAAGCAAAACGGCGGTAGTTTTCTTTTACTGGCCCCTTGCAGTGTGGACAAGGAGTGCTTAGTGTGGCGTAGTCGCCAGGAATCGTATCACTGTCATATTCTTTAGCGCGTTTGACTATGCGTTGAGTCATCTGCGCAATCTCTTGCATGAAGGTGTCACGGTTCATCTTGCCGTGTTCGATGAGAGACAGTTTATTTTCCCAACTACCAGTTAAGTCAGGACGGGTGAGCTCTTCAACATCGAGACCGCGTAATAGCGTCATTAACTGAAATGCTTTTGCGGTTGGGATTAATTCGCGCGCTTCACGCACGATATATTTTTCTGCCAGCAGACCCTCGATAATTGCCGCACGAGTTGCTGGCGTGCCTAAGCCTTTCTCGGCCATGGCTTCGCGCATCTCATCATCATCAACCCACTTGCCCGCGCCTTCCATCGCTGAGAGCAAGGTTGCTTCTGTATAGCGAGCAGGCGGCTTGGTTTTAAGTGGAACGGCGACTACAGATTCTGTTTGTACAGACTCGCCTTCTTGCACTGGCGCTAGCTCATCATCGGCTTGATTGGATTTGCCGTAGACGGTGAGCCAGCCGGGATTAACAAGAACGCGACCCTCCGTTTTGAAATGATGACCAGCAGTTTCCGTAATACGGGTAGTAACTTTAAATTCTGCAGCAGGATAAAAGACTGCTAAAAAGCGTCGAACCACTAAGTCATATAGCTTTGCTTCAGGTTCGCTTAAGCTTTTGGGGGCCTCTAGAGTTGGAATGATTGCGAAGTGATCTGAAATTTTGGAGTTATCAAAAATACGCTTATTCGGCTTGATCCAGCCATGCCCCGTTTTTGCTTTTGGATCTTTAGGATCCCCTTGCAAAATTTGCTTAGCAAATGGTCGATATTCTTGAGAATGCTCAGCCAAGTTTTCCACTGTTTGTTTAACGGTGTCTAGATAATCCTCGGGCAGAGCCTTGGCATCAGTACGAGGGTAGGTTAGAACTTTATGGCGCTCATAAAGAGCTTGAGCCAAACCCAAAGTATTTTTTGCTGAGAAACCAAAGCGTGCGTTCGCTTCCCGTTGTAAGCTGGTTAAGTCAAATAATTGCGGAGCAAGCTGGGTTGCCGGTTTTGATTCCTCGCTAACGTTTGCTTTTTTCCCGCGGCAAGCAGTAACAATGCTTTGTGCTGCGGCTTCGCTCCAAAGACGATTTTCACGAGCGTCTGGTTCGGTAACATCCTTCTTGAACTTAGGATCAAACCAGCGCCCCTCATAGACTCCCGCAGCAGCAATAAATTCCGCTTTTACTTCCCAATAGTCTTTGGAAATAAATTTGCGAATTAATTCTTCGCGCTCAACCACGATTGAGAGCGTGGGAGTTTGAACGCGTCCAACAGTAGTTAAAAAGAAACCACCGCTTTTGCTGTTGAAGGCAGTCATTGCGCGGGTACCGTTGATGCCCACTAGCCAGTCAGCCTCAGATCGGCATCGCGCTGCATCTGCCAAAGGTTGCATTTCTTCGTCGGTACGCAGGCTTGCAAATCCTTCTCGAATAGCGGCGGGTGTCATAGACTGTAGCCAGAGTCGTTTTACGGTTTGGGATGCTTTTGCGTGTTGTGCGATTAGCCTAAAAATGAGTTCGCCCTCGCGCCCCGCGTCACATGCGTTGATGAGTGAAGTGACATCTTTTCGTTTAATTAGCTTTTGTAAAACCTTTAGGCGCGATTCAGTTTTAGCGATAGGCCGTAGGTCAAAATAGGGTGGCACGACAGGAAGATTGGCGAAAGACCATTTGCCTCGCTTAACGTCGTATTCCTCAGGCGCGGCAATTTCCAATAAATGTCCAACAGCAGATGAGATTAAAAAATCGTCGCTTTCAAAATAGTCTTCGTGTTTTGTAAAACCACCGAGGGCTTTAGCAATGTCATTTGCAACCGAAGGTTTCTCGGCAATAATGAGCGCCTTTGGGTGGTCTACCGAAGAGGTCTTGGAGCTGCTTTTGGAGGATGCTTTTGCCACGCGTTTGCCTAAATTTGAGCTGAAATGAATATTTTTCATAGGTAATAAGGAGGGCTAATTCAACCTGAATTTGGCTTTTACCCCTTTAAACCCCTTTTTTATTATTAACCGATAAGTTAAAAAAAGTCCAAAAAGCCTTGATTTTTTGACTGTAGTTTGTGCAAAACCTCATTTTTTGGCCTTTAAACATGGTTTTATCAAAAAATGAGCTCTTCTAGCACTTCTTTGGGCCTGCAAACCAACTTAGCCCCTTGTTGAATGAGCTGATGGCATCCCGCATAAAGTGGGTCGTGCGCGGGGCCGGGGAGCGCAAAAACCTCTCTTCCTAGATCGGCGGCAATTTTCGCGGTTATCAGTGATCCAGAGTTTTCGGCCGCCTCAATAACTACCACCCCCAAAGCCAGGGCGGCAATGATTCGATTTCGTCTTGGGAAGTGAAAAGGCTTGGGCCCTACACCAGGCCCCAGCTCGCTCATTAATAGACCATGTTGGCTAATGGCCGCCGCTAACTTCTGGTGTTCTTGCGGATAAACGATATCTAGGCCCGTACCGCAAATCGCTGCTGTGAGGTATTGGCTTGAAGCATTTGAAGCGGCTCGATGAGCTGCGCCATCTATACCCCTAGCTAGCCCAGAAATAATCAAAGCCCCAGATCGAGATAGTTGATTTGCAAACATTGCTGCATTCTTGATGCCCTGGGGGCTGGCCTGACGAGACCCAATGATGGCAATCATGGGCATTTTTAATAGGCTCATGTTTCCGCATATATATAGTTGGCTGGGAGGATCAAACAAATCATTGAGGCGTGGCGGATAGTTTTTGTCTTTTCGGAACAATGTATGCATGGTGCTTCCAATTCAAGGAAAGAACGAGTCATTTTGAAGATAAGAAAAATGAAATCAATTGGGACAGACTGATTGCTCTGTTGGATAATTCCTACATGGCTTTATTAAAAGTGCTTAGCTATCCCGACCCGCGTTTGCATAAGGTTGCCAAACCTGTAGCAACGGTAGATGCACGTATCAAAAAAATAGTGGCTGACATGGCTGAAACTATGTACGAAGCACCAGGCGTTGGTCTTGCAGCGACCCAAGTCGATATTCATGAGCGTATCGTTGTTATCGATGTTTCGGATGATCAAAATGAATTGTTGGTTTTTATAAACCCCGAAATTATTTGGGCGAGCCCTGAGAAAAAAATGTGGCGTGAGGGCTGTCTTTCGGTGCCAGAATTTTATGATGAGGTAGAGCGCCCTGCGCAGGTGAAAGTCAAAGCTTTAGACCTCAATGGGAAAGAGTTTGAAATTGAGGCAGATGGGTTGTTGGCGGTTTGTTTACAGCACGAATTAGATCATCTACAAGGAAAAGTATTTGTTGAATACCTATCTTTGTTAAAGCGTAACCGCATTTCACAAAAGTTAAAAAAACGTAGCAAAGAATTGCAAGGTCAGCGCTAACATCCCGATGAAAATTGTTTTTGCTGGTACCCCTGAATTTGCGGCACAAGCAATGCGCGCGATTGATGAAGCTGGCCACGAAATTGTTTTGGCTTTGACGCAACCCGACCGTCGCGCGGGGAGAGGCATGCATTTGCAAGCAAGTCCTGTAAAGCAATTTGCTCTAGAAAAAAATATTCCCGTATTACAACCGGAAACACTAAGACGAAACGCCGCAGATCCTCAGAAAAGAATTCAAGCTGAAGAGGCTTATAAGCAACTCTCTGACATTGAATTTGATGCAATGGTGGTGGTTGCTTACGGTCTAATCTTGCCCCAAGAAATTTTAGATATCAGCGAGCGCTCTGGCAGATACGGAAGCTTTAATATTCATGCCTCGCTTTTACCCCGCTGGAGAGGCGCTGCACCTATTCAGCGAGCGATAGAGTCTGGCGATACCAAGACGGGCGTTTGTATTATGCAGATGGATGTGGGTCTAGATACTGGCGATACCGTTATGGTTGAAGAGGTAAACATTGATCAAACTGAGAACAGTGCTTCTTTGCACGATAAGTTGGCAACATTAGGCGCGAAACTAGTTGTTAAAACACTTCATCAACTCGAGGCCGGTGGTAAGTTAGCTCGCTACCCACAAGCAGCAAGCGGGGTGACATATGCTGAAAAAATTTCAAAAGATGAGGCGCAGATTGATTGGCATGGGGAGGCACAAAAAATAGATGACCGAATTCGGGCTTTTAATCCATTTCCTGGAGCCATTAGCTCGATTGGTGATTTAGACCTCAAGCTGTGGAATTCTCGAATTCCAAAAACTGCTCCTAGCGACGAGCATGCGAGTGCTGGCGAAGTGTTGGGCTTTGGTGATGAAAGTGTATTTGTAAAGTGCGGCGCTGGAGTTATTGAGGTTTTAGAAATGCAAAAGCCCGGTGGAAAAAGAACTACAGCAAAGTTATGTTTGCAGGGCTTAGGTCAGGCTGGTAAAGCGCTTCACTTTCAAACCAAGAAAACAGTTGCCTCTAAATAAGTCACCCTTGGAAGATCAAAAGCCCTCACTCAATCTTCCGCTGTCTGAAGCGATCACGATCTCAGCACAAGCGATTAGTGAGGTCATGAATGGCAGATCTTTAACCGATGTATTAGATCAGTTAGATGCACATGAGAGACCAATTGTTCAGAGCTTAAGCTTCAATACACTTCGCAAGTGGGTTCGATCTCAGGAATTTATAAAAAAATTCATTCCCAAAGCCCCAGCACCAGAAGTTGCTCATTTATTAAGTGTTGCCATCGCTCTTTTTATACATGATGACGCTCAAGGAAAAGGCTATGCCAGCCATACAATTGTTGATCAATCAGTAAGGGCTTGTGGAGAGTATGACAAGACGATGTACGCCAAGGGTTTAGTAAATGCAGTATTGCGCAAAGTAAGCTTGGCAACACAACCTTCGCAGTACCCTCCTGATCCTATTCCGATGTATGTGCCACCTTGGTGGCGAGCAAACCTCAAGCGTCACTATTCTAAGCAGTGGCAATCCATCTTATTTACTCAAGCAAAACGCGCACCACTTATTTTGCGAGTAAACCAAAAACAATATTCTCGAGAGCAGTATCAATCAATGCTAAATGATGTTGGTATTGCTTCAACTGCAATCGAAACCCTTGCGGGTATCAGTCTGCCAAGCGCGCTCTTGCTCGCCAACCCGGTGCCAGTCTCGGATTTGCCAGGCTTTTATAGTGGCGCTGTTTCTGTACAAGATAGCGGTGCGCAATTGGCGGCGGCTTTATTGGCGCCCGATCCAAATGATTTGATCTTGGATGCTTGTTCTGCGCCCGGAGGAAAAACAGCACACTTATTAGAGCTGGCAGATTGTCATATGTTGGCCCTTGAGATCGATGAAGCTCGCCTTGGAAAGATTCAAGGTAACCTAGACCGGCTTCGTTTCCGGTCTAATAAAGTAAAGGTACTCAAAGGGGACGCATCAAAACCAACTTGGTGGGATGGCGTTCTTTTTGACAAGATTTTGTTAGATGCGCCCTGTTCGGCATCGGGGATTGTGGCGAGACACCCGGATATTCCGTTTTTACGCCGGCAATCCGATATTCCCGCTTTACAGAAAAAGCAACGTGAAATTTTGACTCAGACATGGAAGCTGTTAAAGCCAGGCGGACTGCTTTTATACGTGACTTGCTCTGTATTTCCTGAAGAGGGTGAGGATCAAGCAATATGGTTTGCGCAGCAGCATGCCAATGCATTACGATTAGATGCTCCAGGACAGCTTTTACCCTCAGAGGTAAACGATGGCTTTTACTATGCTTTGTTTAAGAAAAATGGGCAATGAGCCAAAGAATTAAGCAATTCATCCTTTTGGGCTTGACCGCGTTGAGCATATTCTCAACAACCGTCAATGCCGAAGGCATCAAAATCAAATCCTTTGAGCTGGAGAGGGTTGATAGCGACTGGGTATTGAGCGCCGCCTTTCAAATTGAGCTATCTCCAGGACTAGAAGAGGCGGTTCAAAAAGGCGTGGTTTTGTATTTTCAAACCGACTTTGATTTAGTGCGCCCTCGTTGGTATTGGTTTGATGAGAAATCTGTGTTTGCACAAAGACAAACACGTTTGTCATATCAGCCCTTAACTCAGCAATATCGTATAGCCTCTGAAGGATTGACATTTTCTGCTCGAACAATGTCTGAAGCGCTCCAGGCGGTTGGAAGTATTGGGGGTTGGCGCGTAATTGATGCCAGCCAAATTGATCCTAATAAATCTTATAACGCTGGTTTGCGTATGAGCTTAGATTTAAGCAAGCTTCCTAAACCATTCCAAGTGAATGCATTAAATAATCGTGAATGGAATGTTTCAAGTGAGTGGCTACATTTTCCATTTTCAGTAAATAGCCCGAGTCCAATTAAGCGATAAGTAATGAGAGAAGCGCACGTGCCTTATAAGCAAAGCTTTTTTGATTCCAAGCTTTGGCGCAAAAAAATACTACCCTCAGCGATAGGCCTTATCGGTGTTTTTGCGCTTTTATTGTTGGCGCTGCTCTCGATTGCTTCGTCCAACACAGAGTTTTTTGATCGCTACTTTATTTGGCTTTATGCCGCCAACCTCATTATTGGCGCCTCTCTAATTTTAGTTATCGCTGTGCTCGTCATTGTGATTGCAGTGCGTTGGCATCGGGGCCATTTTGGAACGCGTCTCATCGCGAAGCTGGCGATGATTTTTGCTTTGGTCGGCATCGTTCCAGGCTTAATTTTGTATGGCGTATCCCTTCAATTCGTTTCGCGAAGTATTGAAAGCTGGTTTGATGTGCAAGTTGAGTCAGCCCTAAATTCAGGTTTGGAGTTGGGCCGTGTAACTTTGCGAGTGGCGCAGGAAGAAATTTTGGGAGAGGGCAATTTTATTGCCGAACAAATTGCGCAAGTTCCATCGGGAACTAGTTCAGAGCAAGTTGGCGCCATGGTGATGAAGATACGTAATCAGTTTGGTATTCAAGAAGTCAGTTTGTTTAATATGCAACGCAATTTAATATTGTCGAGCGAACTAAAGTCGAAAAAATATTCGCCTGCACCAAGTCCAGATCTAGTTGCCGAGGCTTTTAAAAAGAAGGGCATCACCTTTTTAGATCAGGTTGAAATGAATGGTGGCCAAAGGGGTTATCGAGTGCGGGCAATTGTTCCCGTCATCCGCAAGAAGGCTATGCTCAGTAAAGATGCTGAAGACCGATATTTTCTACAGCTGGTGCGATTTATACCAATGCCACTGGCTAAAAATATTTATGCAGTTGAGTCCGCTTACAGCGAGTATCAGGAAAAATCTTTAGGGCGAACTGGTCTGCGAAAAATGTTTGTGGGCACACTAACATTGACCCTCTTTTTTGCATTGTTTGTTGCGGTAACCCTGGCATTATTGTTGGGTCGTCAGTTGGCCAGACCATTACTAATGTTGCTTAAGGGCACTCAGGCCGTTGCTCAGGGCGACTTGTCCCCCAAGCCAGAGCTAGAAACTGGCGATGAATTGGGAATGCTAACAAGACAATTTAATGTGATGACCAAGCAATTGGCCGATACGCGCTCATCACTGCAGGAGTCCAAGGCCTTTTTGGAAAAAGTGCTGGGGAGCCTTACTGCGGGCGTTTGCATTTTTGATAAAAATTACAACGTTGTTTCTAGCAATGCTGGCGCAGACCGAATTTTTGCTCAAGATCTGACCTTGCTTGACGGCATGCCTCTGAGCAGCAATCCTGCCCTTGTTAATTTTGAAGAATCCATTAAGGAAGGTTTTGCGACGATGAAGCTGGCTGTTGCTGATGTTAGCGCCGAAGATTCGGTCGCACCTATTTGGCAAAAGCAAATTCAGCTTCATACAAACAATGAGTATGAGAATGAGCTGGGTGTAACTTTGTTTGTGCGTGGCACCCAATTAACGGATGATCTGCGCATGGTGGTATTTGACGACATTACCGATGTTGTTAGTGCCCAAAGATCAATCGCGTGGAGCGAAGTTGCGCGACGCTTGGCTCATGAAATTAAAAATCCGCTTACACCAATTCAGCTCTCTGCTGAACGATTGCAGCATAAATTAGCTGGCAAACTCAACCCAGAGCAGGAAGAGATGATCAATCGCAGCACAGAAACAATTATCAGTCAGGTGCAGGCGATGAAGGAGATGGTGAACGATTTCCGTGATTTTGCAAAAACACCAACTCCACAACTAAAGCCTATATCGATTAACACGCTTACCTCAGAAATATTAGGCCTTTATGAGGGAAGTCCGATGCGTACTCATCTTGATCCTAGGTGCCCAAGTATCATGGGAGACCCTACCCAAATAAGACAGGTAATACATAATTTGCTTCAAAATGCGCAAGACTCGACTTTAGAGGGCAATAGGCAAGCAGATCCTGTTGAAGTTAAAACCGAGCTAGTATCTTATGTGGAGCAAAGCGGTCTGACGCAAAACGCGGTTCGCCTAACAATAAGTGATAGTGGTGTTGGTTTTCCAGCTAAGATATTGGCAAGAGCATTTGAACCTTACGTTACTACAAAGAGCAAGGGAACGGGATTGGGTTTGGCGGTGGTTAAAAAAATTATTGACGATCACGGAGCCAAAATAGAAATTCGTAATCGTATGCAGGGAGAAGAAGTGGTTGGTGCACAAGTATCCATTTTGTTTATGAGCTTAGCAAAAGAGGCTGCCTAAGTATGGCGAGTATTTTGGTTGTTGATGATGAGATGGGAATTCGTGAGCTTCTCAATGAGATCCTCACGGACGAAGGCCATACTGTGTATGCTGCTGAGAGCGCCATACAAGCGCGCACTATTCGCGAGCAAATGCGACCCGACCTAGTATTGTTGGATATTTGGATGCCTGATACCGACGGCATTACTTTGCTGAAAGAATGGTCAAAGACTGGTCAGCTAACAATGCCTGTAGTAATGATGTCAGGGCACGCAACGATTGATACGGCTGTAGAGGCCACTCGCATCGGCGCGCTAAATTTTTTAGAAAAGCCAATAGCTTTACAAAAGTTATTAAAGACGGTCAGCAAAGCCCTAGAGAGCTCACCAAAACACGTTGAGCCTGTTGAAGAGAAAACACTCTCTTCGGGGGTTCAGGCTAGCGCTGCCGTAAAACCTTTGGCTACAGAATCAGCGGGTCATCACTCTGAGGGTGAATACATCAGCGGCATTGCAAAGACCTATTTTGATTTACCCCTGAGAGAGGCTCGAGACCTGTTTGAGAAGGCCTACTTTGAGCATCAAATGCAAATTATGGGCGGTAGTATGACCAAGATTTCTGAGTACACGGGCTTAGAAAGAACACATTTATATCGGAAGTTGAAGGCTCTCGGGATCGATACGTCTCGCAATAAGGGCGAACAATAAAGCCCAAATTTAGGGGCTTGAGGCACTTCCGCTATAATCATTTCTCTTGGCCTGGTAGCTCAGTCGGTAGAGCAGAGGATTGAAAATCCTTGTGTCGGTGGTTCGATTCCGCCCCGGGCCACCAAGAATCACGAGGTACATACCAAAACCACCTTCGGGTGGTTTTTCTTTTTGATTTCCTATTAATTCCCCATGTGTTTGATGCGAGGGGCGTCCGAGTTGTTTTAAGATGGACTGAAATTCTTTGGGAAATAAATGAATCATTACTTTGTCGGTATCCGTAACCTTGTGGGCTTATCTTTTGTATTGCTGTTGGCCTTGTTTGGGTTTGCTGACCCAGCTCAGGCTCAATTCAAGGCAGAGGTTAAATATGCTCAGGTTGGGGAAGTGAGACTTGCTTATTACACCCGTGGTCAGGGCGATCCCATGATTTTGATTAATGGGTATTCGGCAACGATGAGCATGTGGGATCCAGCTTTGATTGAAGAGTTATCCAAAAACAATACTTTGATACTGTTTGATAATCGTGGCATAGGGCTGTCAACGGACACCAAAGAAAACAAAACTACCATGGCTCAGATGGCTGATGATGCCGCTGGGCTGGTAAAAGCGCTTGGTTATAAAAAAGCCAATGTTCTGGGCTGGTCAATGGGGGCCCGTGTTGCGCAACAGTTTTTGATTAGACATCCCGACTTGGTTATTAAAGGTATTCTTTGTGCGCCAAACCCGGGCGGCAAGTATCAGGTTAAAGCAAGTAAAAAGACCGAGGAGGAGCTAAACAATCCCCATTTATCGGTTATGGAAAATGTCGCACTTCTGTTCCCGAATAATGAAGCTGGAAAACAAGCCGCTAAAGATGCGCTAGCAAGGGAGCAGGCTGCGAAGTTGGCGGGAACAGTTCCTGATGATTTTGTTATTTCTAAAGAATCTAAGCTACGTCAAACTCGGGCGAGAACAACCCTTTGGGATGCGGACAATAAGAATTTCGTTGATTTAAAAAATATTAAGGTTCCTGTGTTGGTAGCAGATGGCCAATATGACATCCTTGATGTCCCCAAAAATTCACAAATTATTGCGAATCAGATCCCATTTGCTTGGTTGGCATACTTTGACGGTGGGCATGCTTTTTTATTTCAGCAGCATAAAAAATTTGCTGAAACTCTTAATGCTTTTATGCGGTGAGAGCCAAGCATTTTCGACCCTGGTTGATTCTGCCTCGGTCCGCCAAGAAACACCAAAACCACCTTCGGGTGGTTTTTTATTTTCTGAGTAATATTTGGGGAAACCTCTCGGAGATCTAAATGTTAATAGTTACTTCAATCATTGCCTCTTTATTAACCATCATCTTTATTAAGCTTTCATTTGCTGTTATTGGGCTAAGAAGAAAAAATAAGGTTGGCTTAGGCAGTGGTGGTCACGAAGATCTTGAGCGAGCAATTCGTGCCCAGGGAAACTTTGCCGAGTATGTTCCGTTTGGAATTATTTTGATCGCCTGTTTAGAGCTTAATGGAGCACCTTGGTGGCTAGTTGCTATTCCAGGTATTACTTTGATTGTTGGTCGGATGATTCACGCCAAGGGCATTAATGTGCCGCCCCCAGATTTTAGTAAGCGAATTCTTGGAATGAAATTTACCTTCAATACATTAATAGCTTTAGTTATATTGAATCTGGTCTGGAGTTTATATACTCCTTTTCGCTAGCAGCCAATTGCCGTTGCTATATAAACTCCTTTGATGCTTATTCTTCCAGTAGGCTGCGTAACATCCAAGCAGTTTTCTCATGTACATCTTGTCTCTGAGTGAGTAAATCGGCAGTAGGTTGATCGTTCGCTTTATTAACCACTGGAAATAGTTTGCGAGCAGTCTTGGCAGTAGCTTCTTGCGCCTTAACAAGAAGCCTAACCATTTCCATTGCTTTCGGAGTTCCTTGTACTTCATCAATCGAGCTCAGCTTAGCAAACTCTTTATAGGTCCCTGGTGCTGGCTCACCAAGCGCTCTGATTCGTTCGGCGATTAGATCAAGGGCTGCCCATTGCTCTGTGTATTGAGCCATGAACATGGTATGAAGGGTATTGAACATTGGGCCTTTGACATTCCAGTGGAAATTATGAGTCATTAAGTAAAGAGAGTAGCTATCGGCCAAGAGTGCAGATAAACCCCTGGCAATCTCTTTTCGATCCTTTTCACTAATACCAATATCAATTGCGGTTTTGGATGATTTTGCAGCCATGGTTATCTCTCCTAATAAATAAACACTATAGGATCATTATGGCGGCACAGTTGCTTATTATCCTAACGAATTATTTTGATTTTATTGATCTGAAAAATCGATTATGTGAAAAGATTGGTTTACGATTAGACGACAAATCGTGCTAGCAACATCTATAAATGAGTGATTATGAAAAGATTCGCCTTAACAATTTCTATTGCCGCAATGGCTTTATCCCTGAGCGGGTGTCTTGCAAGCACTAATTCGCCAGTGGGCGTGAATTGCGACTTCAGCCAAGAAAAGCCGTTGTGGGAAATGCCAGTTGCTTGCCAAGGCAGGTAATGTAAGTCGACTGAGTAAAAAACATCACAAACAATTGGATACTAAGGTTTAGGAAAAGAAAATGAAAACCTTCATTTGGATTAAACAGTGCATCCTAATTACTATTATTGGCGTACTTGGTGTCACATCTGCTTTTGCAGCCGACATCCAAGTAATTACTTCTGGCGCATTTGCTGAAGCATTAAAAGCATTGGTGCCAGAGTATGAAAAACAATCGCCCAACAAAGTGATTATTTCTTACGGCTCATCAATGGGATCAGCACCAGATTCAATTCCTTCAAGACTGGCAAGAGATGAAAAGTTTGATGTCTTGATTTTGGCATCACCATCTTTAGATAATTTCATTAAAAGTGGAGCAGTTCAATCAGGCACTCGTGTGGATCTGGTTGCGTCTGTAATTGGTGCGGCTGTTAAAGCGGGCGCTCCTAAGCCAGACATTAGCACTGTCCCCGCTCTTAAGCAGGCGCTCTTGAATGCAAAATCTGTGGCTTACTCAGCCAGCGCAAGCGGAACCTATTTATCCAACGATCTATTTCCGAAGTTAGGCATTGCAGAGCAAATGAGTAAGACTGCAAAAAAGATTTACAGTGAGCGCGTTGGTACTGTAGTTGCAAGAGGTGATGCGGAATTAGGTTTTCAGCAGGTGAGTGAATTAATTCCGATTTCAGGAATTGATTTTATTGGCGAGATTCCGCCAGAGGTTCAGCAAACTGTTTTATTCTCTGCGGGCATCACTAGCAATGTTTCAAATCTCAATGCCTCAAGAGATCTAATTGCATTTCTAGCCTCCCCCAAGGCGGCACCCACTATTCAGAAGGCAGGTCTAAAACCAGTCTTACCGGCATTGCCTTGGTAGCCCGATTTTGATTACGAGTCTCGCTGATTATGTTTTGCAGGGCTTTGTGCTGGGCTCGTTGGGCTTGGTGGCTGGAGTATTGGGGGGAGTCATCGGGTTTGGAACCACCATTATTTTGATGCCAGCCCTGGTTTATTTCTACGGACCAATACAGGCGATTCCGATCATTGCATTAGTGGCTACAGTAGCAAATTTATCTCGCATTTTTTTGTGGTGGAATCAGATTGATTGGAAGGTTTGTTTTGTCTATAGCCTAGCCGGCGCGCCCGCAGTAGTTTTGGGGGTTAATACTTTAGTTTCTTTAAATGAGAAGTTTATAGAAATGACCTTGGGATTTTTTTTGATAGCGCTGATCCCAATTCGTAGATGGATGCGCAACAAAAACTTTTATTTAAAACTTTGGCAGATGAGTTTGGTAGGTGCAGGTATTGGTTATCTGACTGGAATTGTTGCCACCACCGGCGCAATCAATACACCATTCTTCTTGGCTTATGGCTTAAGCAAGGGTGCATTTTTGGGGACTGAAGCGGCAAGCACTTTATCGATTCTTTTTACAAAAGGAATTACTTTTCATCAGTTAGGATTTTTGAATACTGCTGCGATAGTTCAAGGCTTATTTATTGGCATATTTGTTTTGATGGGCGCCATTTTTTCAAAGAAAATTGTTTTAGCTCTGCCAGAAGAAAAATTCTTAATGCTGATGGAGTTGGTAATGTTGATCTCAGGACTCGCTATATTACTGATGACTTTTTGATATTTTTGAAGCATAGGTAAAACTCACTAGATAAGCGCAACAATTCACAGATATAATCTTCAACAAGCAGGAGAGTGAGGGCATGCCCTCCACCGAAGGCGCAAACTCCCATGAACGCTCAGGTATCTACTAGGAATGTACTGCTTAACTTTAACTGCCGTCTGGAGAGTCACCTCTAATGGTGCACCGAAGGAGCAAGTGTCAAGCATAGCTTGACATGAATCTCTCAGGTATCAAGGACAGGGGGAGCGGCATCCATACACCACGTGTGTCTTGGATCGCTTTGGGAGTACAGCATGCACAACTCTACTTAAGTAATTTGCCTATCTTTTGGCTCTGCATTGGCAGAATATTTTGATGCATCTTTAATAGATCTTAAAGATTAATTACGTAAGGTATAAATATGAGCAATAAATTTGTGGAAGAAGCGCCGTACCATCCTGGGTATGAAGATGTTGGATTTAAAGATGAAACCTCACGTTTGGCAGCCGAAATTGACAGTTTCAGAAAAAGCAATTCTCGTTACTTGAGTTTTGCAGATGTAATTGTTGATTTTTGCTCGTCGAGCCATAATCGGCTCAATATTGCAAAATAGCATTTGCTAAATAGGCCGCCAATTAGTGGCCTATTTTTTATTTAAAGCGATAAGCAAGTGCAGCAAAAATATTATCTTGAAATGAGCGATTCATGACGGAGCTGTTATTAATGCCATTACCTAACCATTTGCGACGCCCATAAAGATTCACATACCAGTTATCCACTACCGGAATTTCAAGCATGAAGCCCGCTATTAAATTATTGGTGGCTGGCGCAACATAGGCTGCATAGCCTGTTGCATTTACTTCGCCAGCATTCATACCATAGTAGTAGTTGGCATACTGGCTAGATTGCCTTTCAATTCCAAGTTCTGGATATAGCACCACATTTTTATAAGTTTCTATTTCAGCAAAATACAAAAGCTCATAAAGGGCCC
Source organism: Polynucleobacter sp. MWH-UH19D (assembly GCF_040409795.1). NCBI lineage: Bacteria > Pseudomonadati > Pseudomonadota > Betaproteobacteria > Burkholderiales > Burkholderiaceae > Polynucleobacter > Polynucleobacter sp. MWH-UH19D. The sequence continues at coordinate 1,928,798 of NZ_CP099571.1, read as the reverse complement.
CATGAGATTTACCAAAGTCATGGTATGCATTCGCAAAAAAACCACCAATAGGTGTTTCTTGATAGGTGCCAATGCCCAGCGGAATCGGATCACTCCGATTAATCGAGGCGCCATTAAATGGCGACTTAACTTTGTAAGTATTGAGATCAATTTTTCCAATGATCTCAAGGTAGCCATTGCCAAGCTCAAATGTTTTAATGCCCACCTCATCGATTCGAACAAAAAATCGCTTGTAATCAAAAAAAGCATAAGGCAGCACTAAAGATTGAGTTCCTTCTGTACCAATATGCATATTGGAGGTATAGACCGCAACACCGATATCGCCAACAATACGATCGGGCAAGCCATTGGGCACATCTACCGGTTCTACATCTAAGGCATAGGCAAAAATAGATAGGGTGATGCCGATTAGGCCAATTAAGAGCTTAATGATCAATTTCATCTGTCCATGATAGGACATGTTGATTTGTCTAAAGATCTAAATTATCAAGAGCCGCATTTTTTAAATGACCTGTTTCAGCCCATTTGTCCACTTGCCAAAAGCTTCCATTATGACTAATCCAATTTAAAGATGCGTTTGGAACGGCCACAGCCTTTTCAGAGTCCAAGGATTGTTTACTAGCTAGTCGATACATCATGTCTAAAGCACCTCCATGGCTCACCAGCAGAATGGTTTTACCTTCATGTTGCTTGCGAATATTTTCTAAAGCACTATGAATGCGCTGTGCAAACTGTCTAATACTTTCCCCGCCATCCAAGGGGTGATCAAGGTTGCGACTTAAGTGAATTGCCCAAAGATCTGATTTGAGCTTTGGGGCTTCGTCAGTGGTGAGTCCTTGAAGCGCGCCAAGATGTCGCTCGCGAAGCGCTTGATCAAGCTTTGCTTTAACACCAAATATTGCTTCTATTGCAGCTGCTGTATTGGCGGCACGTTGTAAGTCGCTGGAATATAAGACATCAAATTGTAAGTCGATTGCCTTAATGGCTTTTGCCATTTGTTTGGCTTGAGTTAGCCCATGTTCATTTAGTGGAATGTCGGTGTGACCTTGAAGACGTCGAGCGACATTCCAATCAGTTTCACCATGACGCACTAAGCAAAAGCGAGTTGATTTCATACTAATTTTTTAGCGTCCAAGCGCGTGGATTATGTTCAAAGCCAATGTGCTCGTAGTATGCATTTGCTTTTGGTGCAGCTAGTAAAACAATCATACAGCTGGATCCTAAACGCTTTTGCGTTTGCGCAATTAGCTCTTTGCCAATGCCCTTGCGTTGATATTGCTGATCTACTGCTAGGTCAGCCAAATAGGCGACATATTCAAAATCTGTCAAGGATCGCGAAATGCCAACTAACTTTTCTCGATCCCAGGCAGTGATGGTGAGATTGGCATTTTTTAACATTGCCTCAAAAGTTGGCTTACTATGAATTGGTCGACGCTCTCCAAGAGTTGAGCGAATATACAAATCAATTGCTTCATCGGCACTTACTTTTGCATCGTCTCGATAGAGAATCATGATCAGTCCTTTATCAGTGGGCGTAATGTATCGCCCACCGAAATCTCTCCTGTTTTAATAATTTCAGCCCTTAAGCCGCCACGCCCCTCAAATGCATCGATGAAGTTTGGTTTGCTCAGGAGTTGTGCGGGTCTTTGACATGGTGTGCATAGTTCGGTGCCTTTGAGAATAAGAGACCCTAAGATAAAAGACTTGCCAACAAGTGAGTTAAGCTCATCCGAACTCATATTGCTAATGACAATATTTCTGCGGGTTTGTGAGGCATCAAAAGTTGGCTCGTCCCCAGCGAGAAGCCATTCGTTAGCAGTAGCAATTCCTGATTCAGTGATTAAGCTAAGATGGCGCGTTTTTTTGGGATAAATATCTGAGTAAGCACCTTTGTCGTTGGTATATCGATCGCCCTCTATCCCCATTGAAATGACCTTAACTTTGGACAATGATTGCATCGGGGCGCCAGCGCTAGTGGCAATATAAATAGCCTGAATATAGGGCAATGTTGTATTCATGGATATTTATATATTACAGCCCAATGTCGATGCTTTATTAATACAATGACCCTATAGACATCAAAAGGGATAAGAGTGAATCAGGAAAGCAAGGGAATGTTGATTGGTTTTATCGGCATTCTGATTTTCAGTTTGACCTTGCCAGTAAGTAAAATCGCTGTCCTCAGTTTTGATCCTTATTTCATTGCGTTTGGTAGGGCATTTTTGGCCGGAATAGTTGCTTTGGCCTACCTAATTTACAAACAAGTGCCATGGCCCCAAAAATCAGATTGGGTCAAGTTTGTCATTATTGCGCTTGGGGTTGTCTTTGGCTTTCCAATTTTTACAACTGTAGCCATGAAAGAAGGGTCTTCATCGCATGGTGCAGTGATTTTGGGAATGATGCCCTTAGCTACTACTGTGATTGGGGTTATTCGCTTTAAGGAGCGGCCCTCAATTGGTTTTTGGCTGGTGTCTTTGTTGGGGGCTGCATTGGTTGTGGTTTATGCCTTGTTAAAGAGCTCAGGAGGCATTACCTATATCGACGGCCTGCTGGTGGCTGGCGGTATTTGCGCCTGCATAGGATATGTGGAGGGCGGGGAGCTTTCCCGCCGCATGAATCCGCGCGCAGTGATCTCTTGGGCCTTAGTGGTGTCGCTGCCAATAAACGTCATCGCCTCTTTCTATCTATTTTCATCAACGTATTGGGGCGCTGATGCACTTGCTTGGACAAGTTTTATTTACTTGAGTCTCTTTCCAATGTTTCTGGGATTTTTCTTTTGGTATGAAGGCCTTGCTGTCGGCGGAATTGCTAGAGTTAGTCAAGTACAACTCATACAACCATTCTGTACGCTAGTTGCGGCCAGTGTTTTATTGGGCGACCATTTGACGATGATCAATATGGTTTTTGCATTCTTGGTAGTGTCGACAGTCATCTTAAGCAAAAGAATGCTAGTTAAGCGCACTTAATTTATATTTAAATCATGATTAATATTGCAAGCATCATTTTTGCTTTGGTAATGGGCTTTTTAATGTCCGCCAGCATTACTCTTGCAACCACATTTGTCAGGATTGGTGTCGTTGAGAACTTCTTTTGGCTGTGGCTAGAGGTATGGCTGGTTGCATATCCTGTTGCAATTATTTGTATTTTGCTCTACCGACCTTTTGCAAGCAAAATAACTGAATTAGTACTTAAAAAACTAAAGAGCTAAAAAGTCAAAGAGCCAATATGAAGGTAATTAGTTTATTCATGATCGCTTTTGGGGTGACTGCTTGTACGCCGGTTTATACGGATGCATCGGATGCAAATCATGTCACTTTTTTAAACGCTGGCGGCGAGTCAATAGATCAGTTGACTCAAAAAGCAAATGCTTACTGCGCTCAGTATGGCAAAGTTGCTAGATATAAAAGTGGCGATTCTTCTTTAGCAACAGTTTTTACCTGTCATTCAGCGCATTAATATTTTTTATTAGCCAGCTAAATCAGATTGATAAATTAGTCCGGCATGCTCTCTGAGAGCGTGGAATTGAATTGATTCCCAGCGCTGTTGTGCAACGTCTAGTTCTGATTTATGAGACGCCAAAAATACGGGCGCACTAACAACGTCTTCTGCCATTCGGTGAATATTTTCTTGAGTGAATTTTTTTAAAGCTACAGGATCTTCAGAGCTAACCCAGCGCGCTAGACTATAACGTGCGGGCAATAAGCGGACTTCAGCACCATATTCGGTCTGCAGCCGATGACTAACCACTTCGAATTGCAGTTGCCCGAAAGCACCTAGTAGCATGGTGCCACCAGCCATCGGGCGAAATACCTGGATAGCGCCTTCTTCGCCCAGTTGCATAAGCCCAGTTCGTAGCTGCTTGGATCGCAATGGATCGGCTGATTCAACGAGGCGAAAAATTTCCGGAGCAAAGAAGGGTAGACCAGTAAATTGCAGTTGCTCGCCTTCAGTTAGCGTATCACCTAGGCGCAATAATCCATGATTTGGCAAACCAATAATGTCGCCTGGAAAAGCTTCGTCCAAAATATCGCGCCTTTGCGATAAAAAAGAAAGTGCGTTGTTGGTGCGAACTTCCTTGCCATTGCGACAAATTTTAAGTTTCATGCCGCGCTCAAAATGTCCCGAGCAAATTCGCAAGAAAGCCACGCGATCACGATGCGCAGGATCCATGTTTGCCTGAATTTTAAAAACCACCGCCGAGAATTTATTTTCTGCTGGACTAACTTCGCGTTGCAAAGCTTTGCGACCACCTGGTGATGGTGCTAATTCAACGAGGGTGTTAAGAATTTCTCGCACACCAAAATTATTGATTGCTGAACCAAAAAATACGGGAGATTGATATCCAGCCAGAAATGCCTCGCGATCAAATGCCGGCATTGCTTCTTTGATAAGCTCAACTTCTCCTAAAGCGTTTTCGAGATCGTCACCCAAGCGTTCTTTCAGTGCTGGATCATTGATATCCACTACCGCATGAGAGTCCTCGGTTACTCGATCTTCGCCAGCTTTGAACATCCGCATGCGATTGTTTGCAATATCAATAACACCAGCAAAAGATTTGCCCATGCCAACTGGCCACGTAAATGGAACGACTTCAATACCAAGAGCCGACTCAATTTCATCCATGAGCTCCATTGGTGGTTTTACTTCACGATCCATTTTATTGATGAAGGTCACAATGGGCGTGTTGCGTGCTCGGCAGACCTCTAGTAAGCGCAATGTTTGCGATTCCACGCCATTGGCTGCGTCAATAACCATTAAGGCAGAGTCAACGGCAGTAAGCACTCGATAAGTATCTTCAGAAAAATCTTGGTGTCCTGGAGTATCTAAGAGATTAATAATGCAGTCGCGATATTCCATTTGCATCACCGAGCTTGCTACAGAGATGCCGCGTTGCTTCTCAATTTCCATCCAATCAGATGTAGCATGTCTGCTGGCTTTACGAGCCTTCACGCTCCCAGCAATTTGAATCGCTCCCGCATAAAGTAATAGTTTTTCAGTTAGCGTAGTTTTGCCTGCATCTGGGTGAGAGATGATGGCAAAGCTGCGACGTCTTAATACTTCTGAGGCGGGGGTGCTAGGGGTATTGGTATCGATGGTAATTCTGCGCTGATTAATCTATTTCGGGAGCAATTATAAGCGGGTAAGCCCCCTTTAGAATTGCTCGCCTGGCTTGAGATAGCGCCATTGACCAGGAGGCAAAGGGCCCAAGGAAACACGCCCCATGCGAACACGTTTTAGTCCAAGTACTCTCAGGCCTACCATTTCACACATGCGCCGAATTTGACGTTTGCGGCCTTCACGTAAAACAAAGCGTAGTTGATCTTCATTTTGCCAGCTGACTTGAGCGGGCTTAAGGGCAACGCCATCCAAAGATAAGCCGTGCCTTAATCGATCTAAATCTTCGTATGAAAGTTTGCCTTCCACGCGCACCAGATATTCTTTTTCAATTGGACTATTTTCCCCAATTAATAATTTAGCGATTCGACCATCTTGAGTCAGGACAAGTAAGCCTGTTGAGTCAATGTCTAGTCGACCTGCAGGAGCAAGACCTTTAGTGTTGAAGCGCGGACTCCGATTTTTATCAAGCGGATTAGGAAAATAATTTTCTGGCGTAATGAGCGAGGCGGCAGGTTGATATTCTTGTTCGTCATCGTAGTGCGAGATAAAGCCAACAGGCTTATTAAGAATGACAGTAATTCGAGATGCTTGTTGTGCTTTAGCCCCAGATTGCAATTCAATTTTTTGATGGCGATATGCACGAATACCGAGTTCGTTTACCACTTCTCCATCAACCGTCACAAGCCCTTGTTCAATATAAGAGTCGGCTTCTCGCCGTGAACATAAGCCAAGTTCGGATAGTAGTTTTGAGACGCGCACTTTTTCTTCCATGGCTACATTATCCGATAAACAACTATCGTAAATAGGGCAGGCCTCTTGAAGTGATTAATTCACTGTTTGGCACTCATTAACAAACTTAGGAGGTTTGTCATGCCCATATAAAGAATTAGGTTCGAACGATGTGAACGCTACAAGGGGCCTCTTCGACAATCTTGGTCATTGAGGTTCGCCAAGGCGCCACCTTATTTGGAAGCTTATGTGATGCGCCAATTAAGATGAGAGAAGCATCATTATCTTTTGCAAATTCGACAATCCGTGATGCTGGGTCTATAGCTTCTAGAACATGGTATGAGATACGTTCTGGCGGGAGCTTCAGAGGTTTTGCCCAATCCATCAATTGCACCAGGTGACCACGAACAATGCCACTAGCAGTTTCACTTTCTAGGTTGCCTTCAAAAGTTGGGGTGCTTGCAATGGTGCTAATGCAAACAAGACGACTTTCCGGATAAGCTTGTAATAAATTTTTTGCAGTTACTTGCATTCTTTCGCGCAAATTTTCATCAGACTGACGAGTGTCAATAGCTGCAATCATTAATGGTGCATCGTAGTTCCCCATACTAGGTTTGGGGCTTGGTGAGGGCTCATAGCCGGCAGCCCTAAACATGCCTTTGAGGTTTTCCCAAAAGCTTGGCGGTTCAATGCGGTCAGCTCGCTCGGTAAGCGTCACCCCTTCTGGGTCGCGTAACATTTGTCGTAAGCGTGCGGCACTTTGATAGCGATCTGCTGCTCGTGGCTCGAGACAGCGTAAAACGATCTCTTGTAGCCAGCGGGGAATTTCTCGGCGAATGGCTCGTGGTGGAAATGGTTTTGCCCACATTCGCCTTCTAAGCCCCGACATGGTTTGGGGGTTTCCGTAAGGTAGTTCGCCGGTTAGTAGTTCATACAGAATCGCGCCTATGGAATAAATATCGCTACGAGAGTCTGTGCGAATACCAGCAACTTGCTCAGGCGATATATAAGGTGCTGAACCAACCCCTTTGCGCATTTCTTCCGCCAGTAGATCGGGATAACGTGCATGGTGAGACAGACCAAAGTCGATTAGCGTTAACTTGCCTTTGTCATCTATCAGAATATTCTCAGGTTTGATGTCTAGGTGAATCGCATCTTGAGAGTGTAGTGATTGAACTGCTTGTGCAAGATCAGACCCGATGCGAACAACTTCATCAATCGTAAATTCTTTACCCTCTTTGATTAAGTCCTCGAGCGGCCTACCCTCAACTCGTTCCATTGCAATATAAGGTCTTGTGGCCATATTGCCCGCACCTAAAAATTTAGGTACATAAGGACTTTTCAAAGATCGCAAAATAGTGAGCTCAGTTTCAAAACCAATCAAGCTTTCAACAGGCTGGTCTCTTCCTACTCTTGGAATTTTTAGCAAAATCGGAACATCAACCCCTTCTTTTGTAGCCGAGAAAAGGCTTGCCATTCCACCACGATGAACTTCTTGTCCAAGCACAAAACCGTCAACGATTTTGCCTTCTTGAAAGATGTCGTCTACTGCCTCAATTTCAGTATTGATGGGCATAGATTATTTGCCAGTAATGAGGCGGTTGGCTAAATCTTCAGGCAACCCAGCACGCCGTACTTTCTCGGCGGCTGTAAAGTGATCATAAGCAGTACGATGAAATGTCAGCACTTCTGCTTCCGGCTCAAATATTGCAAAACATGCTTCAGGGTTTCCGTCTCTGGGTTGTCCAAGAGAGCCAACAATGCCAACCCATTGCCGATGACTAAGAACCGGAATTTCATCGCCTGGGTGGGGAGCAAACCGAATGAGTTTGCCAACTGCACTTTGGTAAAAGAGCGCTTGCTCATGAGCATGACCAACAAAGGTATAGCTTTTGCCGGAGCTTTGAGCACAACGCCAAGCGCTCATGCTATCAGTAACGTAGTGCCAATCAGATGGGTTGTGCGCAGAGGCATGTACAAAGCAAATTTTTTCCTCATTCACAATCAATGGGAGGTTTTGTAAAAATTGCACGTGAGCATTGCTGAGCTGACTCTTGGTCCACTCAATCGCAGCATTTGCACTTGCATTCATATGGTTGCGACTATCTTTAAATATCGCTTCATCATGATTACCAAGAATCGCAATTGCCTTTTTAGACTCGATCAAATCAGCGATTCGATCAATAATTGCAACGGGATCGGCGTTATAGCCAACAAGGTCACCAAGAAATGCCATGCGGGTGACCCCAAGCTCTTCGGCCCGAGTAATGCAGGCCTCAAAAGCCTCTAAATTGCTGTGAAGGTCTGCGAACAGTCCAATGCGTTCAGTCATCTTCTAATGATAGGACAAAAGTCTTTTACTTAGAAGCGCTGTAGGGGTTTGCTTCGTGATTTGGGCGATTTTTAAAGCGCTTGTGCACCCAATAATATTCTGCAGGCCGCAAACGAATTTCATCCTCAAAATACCTATTGAGGCGCGCTGTATTTGCTTTATGGTCTTCGGATGAAAGGTCATTTAAAGGCTCACTAATCTTGCAGAGGTATCCTGACTCATCATCTTTTAGAGTCGTTGTCATTAAGCAGACTTCTGCTCCAGTAATGCTTGCAAGACGAGAGACTGTTGTAACCGTATTTGTTTGAACCCCAAAAAACGGCACAAACTCAGAGTCCTTCAGTCCAAGATCAATATCTGGAGCGATGATGATTAAGTTGCCGTTACGAATCTCACGAATAATAGCCTTTGTATTTCCTTGACGATCAATGGAGTTTCCGCCAAATCGATTTCGCCACCCAATGATCTTTTGGTTAAAAAATGGGCTTTTCATTCTTTGGAAAAATCCTGATGTTCTTGGCCAGTTCATTTGCTTAGCTAGTGCGCTCAAAATAATTGCCCCTTCAATACCAGTAAAGTGCATATTCACTAATATACGAGGCTTGCGATTTGTTAAATCAACAGAAGATTGCACTTCAATTAATTGAGATAGCTGTTTTTCGCTGCCCAGCCAGATAATGCTTTTTTCAACCAGGCTACGACCTAGTAGATGCCAATGTCGTTTTCGCAATAGGTTAGCTTTTATTTCACAAAGATCTGGAAAGCACAGCTTTAAATTAATTTTGATAACGCAATTGCGATCGCTCGGTATATTGGCTGCAATATAGCCAAGCCCATAACCTATCGATATTAAAACTCTATAAGGAAGCAGAGAGAGTAGTTTTAAGCATGCAACACTTGCATGGTTCGCAAAAGCGCTAAACACTAATTTATTACTCTGACTCGTAACGCTTGATTGATTTTGCGTAACGCTCCAACATTTCTTCTGTTGAGCTGCTAGACATTCCAAGGTCATTAACCAAACCAGTATCTAGTCTGTAAGCCCAGCCATGAACCGTTAAGTCTTGTCCGCGGGACCAAGCATCCTGAACAATAGTGGTTTCGCAAACGTTGACAACTTGTTCTATGACATTTAGCTCACATAGGCGATCTTGTCGTTTTGCTCTTGGTAATACTTCGCCGAGATAACGTTCATGTTTCTGATGAACATCCTTAACATGGCGGAGCCAATTATCAGCAAGGCCAATTCTTCTATCGCTTAAGGCAGCATGGACACCGGCACAACCATAGTGACCAACCACCAAAATATGTTTTACCTTTAGCAAGTCAATTGCAAATTGAATAACCGATAGACAATTAAGGTCTGTGTGAACGACAACATTGGCGACGTTGCGATGTACAAAAAGTTCGCCAGGCAATAAATCTACAATTTCGTTTGCTGGCACTCTGCTGTCGGCACATCCAATCCAGAGATATTCAGGGGCCTGCTGATTTACCAGTCTCGTAAAAAAATCTGGATCTTTAGCAACCATGCCTTCAGCCCACTGGCGATTGCTTGCAAAGAGGTGATTTAAGGCTTGAGAATTTTTGTATGGCATGGGTTTAAGTTTAAAGTACTTTAATGACGCCTATTTGGTTAAAACAAACCCCCAAAGGAGCTGTGCTGAGCTTGCATTGCCAGCCAGGAGCCAAGCAGACCAAAGTCGTTGGATTGCATGACGATTGCTTAAAAATTGCTTTACAAGCACCCGCGCTTGAAAATAAGGCAAATGAACTATTGATCTCGTGGCTATCTAAACAGTTAAAGGTTCAGCAAAAGCAGATCCAGCTTATTTCTGGGCAAAACAGTCGCAAAAAGCGAATTGAGATTTGCGGCAATATCAGTCTTGAGCAAATTATCGAAGTATTGCTGCCGAGTTGTTGCTAAAGACCTAGATTTACGCTTACCAGAAAATTGCCCACAATATACCCAAGATCAACACCCATTTGCCAATGTAATAAATTGAGCGGTGTTTGGCCTTCAGTTTTTTGGCTTGAGCACGAAGATGATAAAAGTAAGTAAATAAAATATTTACAAAGCCAACTTTTTCGCCTGGGACATTTTGTGAAGCGGCAGCACTCATGACATAGCGTCCAAACCAACGATTTAGCAGTTGAACCACTTTTGTATGTACGGGCCTCTCAACGTCACAAAACAAAACGATTCGCTGATGATCGGTTTCGTTGGCAGCATAGTGAATAAAAGTTTCATCAAACATAACGGGCTCGCCATCCTTCCAAAAATATCGTTCCCCATCTACATCAATAAAGCATTTGGGATCGTTTGGTGTTACAAGACCAATGTGATAGCGTAGCGATCCAGCATAGGGATCGCGATGGCGAACTAGCGTTGCCCCAGGCGGCAGCGAAGCAAACATAGCGGCTTTAATTGAGGGAATTGACTTAAGTAAGGCGACAGTTTTAGGGCAGCTTGCCTGGGCAGATGGCAAATCTTTGCCATACCAATATAGATGAAAGCGCTTCCAGCCTGTTCTAAAAAAAGAATTAAAACCAATATCGTTGTATCCAGTAGCGGCAGCAATTGCGCCATCGGCATTCAAGGAAAGCGCCTCTTGGCGAATAATTTCCCAGTTATCTTGCAAGGGCTTCATTTCAGGAAACTGGCCTACTGGAATGAAAGCGCTTGCTTTAACTTTTGAAAATAAATACAACAAGGCATTTACTGGAGCGAGTAAAACTTGGTAATCCGTAAGCGATCTAACAACGCCAAAACGTACCTTTCCTCTGTAATAGACATAAATTGCTGATGCTACAAATATAAAAAAAATAATGTGACGAACTTGCATTGCTTTTGCCTATTAACGTAATAGCTAGATTTTAATTTGGAATGAGGTAGCCAATTGATCATTTCTTTTTCTTATAAGCCCCTATACTTGATGTAAATCAAGAGGGTTGCCCCGCTAGGGTAAATGTGGATACAAATAAATGGAGAACACCGCATGAATAGCTTTATAAAATGGCTCTTAAGCCTTGTTTTAATTGGCTTAGTGGGTATTTCGGCCTACACGTGGCTCATGTTAACTTGGAGCTATGGCAATGGAGAAAGAGCGGGTTATGTACAAAAATTCTCTAAACGTGGATTTATATGTAAGACGTGGGAGGGTGAATTGGCAATGGTTTCTATGCCAGGAACAATGTCTGAAAAATTCCTCTTTACGGTGCGTGATGATGCTGTAGCGCAAAAAATCAATGCTAACTTAGGAAAAAAAGTCGCCCTAAGTTATGATCAACACATTGGCCTGCCAACAACATGTTTTGGGGATACTGAATATTTTGTTTCTGGCGTAGAAGTAATAAATGATTAATTTGCAATAGTTTTAAAATTGTTATCGCTAAGCTTTATTTTTATAATTTTTTGTGGTTAAAATCATGGAAGCGCGTTATGCGCCGACATCACTATCTATAAGGAGCTTCACTTGAACAAAGCCGAACTAATCGCAGCGATTGCTGACGACGCGGAGATCTCTAAAGCCAAGGCTGAATTTGCATTGAATTCTGCAATTGAGCACATTATTAAAGCTGTTACTAAAGGCGATTCAGTACAACTGATCGGTTTTGGTACTTTTGCTTCAGGCAAGCGCGCAGCACGTATGGGCCGTAACCCAAAAACTGGTGAGCCCCTCAAAATCGCTGCTGCGAAAACTGTTAAGTTTTCTGCTGGCAAAGCGTTTAAAGACTCTGTTAACAAGCGTAAGAAGTAATTCTTCGTTGTTGATAAAAAAGCCCGGCATGCCGGGCTTTTTTATTGGGTCAAGCTGCACAATACACAGCCGACCCATCAAGAAATCGCTCATCAATTTTTGTATTAGCTTTGCACTAAGCGGCGGTGGCGATGAATGCTCATTAAGATGCCAGCACCAAATCCTAGGGTGACTAATGCGGTTCCTCCATAGCTAATGAACGGCAGGGGAACGCCAACGACAGGAAGTAAGCCGCTAACCATACCAATATTTACAAATGCATAAGTAAAGAAGATGAGTGTCACTGCTGCACCAAGAAGACGTGTAAATAAATTCGGTGCACTAGCTGATATGGTGAGGCCACGTTTGATGAGCGCGAAGAAGAGTGCAATTAACACTAAGTTACCAAGCAAGCCAAATTCTTCAGAAAAAACTGCAAAAACGAAGTCCGTATGTTTTTCAGGAATAAACTCCAAATGCGCTTGCGTACCTTGAAACCAGCCCTTGCCAAAAAAGCCGCCCGAGCCAATTGCAATCATGGACTGAATGGTATGAAAGCCCTTGCCAAGCGGATCGCTGCTGGGGTCTAAAAGGGTGCATATACGATGTTTTTGGTAGTTATGTACAAAAGGCCACGCAACATCATGGGCACAAATAGTGCTACCAAAAATAATAATTAAGAAAATTCCAATAACCCCAACCGCTACAAATGGCAGTATCCACTTCCAAGGCAAGCCAGCCAAAATAATGACGTAAAGACCAGCCGCGAAAACCAGTAATGCGGTTCCGAGATCGGGTTGACGTGCAATAAGAAAGACGGGGATCGCTAAAATAATGACTGCAACAGCATAATCCCATGCTTTTTGTATACCTTCTCGTTTTTGAAAGTACCACGCCAGCATGAGTGGCATCGCAATTTTCATAATTTCAGAGGGTTGAATAACAATTCCAATATTGAGCCAGCGGCGCGCACCTTTCTTGATGAGTCCGAAAACTGCTACTGCAATGAGTAATGCAACGCCAAAGCCGTAAATCCAAACAGCACTAATTTCTAGCCACTTTGGTGGAATGCGAGATACCAGCCACATTACTGCAAATGACAATGCAAGATTGCGAAGCTCATCGGCAATTTGGACGGGGGTATTTTGACTAGCAGATAAAAACGTAAAAAAGCCTACGCATGCCAAGCCAAGCAGAATCAAGCCTAGCTGGCGATCTAAACCAGCGAAAAAACCAAAGAAAAGTGATTGAATTTTTTTTATGGGGCTCTTTTCCATTCAGGAACCTCCTTAGGCCACTTTCCCTCAACGTAGTAATCCAATGCTTTGCGGGCAATGGGGGCGGCATATTGAGCGCCAAACCCTGCGTTCTCAACCACCATGGCGATCACTATGGTGGGCTTATCTGCTGGCGCAAACGCGATATAAAGCGCATGGTCGCGCAAGAACTCTGCAGTTGCGCCATGTTTGTAATCTTTTGAGTTCAAGCTGAATACTTGCGCTGTACCAGTTTTACCGCCAGCAACGTACCCAGCGCCTCTAAATGCTGCAGCAGAGGTGCCGGAAACGTTTACTTCAACCATGGCTTTTTTGATGATCTCAATGTTCTCAGGGTTCAAGTCAATCCGATAGCTTTCTTTTGGAGTCGTGAGCACTCGATTGCGCGTGAATGGGTCTTCGATAGCTTTTACTAAATGGGGTTTCATCACAACGCCATTGTTAGCTAAGTTCGCCATGGCATGAGCAAGTTGCAAGATAGTGAATGAGTTATATCCTTGACCAATACCAAGCGAAATCGTTTCTCCTTCGTACCATTTTTGTTGCTCTGGTTTTTTGAAAGTTGCTTTTTTCCAATCCGTAGAAGGAAGAACGCCTTTCGATTCGCCTTGTAAATCAATGCCAGTGATTTGACCAAAGCCGAAGGGTTTCATGAAGTCATGCATCATGTTTACACCCATATCGCGGGCAAGGGTGTAGTAGTAGGTATCGCAAGACTCAACAATTGACTTTTGCATATCTACTATTCCATGCCCACCTTTTTTGTCGTCACGGAAAGTGTGATTACCAAAGTCAAAATAACCAGGGTCTGATATGGTTTGTGATGGTGTACGTTTTTTATTTTCCAATGCCGCTAGAGCCATAAATGGCTTATAGGTTGAACCAGGCGGATAGATACCCTTGAGTGGGCGGTTATATAAAGGTTTTTGGGGCGAGTCGTTTAATTCTTTCCAGGTTACCGAATCAATGCCTTCGACAAAATCATTGGGATTAAAGTTCGGCTTGGAGACAAATGCTAATACGTCGCCAGTTTCTGGTTCAATTGCAACAAAGGCGCCTCGAAAGTTTCCATAAAGCTCTTCAACTAAATACTGCAGTTTGACATCAACTGACAGCACAATATTTTTTCCTGGAGATGAGGGAGAGCTAGAAAGCGTGCGAACCGGTTTGCCTCCAGCGGTAATTTCAACTTGATCATATCCAGGTACGCCACGCAATACGCTCTCATAGCTTTGCTCTAGACCAATTTTTCCTACATATTGAATGCCAGGTAAAAATGAAGTTTGTAAAGCGTCTAGATCATCTGCCCTAGAGTTCTCAATTTCAGTTTGCATGCGCTCTTTATCGCGTTGCGAAACTCGACCGATGTAACCAACTAAATGCGAGGCTAATTCATTGTATGGATATTCACGGAAATTTCTTGCTCTGATCTCTACGCCGGGAAAGCGGTAGCGATTAGCCATAAAGCGCGCTGTTTCAGCTTCATTGAGCATAGAGCGCAATGGAATTGTGCCCATATTGCGTGAATCTTCTAAAGAGCGCTTGAAATTGCGACGGTCTCTTGGGGAGATATCAATAATTTCGGAGAGTTCGTTGATCAGCTGGTCTACATTGCCCTTCACTTCTTCTGCATTGATATCGAGCGTTAATGCAGAATAATTTCGCCCAATCACAATGCCATTGCGATCAATAATTAATCCCCGATTAGCTGGTGCTGGCACCAGCGCAATGCGATTGCTTTCCGCAAGTAAGGAGTACTTTCCATGGCTAATTAGCTGTAGCCATACTAATCGTGTAACTAAAAGCAAAAAGCAGATGGTGACAAATAAGGTCGCAATGTGAATGCGTTCCTGAAAGGAATCTAGGTTGGGCTTTTTAAAAGAAACCATGTCGCTTCTTAAAGCGGGCGATTGTAATCAACGTCAATTGGGCGACGTTGTGGGGCCAATAAAATTCGAGTCGCAAATGGCCAAAGTGCTGCTTCTATTAAAGCTTGAATGGAGCCTGTTAGTGCCCACCAGTAAAGTTCACCACTAAGCATCCAGTGCGCCAATACAGGAAATAAGGAGACCAATAAAAATATAGGAATGAGATGTAGCGCTTGAGAGAGAACGGTCAAAGCAACAATGCGTCGATGCCAGGAGATTGCAATGTAAGCAACCAATGAATAACTAAACGCATGTAATCCCAAAAGATCGGAATTATGAACATCCATGATTAGGCCCAAAATAAATGCCCAAACAACATCAACATAGCGGTGTTGATGAATATTCCAAAAGACGATACACAGAATGAGCCAGTCTGGTGCCCAGCTGTAATTGCCGATCGGCAATAAATTCAGTAGTAGCGCGCAAAATAAGCTGAAGTAAATGAATGCCGGATTTACCGGGCGCAAGATATAGCCGCTTTGAAAGTCAATCATTGCATTCCTCTTGCGCGGGTTTGTCTACGACCAGGTGTGTTATTTTGAGTTCCAGTAGTCGGCTTGTTGTAGACAGGTGCTTTAGCGTCAAATTGTGGGTCGTATAAAAGAGCTAGAGCCTGACGATAACGATTGACCGCTGCAATAGGTTCGCAAAATACATTGGAAGAGTTTTTATCCGCATTGCGTTCTATTTTGCTGATGACAGCAACTGCAAACCCTGGGGGATAGACGCCATCAATGCCTGAAGTCAGCAAGATGTCGCCAACCTCTAGATCGCTAGCTACGGGAAGGTAGCGTAGTTCCAATGGGTTGCCTCGCCCAACGCCAAAAACAGCTGCTCTAAGCCCGTTACGAGCAACTTGTACAGGAACTGCAAAATCACGATCTTCCAACAGAGATACTTCCGCAGACCGCTCATAGAGTCGCACAACCTGACCAAGAATGCCCGCATCGTTGGCAATCGGATTGCCGAGTTTTAAGCCATCATTGCTGCCTCGGTTAATCACAATTCGTTGTGAAATTGGATTGGGCGGGTTGAACAGAATTTCAACGGATAAAGTTTTAAAAGGTACTTGGTTTTGCAGTGCCATCAACTCGCGCAAATTTTGATTCTCAATCATTAAAAATTCTGATTGATTAGCTAGCAGTGAGAGCTCTGCTAGACGGGTTTTCATTGCTTGATTTTCTTTTTCTAAGACAGAGCGCGTTGTGAAATATTCTGAGGTAATTTCAAACGCGTTGCGTGGCGCCATCATGACATACTCGAGTGGGCGCAAAATCCAATTCACATAATTGCGAATCGGATCAAGTGCTTTAAAGCGGAAATCAATCAGCATCAGAGCGATGCTGATTGATAGACAGACAATCAGTTTAAGTAAGGCCGGAATGCCCTGTCTGAAAAGTGGTGGGGCGCTATGTTGCAATTCCTAGATTGACGCGTGCGTCTTTTATTCTTGCGAGAACACGCCACCCAACTTATCCATACGCTCAAGTGCGATACCGCAACCACGAGCGACGCAAGTTAATGGATCTTCTGCTACGTGAATGGGCAAGCCGGTTTCTTCTAACAAGAGGCGATCTAGATCTCGTAACAAGGCACCACCACCTGTGAGCATCATGCCGCGTTCAGCGATGTCCGATGCTAGCTCTGGTGGAATTTGTTCTAAGGCGGCTTTAACTGCGGTCACAATTTGATTTAATGGATCAGTTAATGCTTCCAGAATTTCATTGCTGGTAACAGTGAAGCTACGCGGAATGCCTTCTGAAAGATTGCGACCCTTCACTTCCATTTCGCGAACTTCTGCGCCAGGGAAAGCAGAGCCAATTGTTTTCTTAATGAGCTCAGCAGTTTGCTCGCCAATCAACATTCCATAATTGCGACGGATGTAGTTAGTAATGGCTTCATCAAACTTATCGCCACCCACGCGAACTGATCCTTTGTAAACCATGCCGCCTAATGACATCATGCCAACTTCGGTTGTGCCGCCACCGATATCAACGACCATGGAGCCAGCCGCTTCTGATACAGGTAAGCCTGAACCAATTGCAGCAGCCATTGGTTCCTCAATCAGGAATACTTGTGAAGCACCTGCGCCTAATGCGGATTCACGAATAGCGCGACGCTCAACCTGAGTTGAGCCGCAAGGTACGCAAATGATGATGCGTGGACTTGGTTTTAGGAGTTTGCTCTCATGCACAAGCTTGATAAATTGCTTAAGCATTTGTTCGGTAATGGTGAAGTCGGCAATCACCCCATCTTTCATAGGGCGAATGGCTTCAATATTCCCTGGGACGCGGCCCAACATCGCTTTTGCCTCTTTGCCGACAGCTAGAATCGTTTTTTTGCCGTTTGGCCCGCCCTCTTGGCGGATTGCAACCACCGATGGCTCATCGAGGACAATTCCCCGCTCACGCATATAAATTAAGGTGTTAGCGGTACCAAGGTCGATGGCTAGGTCGTTGGAAAAGTAACTGCGGAAAAAACCAAACATGATGTAGTGGGAAAATAGAATGTGTTAATGAAAATATTTAGTAATGATACTCTAGCGCCCCATGAAACTTGATGATGTTCAGCGCATTGCGCACCTTTCCAGGCTTGAGTTAAGCCAAAAAGAAGCTGAGGCAGTTTTGCCTCAACTACAAGCAGTTTTTTCCCTGGTTGAAGAGATGCAGGCTGTTAATACCGAGGGTCTTGAACCGCTTGCCCACCCGATTTTATTTTTGCGTGAATTGGCTCAGCCACTGAGGGTCGATCAGGTGAGTGAGCACGACCAGCGTGCTGAAAACATGCAATCTGCGCCAGCCCAACAAGATGGCTACTTTTTAGTTCCGAAGGTGATTGAATGAGCTGGCACAACACTTCCGTTGCCTTAATGGCAAAAGCGCTGGCTGCAAAAGAGGTCTCCAGCAAAGAGTTAACACAGTACTTTTTAGATCGTATAGAGTCCGAAAAAAGGTGGAATGCATTTATTGATGTGAATGCTCACTTAAGTTTAGAGCAAGCAAATAAAGCAGACTCGCTCATATCAAATGGTAAATCTGGCAGGTTGACGGGCATCCCTATTGCGCACAAAGATGTCTTTGTAACCCGAGGGTGGAAGACCACCGCAGCTTCCAAAATCTTGGCTGGTTACCAAAGCCCTTTTGATGCCACTGTGGTTGCGAATTTGGGAATTCCGGATGCCAATAATCCAAATGGAGCCGGAATGGTTTGTTTGGGTAAAACCAATATGGATGAATTTGCAATGGGGTCATCGAATGAAAATTCTGCTTATGGCCCAGCATTGAACCCCTGGAATGCATCCTGCGTTGCTGGTGGGTCATCAGGAGGGTCTGCTGCTGCAGTTGCTGCGGGTTTGGCCCCTATTGCAACGGGCACAGATACTGGCGGGTCGATTCGTCAGCCGGCGGCATTTTGTGGCTTAACCGGCATTAAACCCACTTATGGGCGCGTTTCTCGCTATGGGATGATTGCCTACGCATCATCCTTAGACCAAGCCGGCCCCATGGGCAAGACGGCAGAGGACTGTGCACTTTTGCTAAGCGCAATGTCTTCACATGATCCGCGCGATTCCACTTCTTTGTCTGACTCTGGTGAAGATTATTCTTGCTACCTCAATCAAGCTTGGCAAGAAGGAAACGCAAATCCTGCAAAACCGTTAGAAGGTTTGAGAGTTGGCCTGCCAAGAGAATTTTTTGCCGATGGCTTAGCTGCCGATGTTGCAAAGTCTGTAAACGAGGCGGCGAAGCTTTTAGAAAACTTGGGCGCCAAATTAGTCGAAGTGAGATTGCCTAAAACTAAATTATCGATACCGGTGTATTACGTTTTGGCGCCAGCAGAAGCCTCTAGTAATTTAAGTCGCTTTGATGGTGTTCGTTATGGCCATCGTGCAAGTGAATACAAAGATCTTGGTGATATGTATCAAAAGTCTCGCACCGAAGGATTTGGTGCAGAAGTAAGACGCCGCATCATGATTGGAACCTATGTTCTTTGTCATGGGTATTACGACGCATATTACTTACAGGCACAAAAAATTCGTCGGATTATTGCATCAGATTTTCAGGCGGCATTCAAAGAGTGCGATGTTATTTTGGGTCCTGTAGCGCCTGATGTGGCTTGGCGTTTGGGGGAAAAGTCAAAAGATCCTGTGCAAATGTACTTAGAGGATATTTACACGCTCTCTACCAATCTTGCAGGGTTGCCCGCGATGAGTGTTCCTTGCGGGTTTAATGCAAGCAACTTACCGATTGGTATGCAATTAATTGGTAATTATTTTTCTGAGGCGCGTCTGTTGCAAATTGCGCATCAATATCAGCAGGCCAGTGATTGGCATATGCGTCAAGCAAGCGAGGTGGCATGATGCAGTGGGAAGTCGTTATTGGTCTAGAAACACACGCGCAATTACAAACGCAATCAAAAATTTTCAGCGGTGCCAGTACTCGTTTTGGTGCTGAGCCAAATACACAAGCATGTGCTGTGGATTTAGCTTTGCCTGGCGTACTACCAGTTCTCAATCGAGAAGCTGTTGAGCATGCCATTCGTTTTGGCATGGCAGTGGGCGCAAAAATTTCACCAGCAAGCATTTTTGCTCGCAAGAACTATTTTTATCCCGATCTTCCAAAGGGCTATCAAATTAGTCAGTTTGAGATTCCCGTGGTGATTGGTGGAAAGATTGAAATCTTGGTGGGTGATGAAGTCAAGACCGTTGAACTCACTCGTGCCCACATGGAAGAGGATGCAGGCAAATCCGTTCATGAAGAGGGTTTCATTGGCCCGCATGGAGAGCCTTCAAGTGGCATTGACCTCAATCGCGCTGGCACCCCACTTTTGGAGATCGTAACTGAGCCAGTGATGCGTAGCGCTGCTGAAGCCGTTGCCTACGCGAAGGCTTTGCACGGCTTAGTGGTTTGGTTAGGTGTTTGCGACGGTAATATGCAAGAAGGATCTTTCCGTTGTGATGCCAACGTATCTGTGCGACCAAAAGGGCAGACGGAATTTGGCACGCGTTGCGAAATTAAAAACTTAAATTCCTTCCGCTTTTTAGAAGAAGCGATTCAGTATGAGGTGCGCCGTCAAATTGAACTGATTGAAGATGGTGGCACAGTAGTTCAAGAAACACGCCTATACGACCCTGTTCGCGGTGAAACTCGCAGCATGCGTAGTAAAGAAGATGCGAATGATTACCGTTATTTCCCAGATCCAGACTTGTTGCCGGTGGTCATTGATGATGCATGGATTGCTAGGGTGCGCAGTACGATGCCAGCATTGCCTGCAGATTTGCGTGCGCAGTGGCAGTCTGAGTATGGACTCAGTGCATATGACGCACAGTTGTTAAGTCAAGATCGCGATACTGCCAAAGTGTTTGAAGAGTTATTGGCGATTGTTGGTAAGCCATTAGCAAAAGCAGCGGCTAATTTAATTGCTGGAGAATTTGCTTCCTCAATTAATCGTGTAGGAATTGCGATCGCTGATGCGCCATTAAAAGCAGAGCATTTGGCGCCCCTGCTAACTCGAGTTGCTGATGGCACAATTTCGAACAAGATTGCAAAAGATATTTTTGCAACCCTTTGGGATGACGCGATTGCAGGCAAGTCAATGAGTACAGTCGATCAAATTATTGATGCCAAAGGGCTAAAGCAGATTAGCGATAGTGGCGCATTAGAAGCCATCATTGATCAGGTGCTTGCGGCTAATCAAAAATCCGTTGAAGAATTCCGATCCGGAAAAGAGAAAGCTTTCAATGCTTTGGTGGGTCAGATTATGAAAGCCTCACAGGGTAAAGCAAATCCTGGTCAGGTAAATGAATTGCTACGTAAAAAACTGAGCTAAGTAAGAAATTCAGGAAAGAGATACATGAGCGCGATAGATCCAAAACAGGCCGAGCAAGAAGAGTTGGTTGCCGAATGGTTGCGAGCAACCCCTGGTTTTTTTGAACGTTATGCCAATCTTTTTAATGAGATTCGAATCAAGCATCCCCACGAAGATCGAGCCATTTCTTTGCAAGAACGGCAGATGACTGTACTGCGTTCGCAGAACCAAGAGCTCAATCGTCGTTTAAGTGAGATGTTGCACTTCGGTAGTCGCAATGACAAAACTCAACAAAGCTTAGTGGCTTGGTTATTGCGCTTGATGAAGGCCAACAATAAAGCTGATGTTGAGGCTGCAATTACTACTGGTTTGGCCGAGGTCTTTGAGGTTGAAGCCGCGCAACTGTTATCACCCAATTCTGCATTCGGCCCATGGATCGATACACCCTTGTGTGGCTCTGCCAAGGAGCTGGCTGCGGCCAGCGTAGATTTGTTAGCCAGCCAAACGCAAGTAGATCCTGAATGGCAAAGCATGGTGGCTATTGGTCTACCGATTGGAAAAAGCATCGGCGCAAATCAGTCCCCAGCAGTTCTGCTGTTGGCTAGTAAAGACGAGACTCGATTTACTGCTGATATGGGCGCTTTCTACCTCAAGCAAATTGCAGAACTCACGGCAGCAGCTTTGGATCGTATCCAAGCTTATGAAATTAAAGCCGGCTGATCTTCATCCACTCATGCAAGAGTATTTGCATGAGCTTCATGTATTGCGTCAACTCTCCGCACATACGCTTAAAGCGTATGGGATGGATTTAAGTGATTTGCAAAGTTTTGCACAAGACGATTCAGTTGATTTACTAAAAGTAACTAATGCCCATGTGCGTCGATGGGCGGGCCGCTTACATTCAAAAGACAAATCGCCTCGAAGTATTGCGAGAGCTTTGTCTGCTTGGCGCGGTTGGTATGACTGGGTAACAGAAAAAAATACAAGCCGTGCTGCGCAGGCGGGTCAAGCCAGCAGTCAGTTAGCCGCCAATCCCGTTGACGATGTGAAGGCTCCAAAGCGTCTGAAGTCTTTGCCTAAAGCCCTGTCAGTCGAACAAGCGCTTGCGCTGGTGAATCAGGCTGTAAAAGAGGCGGAGGAGAAAAAAGACCTGGATTCGCTTCGTGACGCTGCGATGGTTGATTTGCTGTATTCCTCTGGTTTGCGTTTATCCGAGCTTCTGGGCATTGATGTCATGCAGAGTAAAGATCGTCAACATGAATCTGCAGGATGGTTAGATTGGGATGCGGCCGAAGTCACTGTTCTCGGTAAGGGTGGAAAAAGACGATCTGTGCCAGTCGGGGCGCCTGCAATGAAGTCTTTGCTGGCATGGCGGAGTATGCGGGATTCAGTAAAAAACTCAGCAGAATCGATAGCCTTATTTTTGTCAACAAATGGTAAGCGATTATCACCTCGTACAGTGCAGGCGCGTTTGCGGACGCTAGCGATTCGTGCGGGTTTGCCAACACACGTTCACCCGCATATGATGCGCCACAGCTTTGCGAGCCATGTTCTGCAATCGTCGCAGGATTTGCGTGCTGTTCAGGAGATGTTGGGGCATGCCAGTATTGCTAGCACCCAAATTTATACCTCCTTAGACTTTCAACATCTAGCCCAGGCATACGATAAAGCGCATCCACGCGCCAAGGCTGGCAAAGCTTGAAGAACTCGTTAAGATAGTAGGTTTCCCAGGATTGGGAAGGCAATATTTTTAGATTGGATCGCCATGGCTTTAATTCCAGTAACCATATTGACCGGCTTTTTAGGAAGCGGCAAAACTACTTTGTTAAAACACATCTTGACCGAAGATCACGGTAAAAAAATTGCAGTGATTGAGAATGAGTTTGGCGAAGAGAATATCGATAACGATATTTTGGTTCAGGACCACGAAGAGAATATTGTGCAAATGAGTAACGGCTGCATTTGCTGCACTATTCGCGGAGATTTGGTTGAGGCCTTAAATACTTTGTGGGAGCAGCGAAAAGATAAAAAAATCCATTTTGACCGGGTTGTTATAGAAACTACCGGAGTGGCAAACCCAGGGCCAGTAGCACAAACCTTTTTTATGGATGATGATGTTGCGGATCACTATGTACTCGATGCCGTGGTGACCCTGGTCGATGCTAAGCATGGTCAGCAGCAATTGACCGAGCATGAGGAGGCCCAGCGACAAGTGGGCTTTGCAGATCAAATTTTTATTACAAAAACAGATTTGGTTTCGGCGGCTGAAGTTGAGTCGCTTCGTAGCCGTTTAATGCACATGAATCCGAGGGCGCCCATCAGTGCAATCTCTAAAGGAGTGGTGCCATTAGATGCAGTGTTAGACCTCAAAGGCTTCAATCTAAATGCGAAGTTAGATATTGATCCTCATTTTTTAGAGCAGGACGATCACGATCATGCTCATTGTGGTCACGACCACTCCCATGATCATGATCACAGCACTTGCGGACATGATCATAGCCATGACCATCATCATGATCACGCGGGCCACACAGATCGCATTCAGTCCTTCGTTTTTCGTAGTGATAAACCCTTTGATCATAAAAAATTGGAAGATTTTCTCGGGGGCATTTTGGAGGTCTTTGGCGAGAAGATGCTGCGTTACAAGGGCGTGCTTTATGTCAAAGGAAGTGCCCGAAAAGTGGTTTTTCAGGGGGTTCATCAGATGATGGGGAGTGATTTGGCTGGTCCATGGGGGTCTGAGCCCAAGCAAACTCGTATGGTGTTCATAGGCATTGATCTGCCTAAGGACACCTTGATGGCTGGGCTCGAGGGGTGTTTGGTCTAGCCAGATTCGGGTACAATCCGCCGCCACGGCTAAGTTTGTAAAAGCGTTAAGAATATTACTGAGTCGTAGTAAAAGTTTGGCAGAATGAGGCAATAATGCTTCAAATCTAGGAAAGAATGAGATGACGGTAAAAACAGCAACAAAACCTGCAAGTGCTACAAAAGCAAGCAGCAAAGCTACCAGCACTAAAGCAGTGAAGGGCGCGCCTTTAACTGAGGCTGAATTGCTCAAAATGTCCGACAAGGATTACATGAATGCTGCCCAGTTAGATTTTTTCCGTCAAAAGTTGCTGACCTTGAAAGATGACATTTTAAAAAATGCATCAGAAACAACTGAACATCTGCGTGAAAATATTTTGGTGCCAGATCCAGCGGATCGTGCCACGATTGAAGAAGAGCATGCCTTGGAATTGCGGACTCGGGATCGCGAGCGCAAGTTATTGAAAAAAGTTGAGCAAGCGCTTGGCCGAATTGAGTCTGGCGACTATGGTTGGTGCGAAGAAACGGGTGAGCCTATTGGCCTGAACCGCTTAATTGCAAGACCCACGGCCAATTTGTCGCTTGAGGCCCAAGAGCGTCGTGAGCTCCGTCAAAAGCTATTTGGTGAATAAACACGCTGAGCAATGACTAAGCATTTAACAACTATTGGCGATATCTCACCCTTATTAAAGGCGGAGATTCTTGCTGAGGCTTTGCCCTACATTCGCGCGTATCACGGCAAAACCATCGTTATTAAATACGGTGGGAATGCAATGGTTGAGGAGCGACTAAAAGAAAGCTTTGCGCGCGACGTAATTTTGTTGAAATTGGTTGGCATGAATCCTGTGGTGGTTCATGGTGGTGGTCCACAAATTGATGAAGCCCTAAAAAAGATTGGCAAGACGGGAACATTTATTCAGGGCATGCGCGTTACTGATGAAGAAACCATGGAAGTAGTTGAGTGGGTTCTCGGTGGTGAGGTCCAGCAGGATATCGTGATGTTGATAAACCATTTTGGCGGCCAAGCGGTTGGCTTAACTGGTAAGGATGGCGGCTTGATTCACGCGAAGAAAATGATGATTCCAAGCGATACAGAGCCAGGCAAGAAAGTCGATATTGGTTTCGTTGGCGAGATCGAAGCAATTAATCCAGCGGTAGTTAAAGCATTGCAAGACGATGCATTTATTCCGGTGATTTCGCCAATTGGTTTTAGTGCAGAAGGTCAGGCATACAACATTAATGCTGATTTGGTCGCTGGTAAGATGGCAGAGATACTGCATGCGGAAAAATTAGTCATGATGACGAATATTCCGGGTGTAATGGATAAAGATGGAAAGTTGTTGACGGACCTGACTGCTAGAGAGATAGATGGCTTGTTTGCAGATGGCACTATTTCAGGTGGGATGTTGCCAAAAATTTCCTCTGCTTTAGATGCAGCCAAGAGCGGAGTAAATTCGGTACACATAATTGATGGCCGTATTGAACATTCTTTGTTATTAGAAATTTTGACTGAACAAGCTTTTGGAACGATGATTCGTTCTAGATAAATAGATGACGATGCACGAATCCATAGAACCAGCAGAAATTGACAGCAATGTCGATGCTGGGAAGACACGCAAGCGCCCTCGCCCAGGTGAGCGCCGCCTGCAGATTCTGCAAGTATTGGCGGAGATGCTGCAAAACCCAAAGGGTGAGCGTGTTACTACTGCGGCTTTAGCAGCCAAGATCGATGTATCGGAGGCCGCCCTATACAGACACTTTGCGAGTAAGGCGCAAATGTTTGAGGGTTTGATTTCATTTATTGAGCAAACTGTTTTCGGCTTAATTAATCAAATTAATCAAAAAGAAGAGTCTGGCCTTGCTCAGGCTCGCGGTATTTTGCAAATGCTTTTGTTTTTTGCAGAAAAAAACCCTGGAATGACCCGCGTATTATTGGGAGACGCCTTATTGCAAGAGGATGATCGTTTGCAAGAGCGTATTACCCAAGTATTGGATCGTGTTGAAGCTTCTCTTAAGCAAGCGTTGCGTATCGCCCAAACTCAAGATGGGGCATGGTCAAAGTTGGGTCAAGAAGAAGTGAGTATTCGCGCTGCCATGTTGATGAGTTTTGTATTGGGTCGCTGGCATCGTTTTGCACGTAGCGGTTTTAAAAAGCTACCAACAGATGCTTCTGACGTTAGTTTGCGTCTTCTGCTCTCAGAATGAGCGAGTTAAACCTCTCTAGAAATACTATCCACTTTGCCGAGCCGCTTCCTTTGCAAAGTGGCGCCATGTTATCGGGATATGACTTGGTTATTGAAACCTATGGCAAGCTCAATGCTGATAAAAGTAATGCGGTACTCATTTGCCACGCATTAAATGCTTCCCATCATGTAGCAGGACCAAGTCCTGATAATCCTGAGGATATAGGTTGGTGGGACAACATGATTGGGCCCGGTAAACCGGTCGATACCAATCATTTTTTTGTGATCGGCGTGAATAATTTGGGATCATGTTTTGGATCCACAGGGCCAATGAGCTTAAGCCCTGCTACAGGTAAGCCATATGGAGCCGATTTCCCAGTAGTCACAGTTGAAGATTGGGTCAATACCCAAGCTCGCCTTGCAGATAAATTAGGTATTCGGAAATTTGCGGCAGTCATGGGTGGAAGCTTGGGTGGTATGCAGGCATTAGCCTGGGCTATTCAGTTTCCAAAGCGTCTTGATCATTGCATTGTGATTGCCTCTACTCCAAAGTTAAGCGCGCAGAATATAGCCTTCAATGAAGTAGCTCGCAATGCTATTTTGTCTGATCCTGATTTTCATGGCGGCAATTATTACGAGCATGGTGTGGTGCCCAAACGCGGTTTGCGTTTAGCTCGCATGGTTGGTCATATCACTTATTTATCCGATGATGATATGGCCGAAAAGTTTGGCCGTGAGCTACAACGCCCGCATGGTGAATCTAATGATTATCGATTTAGTTTCGATGTGGAATTTGAGGTTGAGAGCTACTTACGTCATCAGGGAGATAAGTTCTCAACTTATTTTGATGCCAATACATATTTACTTATTACCAGAGCATTAGATTATTTCGACCCTGCGCGCCGTTCAGATGGAAGTCTTAATCGAGCCTTGTCCGAAGTGCTGGCAAAATTTTTGGTGGTGAGTTTTTCAACAGATTGGCGTTTTCCTCCTAACCGCAGTCGCGAAATTGTCCAGTCTTTGCTTAGCAATAAAAGTGAAGTTACCTATGCTGAAATCGATGCACCCCATGGGCACGACGCCTTCTTGCTAGATGATGATCGTTATCACAACCTAGTACGTGCATATTTCAAGCGGATGCGTGAGGTTCAATCATGAGCAATCTGAATAAACGCGCTGATTTTTCTGCAATTGCCAATTGGATTGCCCCAAATAGTCAGGTGCTAGATCTAGGTTGCGGCGATGGTAGTTTTTTAGAGTTCTTGCAAAGACAAAAGCCCGTGCACGCATATGGCGTTGAGATTGATGATGCAAGAGTGCTATCTTGCGTTCAAAAGGGCTTAAATGTCATTCAGCAAGACCTAGAAGGTGGCCTTGCGCTATTTGAAGACAATAGCTTTGATATGGTTGTGTTATCCCAGACTGTACAAACGATTCATCAAACTGAAAAGATCTTGCGTGAAATTGTGCGCGTTGGAAAAGAATCCATTGTGTCTTTTCCAAACTTTGGTCATTGGTCTCACCGATTGGCGGTTGCACTCGGCCGTATGCCTGTATCAAAGAGTTTGCCTTATCAGTGGTACAACACCCCGAATGTGCGTGTGCTAACGGTTGCCGACTTTGAAAAATTAGCATCCAGCCTAGGACTTAAAGTCGTTGATCAATTTATTTTGCATGATGGTCGTCAGGTGACATTAATGCCAAATCTTTTTGGCAGTCTTGCATTATTTCGCGTACGCCGCGCTTAAAACAAAAGCATCTAGGTGTTTTCCACCATTCAATCTTGGTTAAAAGACTTTCGGGTGTATCTCGAATGGTCTTGCATAAGAATGTTATTTCTAGGTTTCTCAGCAGGCCTACCCCTTTTATTAATTCTAGGAACTTTAAGTTTTTGGCTTCGCGAAGCGGGGATTGATCGCAGCACGATTGGTTACTTGACTTGGGTAGGTTTGATTTATGCATTCAAATGGGTGTGGGCTCCATTGGTTGATCGAGTGCAAATCCCGCTTTTAACAACGCTATTGGGCCGCAGAAGAAGTTGGTTGATATTGGCACAAGCTTTGATCATCCTGGGTTTGTTAGGTATGTCTACCTTAGATCCAAAAATTGCTCTGAATGCCATGGTTTGGTGTGCTCTGATGGTGGCGTTTGGTTCTGCCACTCAAGACATTGCTCTAGATGCATTTCGAATTGAATCAGCCGATAGCGATCATCAAGCAGCGCTTGCAGCCACCTATCAAACGGGTTATCGATTGGCCCTCATCTGGGCTGGTGCAGGTGTTTTGTGGCTAGCAGCAAGAGCTGAAACGGGCAGCGGTTACGAAGCTAATGCTTGGCAGTTTGCTTATCTTTGTATGGCCGCATCGATTGGCGTTGGGGTTCTGACAACCTTATTTAGCAAAGAGCCTGCTCGTTATGAGTTGGCTAAGGCGCGCAATGCAAAAGCATGGCTTTATCAAACTTTGATTGAACCTTTCGCTGAATTTATTCGTCGCTATCGTTGGCATGCCATATTAATTTTGTCTCTCATCGCGATCTATCGTATTAGCGATGTAGTGATGGGCATTATGGCCAACCCATTTTATGTTGATATGGGTTACACAAAAGATGAGGTTGCTGCTGTAAGTAAAGTATTTGGTGTGGTGATGACTCTCGTCGGCGCCTTTGTAGGCGGGGTTCTCACGCTGCGATTCGGCGTTCTCAGAATTCTATTTGTAGGCGCCGTGTTATCAGCCGTAAGCAATTTGCTGTTCGCATGGCTTGCCCATCAGGGGCATGATTTGCATGGTTTGATTTGGGTGATTTCAGCAGATAATTTGAGCTCTGGAATTGCTAGCTCAGCATTCATCGCATTTCTCTCGTCGCTCACAAATATTCGTTACTCAGCAACCCAATATGCCTTATTTAGTTCCATGATGCTGTTGTTGCCAAAGTGGCTGGCTGGTTTTTCTGGAGTCTTTGTTGATCACTTTGGATACTCCGCCTTTTTCTATGGCACAGCCATTATCGGTCTGCCGGTATTGTTGTTAATTTGGGTGACCATGCGCTTTCAAATCGTGCAGACCAAAAAGGATGGCGAATAGTTTTTAAAGCTTCCAGTCGTAATCTACTGTTAGCGGCGCATGATCAGAAAAACGTTCATCTTTATACACAGTTGTTTTCTTGGCCGCTGCAGCAATCTCAGGAGTGCTGATTTGATAATCGATGCGCCACCCAACGTTTTTCGCATAAGCTTGGCCGCGATTGCTCCACCATGTGTAGCAAGCTTCGCTAGCCTTGGGCTCTAGTTTGCGATAGACATCGACATAACCCACTTGATCAAACAACTTGCTTAGCCAAGCGCGCTCTTCGGGCAAAAAGCCTGAGTTCTTAAGATTGCCTTTCCAGTTTTTTAAATCGATTTCATGGTGGGCAATATTGACGTCACCACAGAGCACAATTTCACGCCCAGATTTTTTAAGCTTGACGAGATGTGGCATGAAGCTATCGAGGTAACGATATTTAGCTTCTTGTCGTTCAGCAGAGCTTGATCCTGATGGCATGTATACCGAGATCACCGACAGGTTTTTGAAACGGGCTTCAACGTAACGCCCTTCGGCATCAAACTCTTCATTACCGTATCCATAGAGCACATCATCAGGTTGATGCCGGGTGTAGATGCCACATCCGCTATAGCCCTTTTTCTCGGCATGATGAAAGAAGCCATGTAGTCCATCGGGTTTCAAAATAGCATCTTCTAAATCATCACGCTGAGCCTTGAGCTCTTGCATACAGATGAAGTCCGCCTTTTGTTTCATGGCCCAAGGTAGAAAGCCTTTTTTAACTGCAGAACGGATACCGTTGAGGTTCGCGGAAATGATGCGTAACATGTAGGTCTATGAGCTCAAATAATTCAAATCAAGATAACTTTATTCGTTTTGCCTTAGAGGCAAAGGTTTTGTCCTTTGGGGAGTTTAAAACCAAAGCTGGCAGGCTCTCTCCATATTTCTTTAATGCTGGCGAATTTAATGATGGAGCTCGTTTGGGCGCGCTAGGGCGTTACTATGCCAAGGCTTTGGTAGAGTCCAAAATTTCTTTCGACATGTTGTATGGCCCAGCATATAAAGGAATTACGCTTGCTGCTGCAACTGCCATTGCTTTGGCAAATGATGGAATGAATGTTCCTTATGCTTATAACCGCAAAGAAGCCAAGGACCATGGTGAGGGCGGTATGCTAGTTGGTGCCCGAGTAAAGGGCAAGGTCATTATTGTTGATGACGTAATTTCAGCAGGCACTTCAGTTCGAGAGTCTGTGGACCTTATTCGTAAAGCGGGCGCAGAACCTGCCGCTGTATTAATTGCCTTAGATCGGATGGAAAGATCGGGTAACGCCACTGATATTGGAGATAAGTCGGCGGTCCAGGCTGTTGAACAAGAGTTTGGTTTGCCAGTCATCTCAATTGCAAACTTGAATGGCTTGATGTCATTTTTAACTGCATCTAGTGATGCTCGGTTAACCGCCTATTTACCAGCTGTAAAGGCGTATCGACAAAAATACGGCGTTTAAGATCAAGAGCAGTTAACCTGCTCTTTAGATTTCTGCTTCGCCTTCAAAAACAGTAACAGCTGGCCCGGTCATGATGACGGGTTGAGCTATCTTATTAGCAAATCCACCCCACGCAATATGTAGGTCGCCACCACGTGTGTGTACCGTTACTGGTGAATCTAACAACCCTCTGCGAATACCTGAAACTACCGCAGCACAAGCGCCAGTTCCGCAGGCCAAGGTTTCACCGGCGCCACGTTCATAAACACGCAATGCAATTTCATTGCGGCTCATGATTTGCATATAGCCCGCATTTACTTTTTTAGGAAAGGCCGCATGTTTTTCAATTTCAGGGCCCTCTTCTATGACGGGGGCGCTGGCAATATCGCCAACCACTTGAACTGCATGGGGGTTACCCATTGATAAGACGCCTACAAAACTGTCGTGTACCGCGGGATGATTTAGGGGTAGAGCAAAAAGAATTTCCTGAAATTCTTGTAAGCTAGCCAAGCCACTTGCATTAAATGGAATTTGGTCATGCTCAAAAATTGGAGCGCCCATATTTACTTCGACCTGCCCATCGGGATGTGATTTCAGAGTAAGCACGGTGTGGGCTACCTGAACACGCAGAGGGTTTTTATTCGATAGACCTTGATCTTGAACAAAGCGTACAAAGCAACGTGAGCCATTGCCGCATTGCTCTACTTCTCCGCCATCTGCATTAAAAATGCGATACCGAAAATCGGCGTCATCACGCGTTGATTTTTCAACCAAAAGAATTTGATCAGCGCCAATACCAAATTGACGGTGCGCTAAGGCTTGCCATTGCGCGCGGGTGATATTGCTTAAATCTTGATCGATACCATTAAGCACAATGAAATCGTTGCCTGCACCATGCATTTTGGTGAAGCGTAATTTGCGCTTGGAGTTGCTTGGAGTAGAGCTCAAAATGATCCATTAATCGTAAAGGCTTGGTTCGCCAGGAGGGCGATGCTTAAAGCGCTTATGCACCCAATAGTACTCCGCTGGCGTTTCTCGAACAAGCGCCTCAATATATTGATTGAGGCTAGCAGTGTCTTTTTCAACATCATCACTTGGGAAATTTGGCAGTGGGGCACTGATATGGCAGGTATAGCCTTTGCGATCATGGTTTAGTCTTGTGGTCATTAAACAAACCTCAGCTCCACTCAGTCTCGCTAAGCGTGATACAGAAGTGATGGTGTTTGTTTGAATTCCAAAGAAAGGCACAAATACAGAATCACGTGGCCCTAAGTCGATATCTGGAGCTATAAAAATAAAATTTCCAGTTTGGATTTCTCGTATCAGATCGCGCAATCGACTCTGTCTCTCAATAGACTTGCCACCAAAGCGATTTCTCCATTCAATCATCTTTTGATTAAAAAATGGATTTTTCATTTTTTGATAAAGCCCCGCACCTTTTGGCCAATCATGTTGGCTGGCTAATACAGATAGCGCCATGAAACCGCCCTCAAGACCAACAAAATGTGGGTTGATGAGGAGTCGAGGTTTGCGATCGCCAAGCGTGATAGCGGATTTAATTGTTACGATGTCGGTAATTTGTTTTCCGCTTCCTAACCAAATTCTGCTTCTTTCCAAAACGCTACGACCAAATAATTTCCAGTGCTCAAGCGCTAGCGAATCAATTTCTTTTTCATTGAGATTGGGAAAGCACAATCGCAAATTGGTTTTGATGACTTTTGAGCGACTATTGGGAATATGTGCCGCGAGCCAGCCAAGACCGTAGCCAGTGTAGATCGTGATGCTGTAGGGAAGAAAGGCAAATAAGCGCAATAGACTAAGCGCTAAAAAATTAAAAAGGTTCGAGAGCCATTCCATGCTACAAAATAATAATATTCTTTATGTGCTGGGCGGCAATTCTGCACCTAACGGATGCTTATAGCGGTTGTATGACCAAATAAATTGCTCAGGAGCAACTAAGACAGCATTTTCAATGGCGATATTGAGCTCAGCAGCTGCGATGGTGGCGTCTTCGCTAAAAGGCGCAAGACGCTTTGCTTGCATTACCCAGCCCTTACCCATGCCCTTACGTTTTGCCGTAAACATCACCACGGGAGTATTGTTGCGATTTGCGAGGCGCGCAGGTAGTGGCGTGGTGTAAGCAGGGCGACCAAAGAATGGTACCCATACCCCTTCACCACCACTCGGTACTTGATCGGGAAGAATGCCAATTGCCTCACCCCGTGTAAGTGCCCTTGTCATTTGCCTAACGCCATTGAGGTTGGTAGGCACGAAATGCATATTAGGATACGCACGGCCTTCTTCTACTACTTCATTCAACCATTCTTGGCGTGATGGGCGATACAGAATCGTCGCTGGAAAATGTCTTGCTAATACTCTCGGAATAATTTCAAAGCCGCCTAAATGGGGGGTGAGCATGACTAAACCATGGCCCTCTTGTATCGCACTTTCTACTAAATCCCAGTTTTGAATTTCTACTAAGTTGAGAGCTTTTTGTGGATTTCGCCAAATCCACAGGCTATCTGAAAAGAGCATTCCGGAGGCGCGCACTGCTTCCCAAAGCTTGAGAGGTAAATTGCGTGTTTTGACTACCGCTTCGTATTGAGGTCTAAATAATGAGCGATACTGCTTTGATCCCAGGTAGGCAAGAAGCCCTAAAAAAGCACCTAATGCCTGTACTGCTGCCAAGGGCAGCGCAGCAGCAATATTGAGGCCAATCTTTAAGAGGAGTTTTCGCACCCTCCAATGATATTCAATGCTGTCGGTAAGACCAAATTTCACGATGTCTTGATGAATATGGACTTTTTCAGATAGAATTGCACCATCGCTGAGTTAAGACAACTTGCAGGGCGATCCAAAAATTCTGCTAAAGCGTCGCCGTTGTGGTTCCAGGCACGTCGAGTTGTCCGATTGATCGTGTTAATTTTTAAAGGAATATGCAATGGCAAATGATTACTTCTTTACCTCAGAATCTGTTTCTGAAGGTCATCCCGATAAAGTAGCAGACCAAATCTCTGATTCAATTCTTGATGCCATCTTGGCGCAAGATCCAACTGCACGTGTTGCGGCAGAAACTTTGTGCAACACTGGCTTAGTTGTATTGGCTGGCGAGATTACTACCAATGCAAACGTTGACTACATTCAAGTTGCACGCAATACCTTGCGTGAAATCGGCTATGACAACACTGCCTATGGTATCGATTACAAAGGTTGTGCTGTACTGGTTGCATATGACAAGCAAAGTCCCGATATTGCTCAAGGCGTTGATAAGGCCCACGATGATGGCTTGGACCAAGGTGCTGGCGACCAAGGATTAATGTTTGGTTACGCTTGTGATGAAACTGCAGAGCTTATGCCTTTGCCAATTCATTTATCGCATCGCTTGGTTGAGCGTCAGTCACAATTGCGTCGTGATGGTCGCTTAACTTGGTTGCGTCCCGATGCCAAGTCACAAGTTACTTTGCGTTATGTCGATGGCAAACCTGATTCTATTGATACTGTTGTGCTGTCTACTCAGCATGACGAAGATATTTCATTGGAAAAATTGCGTGAGGCAGTGGTAGAGGAAATTATTAAGCCAGTATTGCCTAAGCATTTGATCAAAGGCGCGATTAATTTCTTGGTCAACCCAACAGGCCGTTTTGTAATCGGTGGCCCACAAGGGGATTGCGGTTTAACTGGTCGCAAAATTATTGTAGATACCTATGGCGGCGCTGCTCCGCATGGTGGCGGCGCGTTCTCTGGAAAAGATCCATCAAAAGTTGATCGTTCAGCCGCTTACGCTGGTCGTTATGTAGCAAAAAATGTGGTCGCCGCAGGTTTGGCAAGTAAGTGCTTAATCCAAATCTCATATGCGATTGGTGTTGCAAAGCCTACTTCAGTAATGGTGAGTACATTTGGCACTGGCAAGATTTCTGATGAGAAGATTTCGCAACTCGTATCAGAACATTTTGATTTGCGTCCAAAAGGCATTGTGAAGATGCTCAATCTCTTGCGTCCGATTTACCGCAAAACTGCTGCCTATGGGCACTTTGGACGCGAAGAGCCAGAATTTTCTTGGGAGCAGACAGACAAGGCGGCTGCATTGCGCGCAGCTGCAGGTTTATAAGCCCCATTCATTGAATTAAGGCTTAAAAATCAGTTTTAAGATGTATTGAGGCGAAATATGGCGAAATTGATTACAATTTCGCCATACCTTCAAGGAGCGTTGCAAGGATTGTCAATTTGGCACATCCCCAGGCTTGAAGGGGCAAATGCTTTAAGGATTTGCTAATTGCAACTGCGCTCGCTAACCCATGATTCAACGGCTAGCGAGTTTGGACTCCAGCGTTGGATCGTATTTAGCTGGAGCATGATATGAATACCGTTTCTGATTTCAATTTAAAAGACTTTGTTGCAACTCGTTGCGCAATTGCAGATATTTCTTTGGCTGATTTTGGTCGCAAAGAAATCGCGATTGCTGAAACTGAGATGCCTGGCTTAATCGCTATTCGCGATGAGTTTGCCGCTCAACAGCCATTACGTGGCGCGCGCATTACAGGCTCTTTGCACATGACTATTCAAACTGCGGTATTGATCGAGACGCTTGAAGCGCTTGGTGCAGAAGTGCAATGGGCTTCATGCAATATTTTTTCTACACAGGACCACGCTGCTGCAGCGATTGCTGCCAATGGCACGCCAGTATTTGCAATCAAAGGCGAGACGCTTGAGCAGTACTGGGATTTCACTCATCGTATTTTTGAATGGGCTGATGGTGGCTATACCAATATGATTTTGGATGATGGTGGCGATGCTACTT
The DNA here is from genome assembly GCF_040409795.1 of Polynucleobacter sp. MWH-UH19D. Taxonomy (NCBI): domain Bacteria; kingdom Pseudomonadati; phylum Pseudomonadota; class Betaproteobacteria; order Burkholderiales; family Burkholderiaceae; genus Polynucleobacter; species Polynucleobacter sp. MWH-UH19D. The sequence continues at coordinate 1,893,558 of NZ_CP099571.1, read as the reverse complement.
TGTTGTTGCATCTAGGCGCTCGTGCAGAAAAAGATCAGGCGTGCTTGAATCATCCAACCAGTGAAGAAGAGACTATTCTCTTTGCTGCCATTAAGAAGAAGTTGGCACAAGATCCAACTTGGTACTCCACTCGCTTAGAGAAGGTAAAAGGTGTTACTGAGGAAACAACTACTGGTGTACATCGTTTGTATCAAATGTTTGCCAAAGGCGATTTGAAGTTCCCAGCTATCAACGTTAATGACTCTGTAACCAAGAGCAAGTTCGACAATCTTTATGGTTGCCGTGAGTCTTTGGTTGACGCAATCAAGCGAGCTACTGATGTCATGGTGGCCGGTAAGGTGGCAGTAGTTTGCGGTTATGGTGACGTAGGTAAGGGTTCTGCACAGGCCTTGCGTGCCTTGTCTGCACAGGTATGGGTAACAGAAGTTGATCCAATTTGCGCACTTCAAGCGGCTATGGAAGGCTATCGTGTTGTTACGATGGATTACGCCGCTGACAAGGCAGATATTTTTGTATCAGCAACAGGTAACTACCATGTGATTACGCATGACCACATGGTGAAGATGAAGGATCAGGCGATTGTTTGTAACATTGGCCACTTTGATAACGAGATCGATGTTGCTGGTATTGAGAAATACAGATGGGAAGAAATTAAGCCGCAAGTGGATCATGTGATTTTCCCTGCGACGAATGGTATGCCAGAGAAACGTTTAATTATCTTGGCTAAAGGTCGTTTGGTGAACTTGGGTTGTGGCACTGGTCACCCTTCTTATGTAATGAGTTCTTCATTTGCCAATCAAGTGATTGCTCAGATCGAATTGTGGAATGCAGTTGGTACGAATAAGTATCCAATTGGTGTCTACACTCTGCCTAAGCATTTGGATGAGAAGGTGGCGCGCTTGCAGTTGAAGAAGTTGAATGCACAATTGACCGAATTAACAGATCAGCAAGCTGCATATATTGGCGTCACTAAAGAGGGTCCATATAAACCTGAGCACTATCGTTATTAATCTGCTGTCAGAGATCTAGGCCCCAATCATGGAATTAAGCGTTGAATTCTTTCCTCCAAAAACACCTGAAGGTGAGAATAAATTGCATCTGGTGCGCAAGTGTTTCACAGAAACGCTTAAGCCCTCGTTTTATTCTGTGACTTTTGGGGCTGGCGGCTCTACTCAGTCAGGTACGTTGAAAGTGGTCAGTGATATTCATGCCGCTGGGGCAGCTGTTGCTCCGCACTTGTCCTGTGTGGGCAGCTCGCGTGAAAGCGTTCGTGAAATGCTGAAGCAATACCAAGCCCTAGGGGTAAAGCGAATCGTTGCACTTCGCGGTGATTTACCGTCAGGCATGGGTCAGTATGGTGAATTTCATCACGCTAATGAATTGGTGGAGTTTATTCGTGCAGAAACGGGTGATTGGTTCCATATTGATGTAGCCGCTTATCCCGAAACGCATCCTCAAGCAAAATCTCCCGCAAGCGATATCGATTTCTTTGTGCAAAAAATGAAGGCAGGGGCAAACTCGGCAGTTACCCAGTATTTCTATAACAGTGATGCTTACTTTCGTTTTGTCGATGAAGCCTATGATTTAGGAGTCACTCAGCCGATCATCGCTGGGATCATGCCGATTACCAACAGCAGTCAGCTTTTGCGTTTCTCAGATGCTTGTGGTGCAGAGATACCCCGCTGGATTCGTTTGCGACTCCAGTCATATGGTGATGACATAGCCTCCATACGTGCATTTGGTGAGGAGGTTGTAACAGACTTATGCGATCAGTTGCTTACTGCTGGTGCACCAGGACTACATTTTTATTCTTTAAATCAAGCGGATGCCGTACTGGCTATTGCAGACAACTTAGAGTTGACGAGCTAAAGTTAACGAAGTAAACCTGATTCGGTGAGCAACATATCTAAGGGCTCATCATGAGTTTGAGCAGACCACTGCACATCATCGAGTTCTTGCCAATTAAATCCAATCCCAACGCAAACTAGCTTGGGATTTTTTTTGCGTAACAACGATAGGGTTCGATCAAAATAACCGCCGCCATAGCCCAGCCTCCAATAGAGTGATTTGCCATCTACGAATGAGCGTGACCAACCAACACAGGGGATGAAGATGCAGTCTGGATTGATGGCCGGCCTACTTTGATTGCTGGGAATAGGCTCAGGAACCCCATGTTGACTCGGGATCAGGCTATCGCCATCATGCCATTCATAAAATTCCAGGTGTTTGTCTGGGCGGGCATAGGGCAGCGCTAAGCGGCGACCTTCATCGTCACTAGCCCAATTGAGCAAGGGGGGTCTGATGTCAGGCTCATCTTGAATTGGCCAATATAGGGCAATTGAACGGATAAGTTTGGCTTCATTCCGTAGAAATTCATGAACTCCATGAATGAGGCGCTCGTTTATTTGAGCGAAAGATCGACCCGTAGCAAATTCTTTACGTTGTTTTAATAATTCTTGTCGCAGAGTTTTTGTCGAATTACTGTGCATAACAAGCATTATCGGGCGAAAATTAAAAAATATAGTAGATAAGGTTAGATAGTGAATAAAACGCGTCAAATTCTAAAGGGGCATTTCGCCTGTTGGGCAGGGTTATTGGCTCTGGGGGCGGCTCTTGCTATGCCAAGCGCATATGCAGAAAAAACCAAAAAACCGAAGATGCCCAAATCTTATGAAAGTAAAGTGGCGCCAGCAGAAATCACCGATACAGATCGAATGTTTATAGATTTGCGGGAGGCTGCCAAAAAGAATGATGTATTTAGAACGCAGCAATTATCTTCCGCGTTGGTGGGCTACCCATTCGATGACTATGTGACGTATTTTCGGATCAAACCTCAAATGTTTGATAGTGCAGGCAATCCCCGAAATGATAGTACCGTTGATTCACAGGTAGTGGCATTCTTGAACCAGTATCAAGGAACTGCATTGGCAGATCGCATGCGGAACGATTGGTTATTGGTGCTTGGTAAACGTAAAGATTGGGCGCGTTTTGATGCGGAGTATGCCAAGTTTGTATTGGATGATGACACTCAGGTGAAGTGCTATTCACTGTTGTCTAAATTGTCGCAAGGAGAAAACCCAACAAAGCTAGCCGTCGATTCACGCTCAGTACTTTTAGACCCAAGCTACTTTGGTCAGGCTTGCCAAGAATTGGTTCCTGAATTAGTAGTAGCGGGAGGTATGACACCAAGTGAGGCCAAAGCAATTGGTCGCGCTGCAAGTGAAAAAGGGTATGACACGATGGCTCGACGCCTTGGCGGCGATGATCCAATAGGCGAAATTGTAAAGTCCGCAAGATCCGATCCAGCAAAAGCATACCGCGATTTTTTGCAAACCTCATCACGTTTTAGTAAAGAAAACCAAGCGCTTGCTTGGGGTGTGATTGGGCAATTTCTGGCAAAGAAGCTCGATCCCAATGCTGATGATGCTTATCGAATGCAGCAGGATCTTGGTTACAACGAGTTGCTATCTGTGGAGTCGCAGGAGTGGAAAGTGCGCGCTGCCTTGCGTGCAAAAGATTGGGTTCTAGTCAAGAATGCGATTAATGGGATGAATCCAGTAGTAAGAAGCAAAGATCCTGCATGGGCCTATTGGTATGGCCGTGCTTTAAAGGTTGAGGGTCAAGAAGCAAAAGCAAAAGAAAGTTTTGAGCTGATTGCAGATCAATATAACTTTTATGGTCAATTGGCTCGTGAGGAGCTGGGCAGACCAAATCATCCACCTAGTCGTACTAAAGTAACGGATCAAGAAATTGATGCAATGGCAAGCCGTAAAGGATTTGCGCGCGGTGATCGTCTTTATGCAATGAATTTACGATTTGAGGGTAATCGTGAATGGAATTGGGAGCTCCGTAATATGACGGATAGGCAGTTACTAGCTGCTGCAGAGTATGCCAAGCGTATTCATTTGTATGATCGCGTTGTAAATACTGCAGATCGGACAAAGCTAGAGCATGATTTTCATTTGCGCTATCCCACCCCTTTTCGCGATGAACTCTCTCCAATCGCAAGGCAGATTGATTTAAATCTTGCTTGGGCATACGGACTTATTCGCCAAGAATCGCGTTTCATCATGAATGCGTCATCTTCGGTGGGTGCTTCTGGGCTCATGCAGGTAATGCCCAATACCGCCAAGTATGTTGCCAAGAAAATTGGTATGACTAATTACACGAACGATAAATTAAGCGACACAAATACAAATTTGACCTTGGGAAGTAACTACCTCAATATGGTATTGATCGATTTGGATGGTTCCTGGGTATTGGCATCTGCAGCCTATAACGCTGGACCATCTCGATCCAAGGCTTGGCGAGAAAAGCTTACTGGCCCAACGGAGGGCGCGATTTTTGCCGAAACCATTCCATTTAATGAAACGCGCACGTATGTAAAAAATGTGATGTCTAATGCAAATTACTATTCATCGGTATTGAATGGTCAGACACAGTCATTAAAACAACGATTAGGTGTGATTACACCTAAAGCCGCAACTCAATCTGAGCTGCCCTAGATTGTTATAGGAGCTTTTTATGCAATATGACATTTTGCTAATCGGTGGAAATGGTTTTGTGGGTAGGGTGTTAGCAGCGCAATTGCAGTTGGCTGGTTACTCAGCATTAATTCCAACAAGCCACCCATCAACGGGTCGTGAATTGCGGATGTTACCCAAGATTTATATTGAAGAGGCAAATATTCACGAGTTTGATGCCTTGCAATCTTTGTGTTCAAGGATTAAGCCAAATGGCGCAGTGATTAATCTGGTGGGTGTTTTGCATGACAAACCAGCGCATCCTTATGGCAAGATCTTTAAATCTGCCCACCTTGAGTTGCCTAAAAATATTATTACCGCAATGCAGTTGCATGGCTTGAAAAGATATTTGCATATGAGCGCACTTGGTGCAGACTCTAATGGGCCCTCGATGTATCAGCGGAGTAAAGGCGATGGCGAGTTAGCGGTTAAAGCCAGTAATTTGGATTGGACTATTTTTAGACCATCTGTCATTTTTGGTTCTCAAGATCAATTTATAAATTTATTTGCCAAACTCACACAGCTTTTGCCATTAATGCCACTGGCCAATCATCAAGCAAAGTTTCAGCCAGTGAGTGTTGATGATGTAGCAAGCGCTTTTGTAAAAGCACTAGCAATGCCGCAAACAATCCACCAGACTTATGATTTGGTTGGCCCTAAGATATTTACGATGCAAGAGATTGTGGAGTTAGCCAAACGAAAAGCGAAAACTTCCTGTTGGATTATTCCTGTTCCAGCGTTTGTAGGTTATCTACAGGCGCTGGCATTTGAATTTTTACCTGGACCCACGCTTATGTCTCGAGACAATATTGCGTCTATGCAATTGCCAAATATTCTCCCTGAGGGCGGTATCGATTCCTTAACGCAAGTTTTTAAAGTGAGTCGCCATCATCTAGAAAGCATTTTGAGATGAAAATCTACGCCGTTGGCGGAGCAATCCGTGATGCTTTAATGGGATTGCCTGTTCACGATATTGATTATGTAGTGGTGGGCTCAAGCGTAGAGGAAATGCTTGCTAAAGGCTTTCGTCCCGTGGGCAAAGATTTCCCAGTTTTTTTACATCCTGATACTCAAGCTGAGTACGCCTTAGCTCGCACTGAGCGCAAAACTGGTAGGGGTTATAAAGGCTTTCATTTTTTTGCTGACCCATCTGTGACCCTAGAGCAAGATTTGCAACGTCGTGATCTAACGATTAATGCAATGGCTCAGGAGCTTGGCGAAGATGGGAGCTTACAAGGCCCTATCTTGGATCCCTATAACGGTCAACAGGATTTAGCTGCGAAAGTTTTTAGGCATGTTTCAGATGCGTTTGCTGAAGATCCTCTTCGCCTATTGCGTATTGCTCGATTTGCTGCGCGGTTTCCAGGTTTCAGCATTGCTGAAGAGACGATGCGTGCACTAAAAGCTATTGTTCAGGCAGATGAATTGCGAGCATTATCTGCGGAACGTATTTGGCAAGAGTTAGCTAGAGGGCTGGTTGCAGATAAGCCCATGCATATGTTTCAGGTTTTACTCAACACAGGGGCTGCAAAAACGCTATTAGCGCCAACGCTTGTAGCTCAACTATCGCAAGAAGATTTTCGTGAAGCGCTGTTAGCTCATTTGCACTTAGCAGGGAGTTCATTGGAGGAGCGTTGCGCTATTGTGTTGATGCATGTTCCCGCAGCAGAGATTCGTTCATGGGCTGATTGTGTTCGAATGCCAGTAGAGGTTCGTGACTTCAGTGAAATCTTTAGTGAGCTATTGGTGCTAATTAGTAAGAGCCAACAGAGCTTTCAGGCTGTGGATGTATTAGCATGGTTCAATCGCGCAGATGTCTGGCGTAAGCCCGATCGCGGACAAGCCTTGCTGAATCTTGCTCAGCAACTTGATTTCAATGTGTTGCCATTAATAAAGGCAATGCGCAATGCGCAGGCGCTTAATGCTGCGGAAGTGATAGCAGGAGTTGCTGCTGAAGATCGTTCAAATGGTGAGCGTATCGGTAGTGCATTTGAGGTGGCAAGATTAGCCGCAATTACAGCGGCCCTTCAGAACTAAATTTCTAAAGTCTGTTTAAAGCCGATTTCTGCCGCGCAATCCTGGCAAGTCTTCTAGAGTATGACCTGGGAGTAGTTGCTCTAGGTTTTTGGAAAAAGCAAAGGCTTTAAATAATTCACCCATCTCAGCTTCTGATAAAAGCTTTTGTAATGCATTAGAGATTGGAAGAAATGTTTCTGGATTACTAGGGTCGCCGATTTCGAGCGCAATATCGCCAATGCCAGCATCTAAAAGATAGGCAGCCTGATTGGTTAAATAAACATCATCAGCATTTTCCGCTAAGGCGGCGCGTGCAATTTGCGACCACTCAACATGAGTGGTTAGATCACACAACCCGGGTAAATAAAATGGATCTTGAATGGCATGATGTCGATGGTGTGCTATCAGCGTTCCTTCAATTCTCTGTGAGTGGTAGTACTCGCTCTCTGGAAAGCCATAATCAAACGTTAGAAATAATCCACTATGCAAATGTTTGGCAATCTGATGCATCCAAGCAATTGCTGGGGTGTGTAATTCAGTGACATATCCTTCGGGAAAGGTATTGGTCAGCAATGTTTCAGTAAGCAGGTCTTGCTCAACAGGCGTGCCTGATTTCCAAATCAGTGCATTGTTTTCAAAAGCAACGCCGTGCCAATACCAAAAACCATTTTTATAAATGATGGCATCACATGGTATTGCATCAATCACTTCATTTGCCAAAATGATGCCAGAGTAATTTTTTGGTAGATCGTTTAACCACTCGCACTGGGTTGGTATATTGAGTTCCTGAGTAGTCTTGCGGATATGCTTTTCTTGTCGTTGGGATAAGTCAGGAGAGATTTCAATAATGCTGTAGGCATCCAAGATGAATTCGAGATCTCGGAGACGAGTCAGTATGGATGTGGCTAACTTGCCAGTGCCGGCGCCGAACTCCAATATTTGAGTTGGTAAGCCTTGACGTTTGAGGCCTTCAAGGATGGGGATCAATGTTGAGCAAACGGCAGCCCCAAATAAGGAGCTGAGTTCAGGGGCGGTTGTGAAGTCCCCGCCCAGGCCCAATTTGTGCGCCCCAGCGCTGTAATAGCCCATTCCAGGCTCATAAAGAGCCATCTCCATATAGCGAGAAAAAGGCACCCACCCACCCTGGGAGGCGATCTGAGAGGCTATTTTTGCCTGGAGAAGCTCGCTATGCTCCTTTTCAAGGCTGGTCAAGGTAATATCCATAGCTCGCTAGTCTAAGAGAATTTAATTGAGCCCGAGTTCTACCCACCCTTCAGAGCACCAAAAAGCAGTTTTAGTGACTGGCGCTGGTAAGCGCTTAGGTCGAGAAATTGCTTTGCAGTTTGCCCGCCAAGGATGGGATGTGGCAGTTCATTATGGACGTTCTCAACTAGAGGCCGAGAAAACCGTAGCGGAAATTCAGGGTCTTGGCATGAGATCTAGCGCATTTCAGGCAGACTTGGCGATCGAGAATTCTGTTGGGAGTTTGTTTGCTGAAGTTAGTCGGCAATTTCCTCATTTGCACTGTTTAGTTAACAGCGCCTCGATTTTTCAATATGACCGCGCTAATTCCAACACGCCTTTGAGTGGTAAATCTTTGTTGGATCATTTGCAGGTCAATTTGCTAGCTCCTATTTTGTTGGCGCAATGTATGTTTGCATTTCAAAAAGAAAAAAAGCAAACGCCCGATGTAGTTCCATCTGTAATTCAGTTGCTTGATCAAAAGCTAATTAATCTCAATCCCGATTATTTGTCTTACACATTATCAAAGGCAGCCCTTGCTTCCTCAGTTGAAGCTTTAGCAATGGATTTTGCCCCTTACCTCAGAGTTGTTGGTTTGGCACCAGGCATTACTTTGCTATCAGGGGATCAATCGCAACAAGGTTTCACACAAGCCCATAAAATGACGCCTTTGGGTAAATCTTCTACGCCTGCTGATATTGCGAGTGCTGCTGTATTTTTGGCTAATGCCAACGCTATTACTGGAACCACTCTTTATGTAGATGGTGGCCAACACTTATTACCCTCATCACGTGATGTGATGTTTAAAACTAACTAAGTACCCGAACTGAGCATTCAGAAAAAATTCCCATTTATGCACGCCATTCTTTCGCATCCCGCCTTAATCGATTGTCGCCGTTTATTTTTACGTGACTACGAGATCTATATCAATATTGGTGTTCATGACTTTGAAAAGAAAGCAGAACAACGTGTGATTTTGAATGTGGATTTATACATTCCTCTTTCAATGAATACGCCAACGCACGATCAATTGAGTGAGGTAGTTGATTACGACTTTATGCGTGAAACGATTAAAGAGCGTGCATCCAAGGGGCATATCCAGCTTCAAGAAACTTTCTGCGATGAAATTGCATCCGCAATGTTGGCTCATCCGAAGGTTTTGGCAGCTCGGGTAAGCACGTCTAAACCCGATGTCTATCCAGACTGTCATTCGGTTGGCGTCGAAGTATTTCGAATCAAGCAGTCTTGAGTATTGCAAATGAGTTGAGTGTTTATGGGTGATATACGCAAAATTGTCTTTGAAGAGAACAAGCTAGAAAAAAAGCTTTGCCGTTTAGTTGGTCAGGCTATTGGCGACTTTGGCATGATCGAAGATGGCGATAAGGTAATGGTGTGTGTTTCTGGTGGTAAAGATAGCTATGCCATGCTCGACATTTTGATGAAGTTGCGAGAACGCGCCCCAATTCATTTCGAAATTGTGGCCGTGAATCTAGATCAGAAACAACCCAATTTTCCTGCCGAGATATTGCCCAATTATTTGAAGAGCTTAGGGATTCAGTTTCACATTGAAGAGCAAGATACCTATAGCATTGTGAAGCGTGTTATTCCTGAAGGAAAAACGACTTGTGGGTTGTGCTCCCGTTTGCGCCGTGGCATCTTATATCGAGTTGCAGATGAGTTGGGCGCCACAAAGATTGCCCTAGGTCACCATCGGGACGATATTCTTGAGACGCTAATGCTCAATATGTTTTACGCGGGGAAACTCAAAGGCATGCCTCCAAAGCTACGATCTGATGATGGTAAACACATTGTCATTAGACCGCTCGCTTATGTGCCGGAAAAATTATTGGAACGATACGCGGGCGATATGAATTTCCCAATTATCCCTTGTGATCTCTGCGGTAGTCAGCCTAATCTGCAGCGTCAAGTAATGAAAGAAATGTTGCGTGATTGGGAAAAGAAGCATCCAGGCCGCGTAGAAAATTTGTTCCGCTCAATGCACCATATCGTCCCCTCACATTTAATGGATGCCGAGGCTTTTGACTTCAAAAATCTAGAAATTTCAACAGAGCTAACTGGTATTGCCGCCAGGTCTCTAGGAGATAAGGCAATTGACGAGTCAGAGTTAGATGAATTGGCTTGCGGAACCCTTGTGCAAGGGACTTATAATTCCCCTTTATGAATATCGTCATATTGGCTGCTGGGCAGGGGAAGCGGATGAAATCCGCACTTCCCAAGGTTTTGCAAACACTAGCAGGCAAACCCCTTTTACATCATGTGCTCGATACTGCTCTGGCACTTCAAGGCAAATCCTCTAAAACAGGTCCAGTGGTGGTGGTTGGACATGGCGCTACTGATGTGAAGGAATTCTTATCGAATGCGGCCCAGGAAGATGCTAGGTTTAGTAAGGTAAGCACCGCTCTCCAGGCTCAGCAAAAGGGTACTGGCCATGCGCTCTTACAAGCACTACCAAAATTAGATGCGCAAGAGCCAACCCTAGTTTTATATGGGGACGTTCCACTGACTTCGCAAAAGACTTTAAGTAAGCTGGCTAAATTAGCTGACGGCGTTCGGGGTAAAGATTGTGCATTGGCTTTGCTGACACAAGACTTGAGTGATCCAACAGGTTATGGTCGTATCGTGCGTGATACCGACGGCTCTGTAAAAGAAATTGTTGAGGAAAAAGACGCCTCAACAGCACAAAAGGCGATTAAAGAAATTAATACTGGCATCATGGTGTTGCCAACAAGCCCTTTAAAAAAATGGCTCAAAGCTTTACGGGCTAGCAATGCTCAGGGCGAGTATTACTTGACTGATGTGATTGCAATGGCCGTAAAAGATGGGGTGCCTATACGTACTGCGCAGGCTGATTATGAATATGAAACCATTGGCGTCAACAGTCGAGAGCAGTTAGCTAGTCTAGAGGGTCTACATCAACTCAATATTGCAAATCAGTTAATGGATGCTGGTGTATCTCTTGCAGATCCTAAGCGTATAGATGTTCGCGGTACTTTAGAGTGCGGACCGGATGTGTTTATTGATGTTGGTTGCGTATTTGAGGGCTGTGTTACTTTAGCTTCAGGATCAAAAATTGGGCCCTATTGCATTATTCGTAACAGCACGATCGGTAAAGACGTTGCTGTGCATGCTTTCAGTCATATTGATGGAGCGAGGGTTGGTAATCAATCTCTCATCGGTCCTTATGCGCGCCTGAGGCCGGGAGCTGAATTATCAAATGATGTGCATATTGGTAATTTTGTTGAGGTAAAAAATAGCAAGATTGCTGCAAACAGTAAAGCCAATCATTTAGCTTATGTTGGCGATTCTATTGTTGGTACAAGAGTCAATATTGGCGCAGGCACTATTACCTGTAATTACGATGGTGTTAATAAGCACCAGACTATTATTGAAGACGACGTTTTCATTGGGTCAGATACTCAGCTCGTTGCCCCTGTGCGTGTTGGTCGTGGCGCCACTCTCGGCGCAGGAACAACGCTTACGAAGGACGCACCAGCTAATCAGTTAACTGTTTCAAGGGCGAAGCAAATTTCTTTACAGTGGCAACGCCCTGTTAAAAAAGAAAAAGCGCCTGCTAAGAAGTTAATTACGAAAAAGGTAGCAGTTAAAAAATCACCAGCAAAAAGGCCCCTAAAAAAGTGATTAAAACTAAGGGTAAAAAATAATGTGCGGCATCGTTGGCGCAGCCTCTCATCAAAATATCGTTGAGGTATTAGTAGAGGGTTTGCGTCGCCTTGAATATCGTGGTTATGACTCATGTGGCTTTGCCGTGATTAATGGCGATGATGCAAAGCATGTCATTGAGCGTGCGCGCACCACTGCTCGTGTTTCTGAATTAGCTGAGCAAGGCAAAGACTTTAAAGGAACTCTTGGGATTGCTCATACTCGCTGGGCAACACACGGTAAGCCAGACACCCAAAATGCTCACCCTCATATTTCAAATGAACTGATTGCGGTTGTTCACAATGGCATCATTGAAAATTATGAGGTTCTTCGCACAGAGTTAAAAGCGGCTGGTTATGCTTTTGAATCCGAGACGGATACTGAAGTTATTGCCCATTTAATTCATCAGCAATATGTTGCTGGCGGCCAAAAAAATATTGCAGATGCAGTCAAGGCAGTATTGCCAAAGTTACATGGAGCATATGCAATCGGTGTGATTGCACAAGATAATCCAAGTACTCTTGTGGGTGCACGAGTTGGATCCCCTTTAGTCATAGCAATGGGTGAGCAAGAAAACTTCTTAGCATCTGATGCTCTTGCCTTAGCAGGGCGGGCTCACTCAATGATGTATTTGGAAGAAGGTGATGTAGCCATTCTGAAGGCAGATAGTGTTGAAGTGGTAGATCAAAGTGGCAAGCTGGTGGAGCGTGAGCATAAGCCTATGCCAACCCAAGCGGACTCAGTGGATCTTGGGCCTTATCAGCATTACATGCAAAAAGAGATCTTTGAGCAACCTAGAGCAATTGGCGATACGTTGGCCAATATTGTTTCATTTGGCCCAGAGTTATTTGGAGCTAATTCAGATGAGTGGCAAGCGTTTGACCAGATTTTGATTTTGGCTTGCGGTACGAGTTATTACTCGGCATGTGTTGCTAAGTATTGGCTAGAGGATATTGCTGGTATTCCAACGCAAGTAGAAATTGCAAGTGAATATCGATATCGCACAACTGTCCCAAATCCTAAGGCATTGGTTGTAGTGGTTTCCCAATCGGGCGAGACGGCTGATACCTTGGCAGCCTTGCGTCATGCCAAGGAACTGGGTCATCGCTATTCATTGGCTATCTGCAATGTTGCAAGCAGCGCAATGGTTCGTGAAACCCTGTGGCATTTTTTAACCAAGGCTGGTGCAGAAATTGGCGTTGCTTCAACCAAGGCATTTACCACTCAGTTGTTGGCGCTGTATCTTTTGGCGGTGTCGCTAGCAAAACGATCTGGAAAAATTTCTCCTGAAAAAGAAAAAGAATTGCTACGCGAGTTGCGTCATTTACCCAAAGCTTTGCATGCGGTATTAGCACTCGAGCCGCAAATAATTGCTTGGAGTGATCTTTTTTCAAAATGTGAGAATGCACTTTTTCTTGGGCGCGGTCTCCACTATCCAATCGCCCTTGAGGGCGCATTGAAATTAAAAGAGATTTCTTATATTCATGCAGAGGCCTATCCTGCTGGGGAATTGAAGCATGGGCCATTGGCACTTGTTACTGAGAAGATGCCAGTGGTAACCGTGGCTCCTAATGATGTGCTACTTGAAAAACTGAAGTCTAATTTGCAAGAAGTGAAGGCGCGCGGCGGTAAGCTCTATGTGTTTGCTGATCAAGATACAGAAATAGTAAATAGTGATAGTATTAATGTAATTCGATTGCCTGAGCACTATGGAAATCTTTCTCCTATCTTGCATGTGGTTCCACTGCAGTTATTGGCGTATCACACTGCATGTGCTCGCGGGACGGATGTTGATAAGCCAAGAAATTTAGCGAAAAGTGTCACTGTCGAATAATTTTTTGTTGATTTGACTTTCACACAAACTTGTGTACAAATTTCAGTAGATAAATCAGGGTGTTACAAAACACCTCTAGAGTTTTTGTGTTCAAATAACTCTTGTAAAAGAGAATATTTGCCGCACACATGTTTTTTTTAAAACCCTCTTCTTGTTTGTCTTTCAGGGCGCTCTCCATTCTGTGCGTGGGTATTCTTTCAGCATGCGCAGTGGGACCGGATTTTAAGCAGCCTGAGGCGCCGAAGACCTCCTCATACACCGAAAGTGCTTTATCAAAGAAATTAGCAACAGCTCCTGGTGTTCCAGGTGGAACAGAGCAGGAATTTATTGAAGGTGCTGATATAGAAGCGCAGTGGTGGGAGTTATATAAATCCCCCGAGCTAGATGCCTTAATTAAAAAAGCATTAGAGCAAAACCCAAATTTAGGTGCCGCTGATGCCGCATTGCGAGCTGCTCAGGAAAACGTTAATGCTCAAATCGGTGGGCAGTACTTTCCTGCTGTCGGCCTTGGTGCAGGGGCTAGTCGTCAACTCCAGCCATCGGCTATCTATGGTTTGCCATATGGGTCTGATACCTACAACCTCTACAACACCTCTGTGAATGTTAGTTATAAGTTGGATGTATTTGGAGGGGCTCGCCGCGCGGTTGAGGGCGCTAGAGCCCAGGCTGAAGTTGCACAATTTCAGTTAGAGGGAGCATACCTCTCTTTAACAGCCAATGTCGTAACTAGTGCGGTAAGAGAAGCTGCTCTGCGTGCGCAGATGAATGCTACTGAAGAAATTTTGAAGGCGCAAACCAATCTTGCTGAAGTGACAGAAAAGCAATTGGAGATTGGCACAGTTTCTAGAGTGGACGTTACTTCACAAAGAACCTTGGTATCAAACTCGCAAGTAGATTTGTTGAGCTATGAAAGAAATTTAGCATTTACTCGCAATCAGCTTGCGGTTTTAGTTGGCGAGTTACCTAGCAATGCTGATATTACTCATTTTGATTTGAGTAAATTGCAATTGCCAGAAAAATTGCCGCTCTCAGTACCCTCAAGTCTTGTACGTCAGCGTCCAGACGTTCGTGCTGCAGAGGCGCTACTCAAAGCACAGAATGCTTTCGTTGGAGTAGCTACTGCAAATTTATTGCCCCAATTTAATATCACAGGATCTATTGGTTCTGCTGCTCTAACTTCTGCAGCACTATTTGGCCCGAACTCTGCTTTATGGTCTATTGGGGGCGGAATTTTGCAGCCTTTGTTTCAAGGCGGTCAACTTTTGGCGCAACGTCGTGGCGCACTTGCAAACTATGAGCAAGCTGCTTTCCAATATCAAGCCACCGTCTTAAATGCTTTTCAGGAGGTTGCTAATGCATTGCGCGCTTTAGAGACCGGCGCTCAAGCGCTGAAAGCGGCTTCTGATGCAGAGCGTTATGCGTATGAAACATTAGATCTGGTTCAGAAGCAATATAAATTAGGAACAGCAAGTTATTTGGCAGTGCTGTATTACCAAAATCAATATCAGCAAGCCAAGGTGAAGTCTGTCGCTGCACAAGCAACACGCTTCTCGGATACAGCAGCATTATTTGCAGCATTAGGCGGTGGGTGGTGGAATCGGATTGGCCCAGCCTTCAAACCAAAAGATATAGCGAATAAAGATCAAAATGAAACTTCTGCAAACAATTAAAAGTAAGCTAATTGCCGCCGCTATTGCTCTATGGGCGTGGTTGAAGTTAAAGGCCGTGCAATGGAAGATACGCGAAAGAGCTATTGGGTTGTGGGAGAGGGCCAAAGCATTTTATGCACGCATGGGCGTTAAGTGGCGTGGCACAAAAGCTTATGCCAAGTTAATGGCAATGGAGCCTTTGCAACGTCGCATGACAGTGATGTTGTGCGGAGTGTTTTTATTGCTAGGCCTGATTTTTGCTTTTAATCAGTTCAAGTCATTCATGATTAAGCACTTCATATCAGGAATGGGTTTACCTCCAGCTACCGTTTCTACGATGGTGGTTGCAACGTCAGAATGGCAGCCCAAGTTAACTAGCGTTGGAAATATTCGTGCTTTCAGGGGCGTTGATCTCAGTACAGAAATTGGCGGCTTAGTGCAGGTTGTGCCTGTTAAATCTGGTCAAGACGTAAAAGAAGGCGATCTTCTCATTAAATTAAATGATGCATCTGATGTCGCTCAGCTCAATTCTTTAAAGGCAATGGCAGATCTCGCAAAAGTAATAAATGAGAGAGATAAATTGCAGCTAGCCATTCAGGCAATCAGCAAGAATGTTTTTGATACCAGTAAAGCCGATGCACAATCAAAGCAAGCTCAAGTTGAAGCTCAAACCGCTTTAGTTGCTAAGAAAAATCTGAAGGCCCCATTTAGTGGGCGGGTTGGCATTGTCTCGATTAATCCTGGTCAATTTGTTAATCCAGGCGATAAATTAATCACCTTACAAACTCTAGACCCCATTTTTGTTGATTTCACATTACCTCAGGGCAATGCAGAGCAAATTCAAGTTGGGCAAGAGGTTGTAGTTACTACAGACGCATTTAAAGACGCTAGTTTTACTGGAAAGATTACTGCAATCAGTCCAAAAGTAGATACCAATACTCGTAACATTCAAATTGAAGCGCAGCTTGCAAATCCGGAGAAAAAAGTTTTGCCTGGTATGTTTGCTAATGTAAACATCAAACTTGGTGCTGAGGTGAAATTGCTAACCTTGCCACAAACGGCAGTGACTTATAACCCTTATGGATCAACCGTATTTATTGCTAAACCCACTGGTAAGAAGGACAAGCAGGGCAAACCTGCATTAGAGGCGCAGCAAGTATTTGTCACGACTGGGGCAACTCGTGGAGATCAAGTCGCCATTCTTAAGGGAATTAATGAAGGCGATACCGTAGTTACTAGTGGTCAGTTAAAGCTAAAGAACGGGACACCATTGATTGTGAATAACAAGGTGCAGCCAGCAAATTCACCTGATCCTAAGCCGCAGGAATAATAAGCCGATGAATTGGACTGATATATTCATCCGCAGGCCAGTGCTATCACTGGTAGTAAGTGCGCTTGTGCTTGTTTTTGGTTTGAAGGCGATTGGCTCATTACCAGTTAATCAATATCCACAAACTCAAAATGCCATTGTTACGATTACAACGGCTTACTATGGCGCTGATCCTGAAACGATCGCTGGATTTATTACGCAGCCTTTAGAGGCTTCGATAGCGCAAGCGCAAGGAATCGATTATCTCTCCTCAACGAGTGTGAGCGGTGTCTCAACTATTATTGCGACACTTAAACTGAACTATGACTCGAACTCAGCATTGACGCAGATTCAGACGCAGATAAGTGCAGTAAAAAATCAATTACCACCTCAGGCACAACAACCTGTATTAACCGTGCAAGTAGGCCAATCTACAGCAGCGATGTATATGGGTTTTTATAGTGATCAATTGCCAAACAATGCGATCACAGATTACTTATTGCGTGTTGTAAAGCCTAAGCTGGATTCGGTTGAGGGCGTACAAAATGCGGAAATTATTGGTGGAAGAAAGTTTGCCTTACGCGCTTGGTTGGATCGCGAAAAAATGGCTGGCCTGGGCGTCGGTGCGGATGATGTTTACAGTGCCATGGCAGCAAATAATTACCTCTCTGCAGTGGGTAGTACAAAAGGAGACATGGTTGCTGTCGACTTGGTTGCCGGTACTGACTTACATACCTTAGAAGAGTTCCGAAAGCTGGTTGTTAAGAAGGATGGCATCAACATTGTTTACTTAGATCAAGTAGCAAATGTTTCTTTAGGCTCTGAGGATTACAACACCAATGTGGCTTTTAGTGGCAAACAATCGGTTTTTATTGGCATTAAGGTTGCGCCTCAGGCAAATTTACTGGATGTTGCCCAGCGAGTAAGAGATGTCGTTCCTGATATTCAGAAACAATTGCCGATTGGGATGAATGGTCAAGTTGTTTACGACTCAACAGAATTTATTACTAGTTCGATCGATGAGGTGATCTCAACGCTGCTTGAGGCATTGGTCATAGTGACAGTTGTCATTTATTTGTTTTTGGGTAGTGTTCGTGCAGTCGCAGTTCCTGTGATTGCGATGCCATTGTCTTTAATCGGCACTTTTTTCTTAATGCAAATTCTGGGCTACTCCATCAATTTGCTAACGCTTCTAGCTTTAGTGCTAGCAATTGGTCTGGTTGTTGATGACGCCATTATCGTTGTAGAAAACGTTGACAGACATATGAAGGAAGGTAAATCACCTTTAGAGGCCTCATTAATTGCAGCTCGTGAATTAGGCGGCCCAATTCTAGCAATGACGGTTGTATTGATTGCCGTATATATTCCAATTGGTTTCCAGGGTGGGTTGACCGGGGCTCTTTTTACAGAATTTGCTTTTACGTTAGCTAGTGCTGTGGCGGTATCGGGCTTAATCGCACTCACTTTATCGCCGATGATGTGCTCACGTATTTTTACTGAAGAGCAAGAAGCCTCTTCATTTGTGCAAAAGATTGATCAAATATTTGATCGGGTGCATCACAGTTATCAAGCAAGCTTGCGTGACTTATTGAGTACATGGCAAGTTATTATTGTTATGGGTGTTATTTTGCTTGGTGGAGTTGCCTATCTTTATGCCACTGCCCGTGCTGAATTAGCGCCAACAGAAGACCAGGGGATTGTCTTGATGCAGGCTTCTGGCCCACCAAACGGCACTGTAAATCAGATGCAAACCTATGCAAATCAAATTTATGCGATTGCCGCAGCCGAACCAGAATATGAGCAAGCCTTTCAAATTACAAGTCCAACCTCTAGCTTTGGTGGAATTTTGTTAAAGGATTGGAGTTCACGCAGTCGTAGTGCCACTAAGTTTCAAGAGGATATGCAGCAAAAATGGAATACGATTGCTGGCGCTCGGGTGGCAGCCTTCCAGTTCCCAGCTTTGCCTGGTGCTCAAGGTTTGCCAGTGCAGGTGGTTATCAATACTACTGAGTCATATGAGCAACTGAATGAGGTATCTCAAGCTGTCTTAGATAAAGCGCGCCGAAGTGGCAACTTCTTCTTTGTGGACTCTGATCTCAAAATTGATAAGCCGCAGGATGTCCTGGTGATTGATCGTGAAAAGGTAGCCGCATTAGGAATGACCCAACAGCAAGTTGGTGCAGCGCTTTCAGCGGCTTTAGGTGGCGGCTACGTAAACTACTTTTCTGTCTCAGGCCGTTCATATCGAGTGATCCCGCAAGTAAAGCAGGTTGACCGCTTAAATCCAGATCAGATTCTTGATTACTACATTCGTACGCCAAGCGGTGCCATGATTCAAGCGCGTACTATTGCCAGCATTAAGCAGCGCGTCGTACCGCAATCGATTAATCATTTTCAGCAATTGAACTCCGCAACTATTTCTGGGGTGAGTACGCCATTTATTTCCCAGGCAGATTTATTGGAATACATGCGCCAGACTCTCAAAGAGGTTGCACCAAATGGTTATTCCATGGACTACGCTGGCCCTTCACGTCAGTTTATGTCTGAGTCGGGCGGCTTTCTTGTAACAATGTTTTTTGCGATTTTGATTGTATTTCTGGTGTTGGCGGCACAGTTTGAAAGCTTTCGTGATCCGATTGTTATCTTGGTATCCGTGCCATTAGCGCTTTTTGGCGCCCTGATCTTTATTAATCTTGGCTTCACCACCTTAAATGTTTACACACAAGTAGGCTTGGTGACCTTGATGGGTTTGATAAGTAAGCATGGTATTTTGATTGTGGAATTTGCCAACGAATTGCAAGAGGCGGGACGCAGTAAATTAGATGCAATTGTGGAGGCAAGCAGTGTTCGTCTTAGACCAATTTTGATGACTACTGCAGCGATGGTGCTGGGAGTGGTGCCGCTGGTTATTGCCTCTGGAGCTGGTGCGGCCGGTCGTCAATCTATGGGTATTGTGATCTTTACAGGCCTATCAATCGGCACTTTATTTACACTGTTTGTAGTACCTGCGATGTATCTCTATATGGGTGCAGATCACCATCAGAAAAAATTCAAACAAGAATAATTTTTTGAGATTAATCAATATCACTTGTTAATGATATTGAGCTCTTTCTCGGCAAATTCTTCAAAATGCGTTTCAGTCTTGATACGAATTAACCAGCGATCGATATTTTGTAAATTTGCTCGTGGACCAGTTTCTTTTGCAAATGTATTATTAATTAAGATCCAGCGATGCACGCACAAGCTAAGAACGATATCACCTAGATGAAATCTTTCTCCAGAGCAAAATGCTTGCGAGGCTAAGGTTTGATCAAGCACTTCAAATAGCTGATTTGTTTCTTGATAAGACTTCAGAATTAATTCATGATTTTGCTCTGCTACTGGAACTCGTGTAAGACCGATGAAAGCAGGGCGCAAAATAGGCCACAGCGTACCCACTTGCCAGTCCATCCATTTTTCAGAGCTGTATTGAGATGAAACATCTGTAGGAAAGCGATTATTCTGGTTGTACTGTGATGCCAAGTAACGCATGATGGTATTAGACTCCCACAGCACAAGGCCTTTGTCTTCAAGTGTGGGTACTAGACCATTTGGATTTAGCTTTAAGAACTCGGGGGTACGCACTTTCCCAAACTGAAGGCCAGCATCAATTCGTTCAAAATCAACGCCTTCTTTGAGGCCCAATTCAGCAAGACACCACAATACTTTTTGAACATTAATAGAGCTTTTTCGCCCCCATAAACGCATCATGTGTTTTCCTATCAATTGATTTAGTGCTTAGCTAGTTTTAGCTTCAGAAAAATCTAAACCAACAAATTTGCTTCTAGCAAAAATGAGCGGCTCTTTTTCGGGATAATTTTTTAACTGAATGACTTTGGCAACAATGATGTTGTGATCTCCGCCAACATGAACGGAGACAGTTTCGCATTCATAGTAGGCAACGCAATCATTGATTTGGGTTAATCCGCTATCGGCAAGTTGATGATCAATTTGTGAAAATTGATTGACCTTGACAGTTGCAAAGTGCATCGCTAAAGATTCTTGTGAGCGCTCTAGCACGTGAATTAAATGTTTTTTGCCCACCTCGACCCATGGCATTAAGCGAGAATGCTTCTTTAGGCTCCATAAAATTAACGGTGGCTCAAGAGAGACGGTATTAAATGAGCTAATCGTAATACCGTGCGGATTTCCATCTTCATCAGTGCAGGTAATGACAGTGACCCCAGTTGCAAAAGATGCGAATCCTTTACGTAACTCTTGAGATGTAAATGGGGCCATCTCTCTTTACTTGCTTTCTGTTTTAGGCGTTGCTTCTATTGTCGTGCCTGGAATTGGAATTAATACTTCGTTTTCTTCGGCCTTCACGCACTTGAATCGATACTCTTTGCCAGCCTTAGATAAAAAGCTGGCGCCTTGGTAAAAATCGTTTTTACATGTTTGGGTCGCAAAGTCCATGACGTCCTGTGGGCTTGCGCTTGAGGTGATCAGACGCATATTGCCCATCGACATATTGATGCTGGTTGAATAGCAGCCTGCGAGCAATAAGCCAGAAGTTGCAGTTAATAGTAGAATTTTTTTCATGGAAACCTCCATAATCGACAATGCTCGTTAGGATAAACCTATTACACAAAAGCTGTGGGGAAAGCACTCCATGGATTGAAAGAACCGGGGAAAAGAGACATGTTTAAAGCAATCTTGATTAATAAGGATGACCAAGGATATAGAGCTGAGCTTGGGCAGGTTGATGAAACCAGCCTTCCGGAGGGCGATGTCAGGGTAAAAGTGCTCTACTCCACCCTAAATTACAAGGATGGTCTTGCAATTACTGGGAAAGGTCCTGTGGTGCGGAGTTTTCCAATGGTTCCTGGGATTGATTTTGCTGGAGAGGTAATAGAAAGTGCTAGCCCTGACTTTAAGGTAGGCGACAAGGTACTTTTAAATGGCTGGGGAGTGGGAGAAGGTCACTGGGGTGGTTTAGCCCAACAAGCACGCGTGAAATCAGAGTGGCTGATTCCATTGCCAAAGGGCTTTAACGCAAAACAAGCACTTGCAATTGGTACGGCTGGATATACCGCGATGTTGTGCGTGATGGCTTTACAAAAGCATGGGCTCAAGCCAAGCGACGGTGAAGTGCTGGTCACCGGCGCTGCGGGCGGCGTCGGTAGCTTTGCCATTACCTTATTAAGTAAGCTAGGGTTTACGGTTGTTGCTAGCACAGGGCGTATGGCTGAGGCGGACTATCTGAAAAAATTAGGTGCCACCGAAGTGATTGATCGTGCCAGCTTGTCAGCACCAGGTAAGCCTTTAGCTAAAGAGCGTTGGGCGGCAGTATTAGATAGTGTAGGCAGCCATACGCTTGCAAATGCTTGCGCACAAACCAAGAGTAATGGTGCGGTTGCTGCTTGTGGTCTTGCGCAAGGCATGGACTTTCCTGCTACTGTTGCGCCATTTATATTGCGGGGTATTACCCTGTATGGAATTAATAGTGTTACTGTGCCTCGTGAAAAACGTATTGCCGCTTATGAGCAATTAAGCCAATTGGTAGATTTAAAGACCTTAGAGGAAATTTCGCATGAAATTACTTTAGAAGAATCTTTAAAGTATGCTCAAGAGCTGATGCTTGGAAATGTTCGTGGTCGTTTGATTGTGGATGTGAATCGCTAAGTTGATTTAGGAATTGCCTTACTTTGTGACTTGTAGTTTGCCAGTAGTAATGACTTCCCAAATCTTTAGTTTTTCTTCATTTGAAAGTTCCGACCAATCTGAAATTTCCGAGAGCGTGCGATAACAGCCCCGACAATAGCCGTTTTCAGGGTTAATGTCGCACCAGTTGATGCAGGGTGATGGAACCGTTGTCAATGCGATCCTTAAATAAAAAATAAAATTTCAATATGAGTAATCAACATCAAGCTGCAAATGAATCCGCTATTCATTATCCATTAGGTGATCAACTTCCGCCAATTGGTCAAAGCATTGAAGTTGCTCCAGGGGTTCGTTGGTTGCGGATGAGGCTGCCATTCGCCTTAGACCACATTAATCTTTGGTTATTACGCGATCAATTTGATGGGGTTGAAGGTTGGACAATTGTTGATTGTGGTATCGCAAATGATGAAACGAAAGCATCGTGGGAATCTATTTTTTCAACTCAATTAGAAGGCTTGCCAGTGTTACGCGTGCTTGTGACGCATATGCATCCAGATCACATTGGCTTATCTCAATGGCTATGTGAAAAATGGAATGTCCCTTTATGGATTTCAATGACTGACTATTTGACGGCGCAGTGGTTAAGTTGTAAAGAAGGGGGTGTAGCAGTTGGTGCGCGTGCGGGCAGTGGTGGTTCAGCTGATCATTTTCAAAAGCATGGATTAACTGCACCAGAAGATTTGGAAAAGATACGGGCCCGCTCAAATTACTACAGCAATATGGTTCCCGGTGTTCCGCGTCAATATCGTCGGATACTTGATGGCGAGTTGATCTCAATCGGTGGGCATGATTGGCAAGTCATTATGGGTTATGGTCATGCGCCAGAACATGCATCACTTTTTTGTAAAGACCTCAATGTACTCATTTCTGGAGACATGCTGTTGCCGCGCATCTCTACGAACGTTAGCGTTTATGATGCAGATCCAGATGCAGATCCATTGGGCTTATATTTGCAATCACTTAAAAAGTATTTGCCATTACCGGATGATGCATTGGTATTGCCATCTCATGGCAAACCTTTCATTGGAATTAAACCTAGAGTAGCCCAGTTAAATGCGCATCATGACGAGCGCCTTGCAGATGCGCTAAAAGCCTGTCAAAAGCCTACGACTGCTCGTGAGCTTGTGCCAGTTCTATTTAAGCGCGAGCTCGACATTCACCAACTGACTTTTGCAATGGGAGAGGCTATTGCTCACCTGAATTACCTACTTCGTCAAGGTAAGTTGGATCGCCGGCTTTGCGAGGACGGCGTGTTGCGGTTTTCCGTGATTTAGGCTTACTTGCTTTAGGGCTCTCACTGGGCTCTGCTTTTGCAGTTGCTGCTGTGCTTGCAGCTGAGACCGCATCTCCAAATGATTTCAGGGCCATCATTGTTGCGTGTTGCACTTCAAGCCCCTGAATTGTTGACTTTAAAATATTGAGGTTAAGGTTGAGCCAGTTTTCAACGCTTTTGAGGTCTTTAATGCGTTTCTCGAGCTCCTCAATATCCATGCCAGGGAATGCCGCGCCTAGTCCCCCTGCCGCCTTTGAGGCATCTGTGGTGAAAGGAAACTGTCCAGCTTGGCCAGCCGCACCTTGTCCCCACATGGTTTTAAACATCTCAAGACTTTGATTGAATTCAGGAATGGTTCCAAACATGAGGGCTCCAAGGTAAATAAAAAGTGGCTTTTCCAATAGAATAAGGGATTCTAGAGATCAATCCCGGTTAAGCAATGCAATTTAATGGTTTGTCCCAGCCTTATACCCGCGGCCAGGTGCTTCCTGAGCTTTTAAAGCAGCGCATCCTCATATTGGATGGTGCCATGGGGACCATGATTCAGCAATACAAGTTAACTGAGGCAGATTACCGCGGACTACCAGGTAATACTCGTTTTGCAGAGCACGCTGGCGACCTCAAGGGAAACAACGAATTATTGGTGCTCACACAACCACAAATTATTAGTGAGATCCATGAGAAGTATTTGGATGCTGGCGCTGACATTATTGAAACGAATACATTTGGCGCCACCTCAGTAGCCCAAGAAGATTACAAAATGCCTGGCTTGGCGAGAGAGATGAATGAAGTCTCGGCAAGGCTGGCACGTGCGGCTTGCGATAAATACAGCACTGCAGAAAAACCCCGTTTTGCTGCTGGTGCGATTGGCCCAACTCCAAAAACTGCGAGTATTTCTCCTGATGTGAATGATCCAGGTGCTCGCAATATTACCTTTGATGCTTTGCGTGCTTCATATCGTGAACAAATCGAAGGGCTCTTTACGGGCGGAGTCGATTTATTTTTAGTTGAAACTATTTTCGATACTCTGAATGCAAAAGCAGCGTTGTTCGCTCTGGATGAATTCTTTGAAGAAACGGGCGAGCGCTTACCAGTCATGATTTCTGGAACCGTAACAGATGCCTCCGGAAGAATTCTCTCTGGGCAAACCGTTGAGGCGTTCTGGAATAGCTTGCGCCACATTAAGCCATTGACCTTTGGGCTCAACTGCGCGCTTGGTGCAGCCTTAATGCGACCTTATATTGCCGAGTTAGCCCGTATTTGCGATGCGGCAGTCTCTTGCTATCCAAACGCAGGTTTACCTAACCCGATGAGTGACACTGGATTTGATGAGACTCCTGAAATTACTTCGAGTCTAGTAGACGGTTTTGCGAAAGATGGGTTAGTGAACTTGGTGGGCGGTTGCTGCGGGACTACGCCGGACCATATTCGCGCTATTGCGAATGCTGTTGCAAAACGTAAGCCTAGAGTTTTCTATCGAGAAGAAGTTGAGGAAGCATGACTAAGGTAGAAAACAAAAATCAGATGCAAACCATTCCCGCAATGAAGCTCTCTGGTTTAGAGCCATTCAATGTGACTGCCGAAGTGGGATTCGTGAACATTGGGGAGCGCACCAATGTAACGGGCTCCAAAGCGTTTGCGCGAATGATTCTGAATAATCAATTTGATGAAGCGCTTGCGGTAGCACGCCAGCAAGTTGAAAATGGCGCGCAAGTGATTGATATCAATATGGATGAAGCAATGCTTGATTCTGAAGCGGCAATGACACGCTTCCTCAATTTGATTGCTTCTGAACCAGATATTGCACGTGTACCCATCATGATTGACTCCTCGAAATGGAGTGTGATCGAGGCGGGGTTGAAGTGCATACAGGGTAAGCCCATCGTTAATTCGATTTCCATGAAAGAGGGCGAGGAACCCTTTCGTAAGCAAGCAGCCCTAATCCGTCGTTATGGTGCCGCGACGGTTGTCATGGCGTTTGATGAGGCGGGTCAGGCAGATACATTCCAACGCAAGATAGAAATTTGTCAGCGAAGCTATGACATTCTGGTAAACGAGATTGGCTTTCCCGCGGAAGATATTATTTTTGACCCTAATATCTTTGCCATTGCAACGGGTATTGAAGAGCACGATAACTATGCTGTGGATTTCATCAATGCCACTCGTTGGATAAAAGAGAATCTTCCTGGCGCAAAGGTTAGCGGTGGTGTTTCTAATGTAAGTTTTTCTTTCCGTGGAAATGATCGAGTACGAGAGGCGATACATACAGTATTTCTTTACCATGCCATTCAGGCCGGCATGGACATGGGTATCGTCAATGCTGGGCAGCTAGGAGTTTATGCAGATCTCGACCCAGAATTACGTGAGCGTGTTGAAGATGTAGTACTCAATCGTTTTAAGGAAAAAGAAGGTCAAACGCCAACCGAGAGACTTTTGGCAATTGCCGATCAATTTAAAGGCGATGGTACCAAGCAGGTTGAGAATTTAGTATGGCGTGAAGCGCCAGTACGTGAGCGTTTAACGCATGCTTTAGTACATGGCATCACGACATTCATCGAAGAGGATACTGAAGAGTTGCGCGCTGAAATCATGGGTGCGGGTGGCAGACCAATCGAGGTCATTGAAGGCCCGCTCATGGATGGTATGAACGTTGTGGGTGATTTGTTTGGCGCTGGAAAAATGTTCCTGCCTCAAGTAGTAAAGAGCGCACGCGTAATGAAACAAGCTGTAGCCATGCTCATTCCTTATATTGAGGAAGAAAAACGCCAACATATTGCTGCCGGTGGAGAGGCTAAAGCTAAGGGTAAGATTGTGATGGCTACCGTCAAGGGTGACGTTCACGATATTGGTAAAAATATTGTTACGGTAGTGCTTCAGTGCAATAACTTTGAAGTTGCCAATATGGGTGTCATGGTGCCCTGTGCGGAAATCTTAAAGCGCGCTAAAGAAGAGAATGCAGATATTGTTGGTCTCTCAGGGTTGATTACGCCATCGCTTGAAGAGATGACTTATGTTGCACAAGAGATGCAGCGTGATGAATATTTCCGCTCTCGCCAAATTCCTTTGATGATTGGTGGTGCGACTACTTCACGGGTTCACACGGCTGTAAAAATTGCTCCCCATTATGACGGTCCAGTAGTGTATGTGCCCGATGCATCTCGCTCTGTGTCAGTAGCCTCAAATCTCTTGTCAGATGAGAGTGCTAAGAAATTCATTCAAGAGTTAAGAGATGACTATGCTCGTATTCGTGAGCAACATGCAAATAAGAAAGCTACACCGAGTATTTCATTAGAGGCAGCACGTAAAAATCGCGAGATGATCAACTGGTCGGCGTATGTGCCAGAAAAGCCAAAATTTATTGGGCGTCGTGTCTTTAAGAACTTTTCTCTTGGCGATATTGCGAAGTACATTGACTGGACACCATTTTTTCAAACTTGGGATTTAGCGGGTAAATTCCCAGCGATCTTGGATGATGAAGTAGTTGGCGAGGAGGCGCGCAAGGTTTATGCGGATGCTCAGGGCATGTTGGACAAACTCATTAAAGGTCAATGGTTACAGGCTGACGGTGTAGTTGCTTTCTATCCTGCTAATGCCATTGGTGATGACATTGTTTTATATAGCGATGAAGAGCGTCAACATCCCTTATTTGTCTGGCACAACTTACGCCAACAATCCGAGCGTCCAGTGATTGAGGGTGTACGCAGACCGAATCGTTGTCTTGCGGATTATGTTGCACCAAAAGATTCAGGTGTGGCTGATTATGTGGGATGTTTTGCGGTGACCGCTGGTCATGGCGTTGACAAGAAGGTGGCAGAGTTTCAGTCTAAGCATGATGATTACAGCGCGATTATGTTGAAAGCATTGGCAGATCGTTTGGCTGAAGCTTTCGCTGAATTAATGCATCATCGCGTTCGTACAGATCTCTGGGGCTACGCAACCGATGAGCTACTTACTAATGATCAAATGATCAATGAGGAATATCGTGGTATTCGTCCAGCGCCTGGTTATCCTGCGTGCCCTGCACATGAAGTGAAAGAAGACTTAATGCGAGTGATTGGTTCAGAAGATATTGGCATGACCTTAACTGAATCTCTGGCGATGAACCCTGCGTCAAGCGTAAGCGGTTTCTATTTGGCGCATCCCGATGCTCAATATTTCAATGTTGGAAAAATTACTCCTGAGCAGCTTGAGGATTTGGCAAAGCGTCGAGGTCAATCGGTGGATGATGTACGCCGACAACTTGCAAGTTTGATTGATTAAACGCCCCATATCACAGGCTCGTTTTTAGCTCGAGCCTGTTTCATGAGTTCTAAAAATGGATACGCCCTTTGACCAAGTCGATCAGCTAACTTAGGCTTTTCAGATGTTTCGCCCTGCTCGCCCTTTACTTTTGAACGCTCTTCAAGGTCTTTCAAGATGGCGTTTTCTAGAGTAGCAATTAACGTGGGCAATTGCTCTTCGGTCAGAATCCCCCTGGGCTCGAGTTGACGACCCAAGATGTCGAAGATTCGCTTAGTCAGATCAGCCAGCATGATGACGTCTGGACCAGCTTTGGAGCGAAATTGATAGATCATTTCGACAGCTTACCACCTGATAAACTCACTTATCTATGTTGCAGACCAATAAAAATCGTTTAATTGAGATGTTGAGCTCGGCCTTAAACGGCATGGCTCAGGAGCGTGGCTTAGATGAAGCCCCACCCCCTCGCTTAGAGCGGCCCAAGGCGGTCGATCATGGAGATGTTGCGTGCAATATTGCTCTCCAGCTGTCCAAGGCCTGGAAGCTCAATCCGCGAGATTTGGCTCAGGCATTGGTAGATCGCTTGCAAAAGCAGGCGGGGTTTGATCAACTCATTTCATCTTGCGAAATTGCTGGACCTGGTTTCATTAATTTCCGTCTCAGCAATACCGCTAAGACAGCAGTTGTTAGAGAGATCCTTTCATCTGGAGTCCATTTTGGCGAGATAAATCAGGGTTCCGAACCGGTTGCTAGGGCCATGATTGAGTTCGTGTCAGCAAACCCAACCGGTCCTTTGCATGTGGGTCATGGTAGACAAGCGGCGCTCGGCGATGCTCTAGCCAATCTTTTGGCCACTCAAGGGGTTAAGGTACATCGCGAGTTTTACTACAACGATGCTGGTGTTCAGATTGCCAATCTTGCATTATCTGTGCAAGCCCGTCTACAAGGACTAAAGCCTGGAGATGCTAATTGGCCCGAGCAGGCTTACAACGGTGAATATATCGCAGAAATTGCCAGTGCTTTTAAGGCATCACCCGATTATCAAGACGACCTGGAATCTATTCGTAAATTTGCAGTGGCATATTTACGTAAGGAACAAGACATTGATTTGAAGACATTTGGTGTGAAATTTGATTGCTATTACCTAGAGTCATCTTTGTATACCGATGGAAGCGTTAATCAGATCGTGCAAGATTTGCAGGCTATCGGAAAAACCTATGAGGCCGAAGGCGCTTTATGGTTGAGGACAACGGATGATGGCGACGATAAAGATCGCGTCATGCGCAAGTCAGATGGAAGCTTTACTTACTTTGTTCCAGACGTGGCTTATCACACCAGCAAATGGAATCGTGGCTTTGAGAAAGTGATTAACGTTCAAGGTAGTGATCACCATGGAACCATTGTGCGTGTTCGCTCTGGTTTGCAGGGCGTAGCGCAAAAGCGGGGATGGGATATTCCAAAGACATATCCAGATTATGTCTTGCATAAGATGGTGACCGTGATGCGTCATGGTGAAGAGGTGAAGATTTCAAAACGTGCAGGTTCTTATGTGACTGTGCGAGATCTGATTGAATGGTCTGGTGGCGTTACTCCTGAAATGACTGCTGAAGAGCGAGAGTTGGCTTTACAGCGTGGTCGTGATGCAGTTCGCTTTTTCTTGATTTCTCGCAAAGCCGATACAGAGTTTGTTTTTGATATTGATTTGGCACTTGCGCAAAATGATGAAAATCCCGTGTTCTATGTACAGTATGCACATGCGCGTATTAGCTCTATATTGCAGCAATGGGGTGGCAAGCTTGCTGATTTAACAAATGCCAATTTATCTTTATTGCAAAGTAAGGCTTCTGACCATTTGTTAAGACGTTTAGCAGAGTACCCAGAGGTATTAACTAATGCAGCAGCAGAGCTAGCGCCGCATGCTCTTGCTTTCTACTTGCGTGATTTGGCTGGTGATTTTCATACTTTCTACAATGCTGATCGTGTATTAGTAGATGATGAGCCACTAAAGCTTGCACGCTTGGCGTTGTTATCAGCAACGCGCCAGGTTCTGCAAAATGGATTAAGAGTGCTAGGGGTATCTGCGCCAGCAAAGATGTAGTGGCATCGAATGAAGTGAATATGTAAGATGAGGATATGATGAAAAAACCGAATCAACTAGCAAGCTTCAAAAAGCAAGCCATGGATCCTAATATGAGCACTTCAAATCGCAATTCTCAATATGGCGGCACTATTTTGGGTTTTGTTCTTGGATTGGGTGCTGGCTTAGGAATCGCTTTCGTGATTGCTTTCTATCTTTCTAAAAATACCCCACAAGAAAGACCAGGGGTTAGGGCGCCTAATTTGCCTATTACCATTAAACCTTCAGCCTCAGCTGAGGGTGAGGCTGCCGTTGCCAATGAGGGACCAGATTTAAATAAGCCCTTACAAGGAAAACTTCCGGCACCTCCAAGTAGCGACCCAATTGGCGATTTGGTCAGTGGCAAAAAGTCGACCGATGCGAGCAGTTCTGCGGCAGCTTCAAAAGGCGATGCTATTTATTTCTTGCAAGTAGGTGCATTTACAAAGCGCGCTGATGCAGACGCCCAAAAAGCTGCATTAGCCATTCAAGGTATTCAGGCACAGTTAAGTGAGGTAACGAGTGATGGCAATACCTTATGGCGTGTTCGCACCGGACCATATGCCAGCGCCGAAGAGAGCAACCCTGCTCGCGATAAATTAAATGGTATGGGCATTAAATCTACCCTGATTAAAACAAGCAAATAAACTGTAACTATGATTTCATTTAGCAAACGAATTTTTTTAGCATTCACTCTGATATTTTTATGTGGCGCTGTCCACGCACAGAAAATTGAAGAAGGCTTTGATTACCGAGTTCTGCCTGCACCACAAGCTGTAGAGCAAAAAGGTAAGGTCGAAGTTATCGAGTTCTTTTGGTATGGCTGCCCTCATTGCTATGACTTTGAGCCTGAGTTAAGCGCTTGGGTTAAGCGTCAGCCTAAAGATGTTGTTTTCCGCAGGGTGCCAGTAGCATTTAGAGATGATTTCCTGCCACATAGCCAACTGTATTACGCTCTTGAGGCGATGGGTAAGGGCGATGCGCTCAATGAAAAAGTAATGTACGCAATGCATAAAGAGAACAAGCGCTTACTTACCGAAACTGAAATTGCCGATTGGGTTGCCTCACAGGGTATTGATCGGAATACTTTCCTCGCAACTTATCGTTCTTTCGCAGTAGTTTCAAAAGCAAGGGCTGCTAAACAATTAGCCGAAGCTTATCGTATTGATGGTGTGCCAACTATTGTGATGCAAGGCAAGTATGTCACCTCACCATCCATTGCTGGTACTAAGGCAAAGGCAATCGCAGTAATGGATTACCTTGAAGAAAAAATTCGTAAAGATAAATATCGTCAATAGTAATGAGTCGAGCCCCTGTATAAACAGGGCACTAGATTTTGACGAAGCGCCGTACTATCCAAAAATAAAGGGGATAAGGCAAGATTCTCAGGAATTTTAAAAATCTTGAAAATCGTTTTGGAAAGTGAATATCAAATTCACCTTCCTGAATGCCTTTTAATATTTCTGAGGCTGCCTCTTCAGCACTAATTAAGGCCGGCATTTCAAAATCATTTTGTGCGGTGGCCTCTGTTGCGACAAAGCCTGGGGAAATCATATGCACACCAATGCCTTTGGGCAGCAAGTCATAGTGTAGGGTTTCACAAAAGTTGATGATGGCAGCTTTGCTGGGCCCATATGCTAGAGCCTTTGGTAGGCCGCTGTATCCAGCAACGCTTCCTACAATTGCTATATGACCTTTTTGAGCCTTAAGCATTTTTGGTAGTACCAGAGCTACTGCCTTCATTGGACCAAGCAGATTAGCTTCGATGGTTTGTCTGGCTATGTCAATATCAAAATTATCTGCTCTTAAGGGGGCATAAACACCCGATACAAATAGAAGTAAATCTATCTCACCCCATGTATTGATGATTTGTTCGTAAGCTATTGCAAATTGCTCATCCTTAGTGACATCTAAAGGAACTACAAGTGCTTGATTAGGCTTGGCTTTGTTTGCAATAGCATTCAGGCGATCAATTCTTCTACTTGATAGAGCTACGCGTGCATTTTGTTGAATGAATAATTTAGCGCACGCTTCCCCAATTCCGCTAGAAGCACCAATAATCCAAATGCATTTACCTGAAAAACTGGAGATTCCCATTTGCTTCATGATGTCTTATATGAAGAGTGGCTGAGAGTAAATTGCACAACGTCAATATTGCGCTCTGAGAATCCAGCAGCGCAATACATCAGATAAAAGTTCCAGAGCCGAATAAATGTTTCGTCAAAGCCTAGCTCACGAATTTCCTGAAGTTTTTGATTAAAGTTATCCCGCCAAATACAAAGCGTTTTAGCGTAGTCTGCTCCGAATACAAATTCATTTTCAATTTGTAAGCCAGCTTTAGCTGCGGCTGCTTTGAAGCTGTCACGAGATGGCAGCATGCCTCCAGGAAATACGTACTGCTGAATAAAGTCAGTACTGTGGCGGTAGCGCTCAAATAAATCATCGGCTATGACAATTGTCTGAATGCATGCTTTGCGACCAAATTTCAGACATTTTGCAATGGTTTCAAAATATTGTGGCCAATGTTTTTCGCCAACAGCCTCAAACATTTCAACAGATGCAATACCATCAAATTGCTCCTGGCAGTCACGATAATCTTGTAGGCGAACCTCAAAATGCGGTTTGCTTGTTGCTGACTCTATGCTTTGTAGTCGATTTTCAGCGAACACTTTTTGTTCTGTGGACAAAGTGAGTCCAGTAATAGATCTGCCGCTAAGCAAGGCCTCTTCCATCACCCCACCCCAGCCACAGCCAATTTCTAAAATATGATCATCTGGATTGGTCTCAAGGCAGCTTAAGATGCGTTGAATCTTGGCTTTTTGTGCATCACCAAGAGCTTGCTTTGCGCCTTCGGAGAACCAAGCACTGGAATAGCTCATGCTGGGATCAAGCCATAAGCCATAGAATGCATTGCCCAAATCATAGTGCGCATGAATATTTTTTCGACTTCCCGACTTGCTGTTATCTCTTAACCAGTGTTTAACTCGATAAAAAATTGAGCCAAGCCAAGTGCCGTATATCGCTTTATCTAAGATCGTACGATTGCGAATGGCGAGTTCTAAAATTGTTTTAAGGTTTGAGCTATCCCAGTCTCCTCGAATATAGCTTTCTGCAAAACCAATATCTCCATGAGACATCAAACCCTTGAATACGCTCCAGTCAAAGATTTGAATATCCGCCTGTAATGAGCTAGCCTTATCACCAAATTCCCTTACCTGACCATTTGGCAGGGTCATCTTGAGGTATCCATTCTTTAGTTGAGATAGCAGACTAAGAATGGTTTTTGTGCTGTAGTCACTTTTAAGTGGGAGTGACACGCCCTTTTTATGGTCTGAAAAATTTAGGCGAGAAAGTAAGTCTTGTCCAGGGCGATTCATTTGCTAACTTCATACTTGGGTGGTTCGGGCTTCGAATGAAAGGGTACACCTTTTAACCATAATTTCAATGCCTGCCAATGGATTCGGAATATTACTCCTAGGCTCATCAACGGGTAGCGCAATAGAGCTAAATATAGAGCAGATTGAGTAAGGGGGCGACTTACTCCGCTAATGCTGGTGTTAATGAGCGGCAATCCATCTTCATGGAGTTCAATTCGGGCAAGCGTGTTTTGCTTTGATTGGCTATCCTCGGGAAATAAAAATCGGAACTGGTATTCACCACGAACTTCGCAAAAAGGCGAAACATGAAATACCTTTTTGCTGATATACGTTTCTCCAGATCGAAGTGGATCCCCAGAGTTCTTGCATAGCAGATAACAGTGTCGCTCTCCAAAGGTGTTATTAACTTCGGCCAAAATTGCGCGAACCTTATTGTTGGAGCTAGTGCAAATCCAAAAACTGACGGGATTAAAAACGTATCCTAAAACCCTGGGAAAAGTCTGCAACCAAATTTCACCATCAACTTGATCAATGCCGTTTTCTTGCAAAATATTTTCGATCCATGCAAGACTATTTGCCTTCCCATGCCCATGATCTTCGTCGTAGAAAGAGCATAATCCCGGACAATTGTCACTTATGCCTGTTTTATCAAACAAGTGAGGGTTACGCATGCGTTCTCGCATCGGAATGGTGAGTGTAAAAACACCATAAGAGAAAGCGTTAAATGCTGGTCTTAAGCGGCTATGCTTGACTACTCCAAAATTGATCTTTGCTTGACTCATTTAGCATGTATCTTGCTTAGGCATTGTATTTAGCGGCGAATTCATGCTTTCAATCAAGGCTTCTGCAACCAGCTCTCCAGAACGCAATCCATCTTCATGAAAGCCAAAGCCAGTCCATGCGCCGCAATACCAAATTGAGGATGATCCTTGAATGAGTGGTAATGCCTTTTGTGCTTGAATTGCTTTCATATCAAACACAGGATGTGAATACTGAATTTCCTGTTGTACTAATTTAGGATTAGGTTCCGATGAAGGATTTAAGCTCACAATAATTTGCGTATCTTGTAACGCTTTTGGAAGCGGTTGTAGGCGGTTAATCAGGTAGTTCACGCTCACATGTTGTTTGGATGTTGGTACCGCGCCAGATTGAGCGGTGTAGTTCCATGCTGCCCAGCAGCGCTTTGTCATGGGAAGAAAGTTTGTATCTGTGTGAAGAATGGCTCGATTTTTTTGGTAAGGAATTGCACCCAAAATATTTTGCGCTTCTTGATCAATGCCGTGTAACAAAGTTAGAGCTTGATCGCTATGACATGCCATAACCACTTCATCAAATGAGGCGACACCTGAAGCACTAATAACTTCTGCTAAACCCCCATTTTGGGCTGCATTGACGCACAGAACATTTTCACGTTTGATCGTAACGTGAGACTCTTCAAGGGCGCGAACAATCCGTTTTACGTATTCGCGAGATCCTCCTTGTATCGTAAGCCACTGAGGTCGATTCTGAATTTGTAGAAGGCCGTGATTGTGACAAAAGCGTACCATGGTTTGAATTGGGAACTCGAGCATTTGCTCGACTGAGCATGACCATATTGCGCCAATCATTGGTAAGAAATAATTTTCTCTAAAGCTTCGGCCAAAGCGATTTCGATCTAAAAAATCGGCAATCGTTTCATCTGGCTCTGCGTATTGATGGCCTGCTGCAATTTGATCTTGCGCTAGTTTTGTTGCTAAGCGATTAAAGCGCAGAATGTCATAAGCCATATGCCAAAAGGATGGCGATAGTAAATTAGATCTTTGGCCAAAAAAAGAATTGATGTCATTGCCTGCCCACTCAAGCTTGGGATGAGAGGGATCTTTTTTAGAGGTATCAATTGAGACTGAAAAAGACATTTCAGAGGGCGCTATTGGAACCTGAATCTCTTCAAAGAGTCTTACCAGACGTGGATAGGTTTTGCGATTGAAAACCAGAAAGCCAGTATCAACGCCATACGTTAATTGTTCCCCATGATGTTCATAGGAAAAATCGATGGTGTTGCTGTGTCCTCCTATATGACTACCACCTTCATACACAGTTAACTCGAGATTGGGTTGTTGACGAAGGGCATAGGCACACCCTAGACCAGAAATACCAGCGCCGATTATGGCAATTCTTTTTTTGCTCACTGCGCTTTTTCCTCTAAAAGTTTTTGTATCTGATCTGTAATAGAGCTGCTCGTTGGTTTTGTGATGCTCCCAAAAGAATCCACGACATTACCATTGCGGTCGATTAGGTACTTATAAAAATTCCACTTTGGGGTAGTGCCTGTTTTCGCTATGAGCATTTTAAAAAAAGGATTTGGATTGCTTCCTGAAACACTACTTTTTGCAAACATTGGAAACTTTACGTCATAGGTATTTTTGCAGAAATCAGCGATTTCTTTATTGCTGCCAGGTTCTTGTTGGCCAAAATCATTGGAGGGAAATCCGAGAACTACAAAACCTTTATCTTTGTATTTGGCGTAAATTTTTTCAAGACCCTCATATTGGCTGGTAAAGCCACAGAAGCTAGCAGTATTAACCGCCAAAATCACTTTGCCTTGATATTGACAGAGATTTTGAGGAGCCTCATCCTGAAGGCGGGGGAAGGTATGGTTTAGCAGAGGACTACAAGTAGATGTTGCACGAGCAGGACTATACACGGATAAGCCAATTAAACATGTGAAGAGCCAAATAGCGAGTTGACAGGTTGCTTTGGGGTTCATGAAGCCTCTTTTTTCTAGTTATGCCTGCCAAGTCTAAGACATTCTGATGAAAATCGCAGATAGGTGCTTAAAGCCATTAATATTGCGATATGAGTTTATATTCCCCGCCGTCTTTTGAGTCTAAAGTTTGCTCTCCAGCACAACTTCATGAACGAATCGCAAAATTGCCTAGACCATTAGTTTTTACTAATGGGGTCTTTGATATTTTGCATCGTGGTCATGCCAGTTATTTAGCTCAAGCCCGAGCGCTAGGTGCTAGCTTGGTAGTAGGCGTGAACTCAGATGCCTCGGTCAAAATGCTGGGGAAGGGTGATGATAGGCCGATTAATTCAGAATCTGATCGACAGGCTTTATTGGCGGCCTTGGAGAGTGTTAACTTAGTGATTGTTTTTTCTGAGCAAACACCCGTTAATTTAATAGAGCAAATTCATCCAGATATTTATGTCAAGGGTGGCGATTATGAAATCGATACCTTGGAAGAGACCAAACTAGTAAAAACTTGGGGAGGCAAAGCAGTTGCTATCCCATTTTTGTATGAGCGCTCTACAACGAGTTTGCTAGGAAAAATACGTTCTTAAATTTTCCTTATTTGGTTTAGATGTTTTTTAACAGCCAAGCCCAAACGCCACGTAGCACTAGACCTTCGCTCACTTCAATTTTCTGAGTGCTTAGTAAATTTGCTTTCTGAATCTGATCCATGAGGGTTTTCGCATTACCTCCATCAAGCCAGATTTTTTCTATAGGCAAATTCATCTGTTTCGCTAAATTGAATGCGTACTGAATCGCGCCAATTTGCGCTGCATCGCACCCGCCAATAATGGCTTCATTTGTAGCGGTGCCAAATCCTTGCAGTGATGAGTTGCGAACCGCTAATGGTAATTGCGCTGTATTGGTTTCAAGACTTTTGTGCATTAATTCAAGCCCAGGCAGTATCCAGCCTCCATAGTGCACACCATTTGCGCCCAATAAATCAATAGTTGTGGCAGTTCCTGC
Organism: Polynucleobacter sp. MWH-UH19D; assembly: GCF_040409795.1. Lineage (NCBI taxonomy): Bacteria > Pseudomonadati > Pseudomonadota > Betaproteobacteria > Burkholderiales > Burkholderiaceae > Polynucleobacter > Polynucleobacter sp. MWH-UH19D. The sequence continues at coordinate 1,856,857 of NZ_CP099571.1, read as the reverse complement.
ATTAATAATGAGCGTGTTTACTTTGGACAAGGAGCGAGCGCCAATAATCGCACTCCAGCGATCAGATCCTAATCTGCTTGGATCTTGGTAGAGGGTTCGCATGCCATCAAAGGTACTGTCGCCACTCAATTGCTTCCACTGGATATCTTCCCATTGCGGAAAAAGTGATTGAAGTTGATCAATTGCCTCTTTGCCTGCAACGCAACTAAAGCCAATGGCATCAGGCTTTGGCAATGTTTTGGAGATATAGTCTGATAACTCTATGCGATGTTCGACTGACTTCAATGATTGAGTATTAATTGAGCCAGAATAATCCCATAACTTTTTTTGTTGATCTGATGGTTGTTTTGTGGAATCAACAGCAGCCCATTTGAGGCGTGTATTACCAACATCAAAAATTAAAAATAGACTCATGACTGCAATCTTAATGAAACATCACCTGCATAAATGGAAATGATTTTTCCTTCTTGCTCTAGCAGCAGTGAACCATCAATACCAATTCCTTTTGCTGTGCCATAAATAGGATCTTTACCTACTCCAGAAAGACAGACGGCCTGATTTTCATAGGCATCCCATGTGCTCCAGGCAGGCTGGTAGGGGGTAAATCCCTGCTCATCAAATCTCTGAAAATGTTGCTCTAGAGAGTCAAGCAAGCTTAACCAAAGATACTCTGTATCTGGCAAAGCAGCCCCTTTTGGTAATAAATTTTCTATTACGCTGAGCTGAATATTTGTTTGGCCGATATTTTTTTCTATTACATCTGTATTGCGTAGATTGAGGCCAATACCAACAATCATCCAGCTTGGCTCGTGAGGTTTTGATTGCCCCCCTTCAATCAAAATCCCGCCGAGTTTGGCATTTTTGAGTAGTAGATCGTTTGGCCACTTGAGACGTAAGCCTATTTGCAGCAACAGTGATGGATCTAAATTGCATGCTTTTGTGATACCCTCAATGACTGCTAAGCCAACTAAAAGACTTAGGCCTGCCAGTTGAGCGGGACTTCTTTTAAAAGGATATGCAACAGAGAAGCATATCGAGTCATCGGGGCTAGAAAACCATGTCCGGCCAGCTCTCCCCTTTCCAGATGTCTGTTTATGAGCAATCCTGGCAACAGGGTCGATGAGTCGACCTGAGCGCCAACGATCCAAAAGATCATCATTTGTGGATTTAGTCTCGGCGACACGTTCAAGGATGAAATTCGCAGTCATTTCTCCATTGTAGAAAGGTCTGACCTAGAATTGTGGAATGGATGCAAAAGATCATCGTCCCCGTAAGCTGCTTTGGCCGTTGCAGGCTATGCCTCTTGCTCGTGCAATCAGTATTTTCTATGCCTTACTCATTGCTTATATGAGCCTAACCCCATTTGATTTCGATTTTCAGAATGGTATTAGTGCATCCGCTTGGATTGATGCCCCCTTGCCAAGGTTTATTACGCTTTTTGATGTTTCGGTAAATTTCTTGGCGTATATCCCTTTTGGATTCTTATTGGTTTTTGCTGCGTACCCGCGTTGGCAAAATTTTGTGGCCTTAGGCATAGCCATTGGTTTAAGTGCGGCTCTAGCGGTAAGTGTGGAAACATTGCAGTCATGGGTGCCAAGCCGTATTCCTAGCCTAATGGATTGGTGGGCAAATGTGTTCGGGGGTTTATTAGGTGCTCTGCTGGCGATTCCTTTGGGGCCGCAGTGGTTGTCTGGAAGTGCCTTGCGGCGAAGATTTGATCAGTGGTTTGGTTTGAATTGGACAGTATGCGCATTGTTTTTACTTTTTCCATGGTCGCAAATTTATCCACAAAGCTCATGGCTCGGCGTTGGCGTTTGGGGGCATGTCATTTTTGGATCTATTGATTGGGGCACTCTTGTGGTCAATCAACTAGCTCAAGAGATGTTAATCACTGGATTTTGTTGGCTTGGTGTAGCCCTACTGCTTTCCTTGGGTATGCGTGTTAAAGCACCACAGTGGCAGATCTTAAATGGCTTACTTTGTTTCACCGTCATTTTGAAGACCTTGTTTACAGCTCTTCAATTTGGCCTTGAGTTCAGCCTCAATTGGTTAACTACCGGCGCATTTTGGGGAATGTTTCTGGCAACAATTGCTTTACGTTGGGCCCTAAGCTTGCCTCAGCGTACGAAATGGTTTTTAGCTATATATTGTTTAATTGGCGTTACTGTCGTGATCAACATCATGCCTGATAATCCTTATTTCATATTGACTTTAAGACACTGGAATCAGGGGCGCTTATTGCACTTTAATGATTTGATGCAATCGGTTTCAGTGATCTGGTTACCTATGGCTTTTATTTGGATGATCCGTAACGCATTTCGTCCTCAACCGCACTCACATTACTAAAACGTACTAACTTATGTCCTTTTCTCACCATTTATTTTTTTGTTTAAATCAACGAAGCAATGGCGAAGACTGTTGTGCTCGTCATAATGCGTTTGCTTTATTTGAGTATGCAAAAAACAGGGCTAAAGAATTGGGTCTTGCTGGCCCAGGAAAAATTCGAGTGAATAAAGCTGGTTGCCTCGATCGCTGTGCTGAAGGACCGGTGATGGTGGTTTATCCAGAAGGCATTTGGTATACCTTAATTGATCAGGATGATGTCGAGGAAATAATTCAATCACACTTAATTAAAGGCGCTCCTGTAGCTCGTTTACAACTTAACTAGATTGTTGAAAGTATTTTGTATGAATAGTCGAAGTAAATTAATTCAGATTGAGGGGATTGTTGGCTCAATCGAAATGTCAATTGATCTTCCCGATGAGTTGAAAAACGATCCGCACTTCGCAGTGCGAGGTCTTGCTTTGGTAGCCCACCCACATCCATTAATGGGCGGAACAATGGATAACAAAGTTGCACAGACCATGGCTCGTTCATTTAATCAACTGGGTTATGTAAGCGTGCGCCCCAATTTTCGTGGTGTAGGTGGCACTGCAGGAGTGCATGATGATGGTGTTGGAGAATTAGAGGATTTATTGCATGTTACCGAGTGGATGCAAACTCCATCAAGTTGGTCTCAGTTTGAGGCAACTTCTACCCACTCTTGGATTAATGTTGCTAACACTTTGCCTCTCGTCATTTCTGGTTTTTCATTTGGTAGTTTTGTAGGTAGCCATCTTGTTCAGCGATTGGCAGAATTGGGTAGGCCTGCTGAGCGTCTAGTGATGGTAGGAAGTGCTGCAGGTAAATGGACCTTAGCGCAGGTTCCTGCCGACACTATTTTGATTCATGGTGAGTTAGATGAAACAATTCCATTGATTGATGTGCTTGATTGGGCGCGCCCCCAAGAATTAACGGTTCAAGTAGTTCCAGGGGCTGATCACTTTTTCCATCGCAGATTACATTGCATACGCAATATCATTACTGGCGCTTGGTTAGGAATGCCAGATCATCGTCAGCAATAAGAAAAGAGCATTGGTATGTCAGAAGAAAAATCGTTAATTGAATATCCATCTTTATTTCCCATCAAGGTCATGGGAAAAAACATTCCTGACTATTTGCCAGCGATTGTGCACATTGCAAAACAGTTTGATCCTACTTTTGATGAAACTAAGGTGAAGCAAAGACCCTCAAAAGATGGAAATTACTTGGGCATAACTTTGCCAATCACTGCAACAAGTCGAGAGCAATTAGATGAGCTCTATCGCACACTATCGACCCATCCCCTGGTGAGTATTGTTCTTTAAGAAGACCTAATGAAGGCTTTGGTTAAACATCTTGGCGTTGCAGATTACGCCAAAACGTATGCAGCAATGCAAGCGTTTACTAAAGAGCGCGATACAAATACCGTTGATGAAATCTGGGTGCTAGAGCATCCCCCAGTTTTTACTTTGGGCTTAGCGGGAGATTCTAGCAATTTGCACTCTCCTAGCAATCAGATTCCGATGGTTCAAGTGGATCGAGGCGGGGAGATTACCTATCATGGCCCTGGGCAGTTAGTGGTGTATTTGTTACTTGATTTAAAGCGTTTAGGAATTTACGTTAAAGAACTAGTCTTTCGTATTGAGCAAGCACTTATTGACACCCTGTCAGAATTTGGGGTGAAAGCCGAGCGAAAAGTGGGCGCCCCCGGAATCTATATTGCAGAGCAGGAACAGATGCCACGTGAGTGGATTGGGGCGAAAGTTGCGGCACTAGGGCTAAAAGTCTCCAAAAGTTGCTCGTATCATGGCCTTGCATTAAATGTAGCCACTGATTTGGAGGCGTTTGGGCGCATCCACCCCTGTGGTTATGAGGGCTTAAAGACTGTTGATATGCAAACCCTCGGGATCAAGGACAATATAGACAGAATTAGCCAGGTGCTTTTGCAGCATTTACAAAAGCACTTAATGTTAGATGGGCTTAATGAGTTAGATAACACCAGATGACCATAGATAAATCGGATACCAATCAATCTACTGAAGCGCGTCAAGATCTTCAGTATGACGCTACTCGTAAGCAAAAATCGAGTGAGAAGACTGCTCGCATTCCGATCAAAATTGTTCCGCTTGAAGAGGTGTTAAAAAAACCCGATTGGATTCGGGTGAAAGCTGCCTCAGGAAATTCTCGTTTTAACGAAATCAAAAAGATTCTTCGTGAAAATGAATTAGTAACAGTTTGTGAAGAGGCAAGCTGCCCCAACATCGGCGAGTGCTTTGGCAAAGGTGCTGCAACATTTATGATTATGGGCGATAAGTGCACTAGGCGTTGCCCATTTTGTGATGTAGGTCATGGAAGGCCTGACCCTCTTGATCAAAAAGAGCCTGCAAACTTGGCGCGTACGATTGCAGCCCTCAAGCTGAATTATGTAGTCATTACCAGCGTAGATCGTGATGATCTGCGCGATGGTGGTGCCATGCACTATGTGGACTGCATTACCCAGTCTCGAGAGCTTTCTCCAGATACTCGCATAGAAGTGTTGGTGCCTGATTTTCGTGGAAGACTAGATAAGGCATTAGACATATTTGCCGAGCATGCGCCTAGTGGGTTGCCTGATGTTATGAATCACAATTTAGAAACTGTTCCACGTTTGTATAAACAGGCTCGTCCGGGCGCGGATTATTTGCATTCTCTGAAATTATTAAAAGACTTTAAAGAGCGCTTCCCACATATCCCAACAAAAAGTGGCTTAATGGTTGGTCTGGGTGAAACTGATGAAGAGATCTTGGAAGTCATGCGTGACATGCGCGAACACAACATTGATATGTTGACGATTGGTCAATATCTAGCCCCCTCAGGCCATCATTTGCCCGTGACTCGCTATGTCCATCCAGATGTATTCAAAATGTTTGAAGAAAAAGCTTATGAAATGGGCTTTTCTCATGCAGCTGTAGGTGCTATGGTGCGATCTAGCTATCATGCTGATCAACAGGCGCACGGAGCAGGCGTTGTTTAAAAGTTTTGCTCGATCTTATTTACTCTTAGCAATTTTTCTTCTGGTAATAGCTTGTAGTCCAAAGTTAAATTGGCGAATAGTACAGGCACCCGAGCAAAGATATGCCGCTCTATTTCCAGGGAAGCCAGATAAGCTTGAACGCAAGATCTCAATAGGGGATCAACAGTTTGTTCAGACTCTTGAAGCAGTAAAGCTCGATGATGATATCTACTCGATTAGCTCAATTGAGATTCCAGCTAAAGATGTTAAAGCTGATTTAGTGCAAAAAATCACTGCCCAATTACAAAGTAATTTATTAAATAGAGCAAAAGCTTCCGATGGATCGGTTGTTGATGAGACAGCTTATTTTCAAAATAGTCAGCGTCAACGCTTGCAGACAAAAGACTATTACATCTTTTTTGGTGGAGATGTCAAAGTCAAACAAACTATGAGAGTGCGCTGGATTACAAGAGCGAATGCTGATGGAGGTGTTTGGACATATCAAGTATCTGTGTTGCATACAAATGCAGATGGCAATAATGCCAAAACACTTTTATCTAAAGAAGAATATACAAACTTCTTTAATGAGTTTTACCCAGAATAAAAACTTCAAATAGGGCGCGAGAAATTATTTCGTTTGCTCTAAAGTGGCAACTTTAGCCTCTAGCGCTTCTAGTTTTTCTCTGGTTTTTGCAAGAACCTTGGTTTGTAAATCAAATTCTTCACGTGTTACCAAATCCATTTTTTGGAAACCTTGGTTCATCATGGCACGAACGTTTTTTTCAAGCTCTTGCGCGGGGGAATTACGAATCGCTTCACCGACTTTGTTTTGCATATCGTTAGCAATGCGCTGAATTTGTTCGAGGATTTCGCCAGGTTTTTGCATGATGGGCTTCTTAGTGAGATTAAAAGTTGCGTAAAAAACACACATTAGTATTTTAATTTGAGGCACCAAAAATAGTAAAAATCACTGAAAAGCCCTAAAAACTGAAGAAATTCACAATATAAGTGCAATATATAGCACCAAAATAGTGCATTGGCATTAATAAGGGGAATGGCCCGAAATTCAGGAGCGACCAGCCCGTCATGATCACTCCATGCAATAAGCATTAATCCCTTTTTCATTACAAACAGTAAGGAGTAATACATGAAAACTTTACATAAGAAAGCAATCTCTGCAGCCGCAGTTGCATTGCTATCCGGCCTAGCATGTTCATCAGCATTTGCTGCTGATACACCAACCAATCCAGAAGATGCTGGTAGCCCAATTTCTGCAAACGTAACAATCGTAAATGACTACCGCTATCGTGGTATCAGCCAATCCAATTTCAAGCCAGCGATCCAAGGCGGTTTTGATTACGCCCATGACAGCGGTTTCTACATTGGCAACTGGAACAGCTCGATTAGCTGGATCAGTGATTCATATGCAACAAATGGATCAAATGTTGGCAAAAATACATCGAGCCCATATGGATCAGTATCTGCCCCTGTTGAAATGGATTTTTATGCGGGCTTCAAAAAAGAGTTAATTGGTGAAGGTTTTGCAACTGATCTCGGATTCTTACAGTACTACTATCCAACCTCTGGAATTCCAAATACAAATGGCTATACAGCCAATCCTAATACAAGTGAAGTTTATTTAGCCCAGAACTTCACGCTTGGACCAATAGCAGGGTTTGCAAAAGTATCTTATGCGGTCTCTACATTGTTTGGTGCTGTTAACTCAACAGGCTCATACTATCCTGATTTAACCGTTAATTACGATACTGGGGTTTGGGGCTTGGCGCTTAATGGACACGTGGGTTATCAGTATGTTGCCGGAAATGTGAAGAATGGTTCAACAAACTGGGTAGGCAATTCCATTCCAAATGGAACAAGCAATAGCACTTTGTATAGCTATACCGATTGGAAGTTAGGGGTGACTAAAGATTTTGGTGGCGGCTTATCTGCAGCAATTGCATATGTAGGCACAAATGCTGCAACTTATAAAGGTGCATATTCTTACACAAGCCCATCCGGCAATAATCTTGGTCGATCAACCGGCTTAATTTCTTTAACAAAGACTTTCTAATTTCCACTTCTGAACGGAGATACACATGAAATTAATTACCGCAATCATCAAGCCTTTCAAGCTTGACGAAGTGCGCGAAGCTCTCTCGGAAGTGGGAGTTTCGGGCATTACCGTCACTGAAGTGAAAGGCTTTGGTCGTCAAAAAGGCCATACCGAGTTGTATCGTGGTGCTGAATATGTTGTTGATTTTTTACCTAAGGTAAAAATTGAAGCTGCTGTTGAAGATGGCATCTTGGAGCGTGCGATTGAAGCAATTGAAAAATCTGCACGTACTGGCAAGATTGGTGATGGCAAGATTTTTGTCTCTCCAGTTGAGCACGTCATTCGTATTCGTACCGGTGAAACCGGCGCGTCAGCACTTTAAAGAGAGGTTCAAAATGTTAACTTGGATGAAACGACTTGTTGCTGGTGGTGCGATGGCCTTAGCCATTGGCGCTACTGGTGTAGTGGTGACTTCGCCAGCGCATGCTGATGAAGTGAAAAAGCCAGCAGTTACTGCTCCTGCCGCAACTCCAGCAGCTGCAGAACCTGCACCAGTACTTTGCTCTGAGAAGTGCAATAAAGCTGATACAGCTTGGATGATGGTTTGTACAGCTTTAGTGTTATTAATGACACTTCCTGGTTTGGCTTTGTTCTATGGTGGCTTAACCCGTAGTAAAAACATTCTATCTATCTGCATGCAATGCTTCATGGTGTTCTCTTTGATTGCAATCTTGTGGTCAATTTATGGCTACAGCTTCGCATTCACGGAAGGTGGTGCATTTTTAGGTGGATTAGATCGTTTGTTCTTGGCTGGTATGAACCCAGACTCTGTAGCTGCAACCTTCAGTAAGGGTGTAGTTATTCCTGAGTATGTGTTCATGGCTTTCCAAGCAGTGTTTGCAACGATTACTTGTTGCTTGATCATCGGGTCTTTTGCTGAGCGCGCTAAGTTCTCTGCAATTTTGGTATTCATGATCATTTGGTTCACATTTAGCTACTTACCTATCGCTCATATGGTTTGGTTCTGGCCTGGTCCAGATGACATCAAAGATGCTGCATCACTCGAGGCAATCACTGCCCGTGCTGGTTGGTTGTGGCAAAAGGGTGTTCTCGACTTTGCTGGCGGTACCGTTGTACACATCAATGCGGCGATTGCTGGCTTAGTTGGCTCATTTGTAATCGGCAAGCGTCTTGGATATGGCAAAGAAGCTATGAAGCCACATAACTTGGTTTATGTAATGGCTGGCGCAGCGCTCTTGTGGTTTGGCTGGTTTGGCTTTAACGCAGGCTCAGCACTTGAAGCAAACGGTAGTGCTGCATTAGCTTTCGTGAATACCTTCTTGGCTACCGCAGCTGCTGTATTAGGCTGGTCAGTTGCTGAATGGGTTCTTAAAGGCAAGCCTTCCATGTTGGGCGCGGCTTCAGGTTGCGTAGCTGGATTGGTTGCAATTACTCCTGCTGCTGGTTTTGCAGGTCCAATGGGCTCAATCATTATTGGCTTAATCGCTGGTGTAGTTTGCCTCTGGGGTGTAACTGGCCTCAAGAGACTCTTGGGCTCTGATGACAGCTTGGACGTATTTGGCGTTCACGGAGTAGGTGGTATTTCTGGTGCGTTGTTGACCGGTGTGTTTGCTGACCCTGCTTTGGGTGGTTCTGGTGTATGGGACTACGTAGCAAACGCTGTTGCCCCTGATTACTCTATTGCTAGCCAATTATGGATTCAGGCTCAGGGTGTCATTACTACTGTGATCTGGTCTGGCGTGGTTTCTTATATTGCCTTCAAATTGATCGATGTTGTGATTGGTTTGCGTGTAAAAGAAGAAGAGGAGCGCGAGGGCTTGGATATCAGCTCACATGGTGAGTCTGCCTACGAGTCTTAAGCTGTTTTACCCCTCACCGAGCAGCTTTTATTGGCTGTTCAGTACTTTAAGCGCGGGATCCTAGGATCCCGCGTCTTTCTTTTAAAAATCTTACAATGGTGGAATGGTTCCACATCTCATTACTGCCCTAAGTGGCCCTTTGCTCGAACTTGAGTCAAAGGTGCTTGAAGCAACCCCAACAATCGAGCGCTGGTTTAGGCTTGAGTGGCAAGAGCACACGCCACCATTTTATTGTTCGGTTGATTTACGAAATTCGGGTTTTAAGTTAGCCCCAGTGGATACGAATTTGTTCCCTGGTGGATTCAATAATCTTTCGCCGCAAATGTTGCCCTTGGCAGTGCAGGCTGCAATGGCTGCTATTGAGAAGATTTGCCCAGAGGCAAAAAATTTACTGTTAATACCAGAGCGTCATACACGCAATACGTTTTACCTACAGAATATCGCCCGCTTGTCTTCGATCCTGAGACAAGCTGGACTCAATGTACGCCTAGGTACTTTTTCTGAAGAAATTAAAAAGCCTACTTGGATTGAGTTGCCAGATGGTAATCGACTCTTAATGGAACCTTTGTCACGACTTGGTTTAAAGAAGCAACGTTTAGGTCTTAAAGATTTTGATCCTTGCTCTATTTTGCTCAACAATGATTTATCTGCAGGTGTTCCTCCAATCTTAGAGAATATTTACGAGCAGTACTTGCTTCCTGGTTTGCATGCTGGTTGGCATGTACGTCGCAAATCAAATCACTTTGCTGCATATGAAGAGGTTGCTAAAAAGTTTGCCAAAGTTGTTGATATTGATTCATGGATGATTAATCCTTATTTCACGAGCTGCTCAAATATTAATTTTCATGAGCGTAAGGGTGAAGAGGAGCTCCAGGCTGCAGTTGAGCAGGTGCTGAAAAAAACTGCAAAGAAATATCGTGAATATGGCATCAAAGATAAACCTTATGTGGTTGTGAAAGCCGATGCCGGCACCTATGGCATGGGAGTAATGGTAGTTAATGATCCAGCTCAGCTAAAGGGCTTAAATCGCAAAGACCGCAACAAGATGAGCGTAGTAAAAGAAGGTCTTGAGGTTAGTGATGTATTAATTCAGGAGGGTGTTTATACCTTCGAGAAAGTGAATGAAGCTGTCGCTGAGCCAGTGGTTTATATGATTGATCGATATGTGATTGGTGGTTTCTATCGCGTTCATACTGATCGTGGCCCCGATGAGAATCTGAATGCCCCAGGAATGCACTTTGTACCACTTGCGTTTGAGCAAAACTCAATGCCAGATCTCTCTGCCAAGCCTGGTAGTGCGGCGCCAAATCGATTCTATCTATATGGCGTCGTTGCTCGCTTAGCTTTGCTTGCTGCCTCTCTTGAGTTGGAGAGGACTGACCCTAATATGGAAGTGGCATAAAACTTCTTGCTGCGGCCACAAAAATGATGGATCTTTTATTTATTGCCGACCCACTAGAGTCTTTCAAGATCAAAAAAGATTCTACTTTGGCAATGATGCGTGTTGCTCAAGAAGCTGGGCATCGACTATGGTTTTGTCAAAGTCGTAATATTTTATGGAAAGACAATACAGTGGTTGCTGATTGTCAAAGTTTGCTCATTAAGCCTTCTTCAACATCTTGGTATGAATTAGGTTCTGCTAAAACTCGATCGTTAAAAACATTTTCAGCGGTATTGATGAGAACGGATCCTCCATTTGATATTGAGTACCTCAATGCAACCTGGCTGCTCTCCGCTGCAGTAAGACAAGGTGCGAAAGTTTTTAATAATCCTAGCGCTGTTCGCGATCACTCTGAAAAACTATCTATTGCCGAGTTCCCCGACTTCATTCCGCCAACATTAGTCACTCGAGAGTTGAGTGCGATTGAAGAGTTTCATCGACAACAGCGCGATATTGTTATTAAGCCTCTTGATGGTATGGGTGGTATGGGTGTGTTTAGAGTTAGCGCAGATGGCCTGAATTTAGCGAGTATTGTTGAAACTCTTGGGGAGAACGGCGCTAGAACATTAATGGTTCAGCGTTTTCTGCCGGAGATTACGCAAGGTGATAAGCGTGTGCTACTGATTGGCGGAGAAATTGTGCCATTTGCTTTGGCGCGCATTCCGCAAGGAACAGAAATTCGGGGTAATTTAGCTGCTGGAGGCAAAGGTCTTGCAATGCCATTGACTGAAGCTGAAAAGCGCGTTGCTGATAAGCTGGCACCAATACTGCATCAACGCGGTTTATTCTTAGTAGGGTTGGATTTGATCGGCGGCTATTTGACTGAAATTAATGTCACTAGCCCCACCTGTTTTGTTGAAATAACGGATCAAACCCAATTTGATGTGCCGCAATTTTGGTTAAAAGCGCTTGAAAGGGCAGTGTCATAACATGGCGGGAATCGTGATCGTTGCACATACTCCAGTAGCTAGCGCAATGCTGGGTTTTGTTGAGCATACGTTTGGCGCTTTGCCTGAACGCATCCGAGCGGTTGATATTCCGCCTCATGAAGATATCAAGGCTAGTTTTGATCGAGTCTTAAAGGCTGCCTATGGGGTTAACTCAGGTAATGGCGTATTAATTTTGACTGATGTTATGGGGGCGACACCCGCAAACGTCGCTTCTAAGTTGGAAGGCTTGGGCCCTTTATCTGGCCTGAATACTCCAGTGATTGTTTTAGCAGGCTTAAATTTGCCGATGTTGATGCGTTGTATTTCTCATCGCGCTGAAGACCTTGAAGAGTTAGCTAAAAAGGCTTTGGCTGGTGGTCAGAATGGTATTTTGCGTCTGGGCGCAAAAGTAAGTCAAACATAAAAGGAGAGAACTGGAATATGCCTGTTGCCGAAATTGAGATCATCAATAAATTGGGTTTGCACGCCAGGGCATCTGCCAAGCTATCGCAATTAGCTGCACAGTTTCCTTGCGAAATATTCTTGTCACGCAATGGTCGTCAAATTAATGCTAAGAGCATCATGGGTGTGATGATGTTGGCAGCAGGTATTGGCAGTACGGTGACGCTTGAAACCGTGGGAGAGAAGGCGGATGAAGCCATGGAGGCGCTCACAGCATTGATTAATGATCGCTTTGGCGAGGGCGAGTAGGCATGACATTTGCGTTGCATGGAATTGCGGTATCAAAAGGCATTGCCATTGGCAAAGCCGTACTGATCTCACGTGCAGCCTTAGAAGTAAGTCATTATTTAGTAGAGCCTGGTAAAGAAGAGGTTGAGGCTAAAAAATTATTAGATGCGTTTGATCAGGTGCGTTTAGAGCTCGATCAATTGCGCCAAGGTTTGCCTAAAGATGCGCCCCAAGAAATGGCGGCGTTTTTAGATGTGCATGGCATGATTTTGGCTGACCCCGCTCTTGCAGAAAAGCCGCTTAAATTAATTCGTGCGCAACGACTCAATGCTGCTTGGGCCTTGACTACCGAGCTGAATGATCTATTAGAGCAATTTGCTGAAATTGAAGACCCCTACTTAAAAGAGCGTGCAAATGATATTCGGCAAGTAGCAGAGCGCGTTATTAAGGCGCTCAATTCGCAAAAAGACAGCCTTGAAACTGAGTTCCTGCCATCAAGCGATGCTGATATTGAGTCAATTATTGTTGCTCATGACATTGCTCCGCATGACATGTTGCGTTTTAAAGATCATGCGTTTACTGGTTTTGTTACGGATCTTGGCGGAAAAACTTCGCACACCGCGATTGTGGCCCGAAGCATGGAGATTCCAGCAGTAGTTGGTGTGCGCCATGCCAGCGAAATGATTCGCCATGGTGACTGGCTTATTTTGGATGGCGAGCAAGGGGTAGTTGTAGTTTCTCCTGACGAACAATTGCTAACGGAGTATCGCAAGCTACAAAGTCAGGCTGCTAAGGAGGCTCGAAAACTCCAACAGTTAAAGCACGCAAAAACTGAAACTGAAGATCGTGTTGATATTGAGCTCTTCGCCAATATTGAATTGCCTGAAGATGCTGTGCAGGCGGTGAAGCTTGGTGCAGTGGGAGTTGGCTTATTCCGCTCTGAATTTTTATTCATGGATCGTAAGCAGGCTTTGCCAGACGAAGAGCAGCAATATCAAGAGTATCGTCGAGTAGTTGATTTAATGCATGGCTTGCCAGTCAATATTCGAACAATTGACGTTGGTGCCGATAAGGCGCTCGGTGTAGGTGGATCTGAAGTATCTCAAACTGGAACATCACCGTTAGGTTTGAGAGCGATTCGTTGGTCCCTAACCGAGCCTGAAATTTTCTTGACTCAGCTCAGGGCCATACTTCGCGCTTCTGCTCATGGCCAAGCACGCATCATGATTCCAATGTTGGCTCATGCAAAAGAAATCGACGAAACATTTCGTTTGATCGAAAAAGCAAAACAACAATTGCTGCAACGTGGACAATCGTTTAATCCCAATATACAAGTGGGAGCTATGATTGAGATTCCAGCCGCTGCATTAGTGCTGCCCTTATTTATTGATCGTTTTGATTTCTTATCAATTGGTACCAATGATTTAATTCAGTACACTCTGGCGATTGACCGTGCTGATCATGCGGTGGCACATTTATACGACCCATTGCATCCAGCGATTCTGAATTTAATTGCCGGCATTATTGATCAAGCAAAGCGTGCTGGCGTGCCAGTGGCAGTGTGTGGTGAGATGGCAGGAGATCCCAGCTTAACAAAGCTATTGCTCGCAATGGGCTTAACCGATTTTTCAATGCACTTCAGTCAACTTTTATTAGTGAAGCGAGAAATTCTGCAGGCTAATGTGGGTATATTAAAAGCGCGATTCCCACGCGTTCTCAAGGCTTATGAGCCTGAGGCCCAAGCAAAAGCTTTAGAGCGCTTGTTTTCTTAAATCCGCTTGCTTGCGCAAACAGGGCAGTCAGGATTGCGGGCAATTTTGATCTGATCTATCTGTGTTGTTCGCGCATTCCACAGCAACATTCGTCCAAGAAGCGACTCTCCAAAACCAATCATGACCTGAAGCGCTTGCGCAGCTTGAATAGCGCCGATGATGCCAACCAGTGGAGAAAAGATGCCCATGCTAGAGCAACTAACTTCTTCAAACTCTTCCTCGGGAGAGAAGATGCATGCATAACAAGGAGAACTTGGAACGCGGGGATCAAATACAGCTACTTGCCCATCGAAGCGTAAAGCAGAGCCAGAAACTAGAGGCGTTTGATGGTGAACGCATGCAGCATTGATTAACTGTCTAGTTTTAAAGTTATCAGTGCAATCTAAAACGACATTAACAGATGGCAATAGTTTTGCGAGCAAGTCATTTGTAATCTTCTCTTGAACAATATCAACTTGAATGCTTGAGTTCAGTCGACCTAAGAATTGTTTTCCTGAATGAACTTTGCTTTTGCCAACCATTGACTCGCAGTGCATGATTTGTCGCTGTAGATTGGTTAGCTCAACAACATCGTGGTCAACAAGAGTAATTTTGCCAACGCCCGCGGCGGCTAAGTATGGCGCGGCTGCGCTACCTAAACCGCCAGCTCCAACAATTACTACATGGGCTTGTAATAACTTTTCTTGGCCTTCAACATCGATATCCTCAAGCAGCAAATGCCTTGAATAGCGAAGTAACTGCTCATCATTCATACTAATTTGAAGTCACTCTAGTTTTGATGATGAGCGTTTTACAGGCTGTCCATTGATAAATGCGACCGCTTGGGTAAGCATGAAATCATCAGCGCTGCCCAATTCAACCGGTTTCTTGTTCTTGTCTTTCTCTTTTTCTTCAGGAGTTTTCTTCGCATTTTTCTCTTCAATGCGTTGTAGCTCTTGCAAGCGACGCTCTTCGCGATCCTTAATTAATTTATCTTCAGCAGATTGTTTATTGCGCAAATGCTTTTCGCTATCAATCTCGCGTGTAATTAATACATCATCAGGATCGCCATCCTTATTTTGATCAACAGGAATATCTGGTTTGATGCCAAATGCTTGAATAGACTTGCCACTAGGCGTGTAGTAGTAGGCAGTTGTAATTTTTAGAGCAGAGTCATTTGTTAGTGGTCGAACAGTCTGAACAGAGCCTTTGCCAAAGGTCGTTTTACCAATAATAGTTGCGCGCTTATAGTCTTGTAATGCGCCAGCAACAATTTCAGATGCGGACGCTGAATAGGCGTTTACTAAAACAACCATTGGTAATTTTTTGAAGATAGGCGGTACACCTGCTAATGGATCGCCTGGTTCGCTGAGGCGATACATTGCTGGAGTTGCATTAAAGATTTGCTTGGAATCCGGCGCCTGACCCTTAGTTGAAACAATGACCGAGTCCGCTGGCAAAAATGCTGCTGCCACGCCAACAGCGCCTTGTAATAAGCCGCCGCCGTTATTGCGGAGGTCTAAGATCACCCCTTTTAGTTTTGGATTTTGATTGGCAAGGTCGGTTAGTTTTTTAGCGAGATCTGGAACAGTACGCTCTTGGAAGCTGGTGATACGTACCCATGCAATATCGTTATCAACAATTTTGGCTTTGACGGATTGCACCTTAATCTCAGCACGGGTAATCGTCACTGGAAAGCTGCGTTCTTCGCTTTTGCGATAAACCGTTAAAGTAATTTTGGTGCCTGGCGTACCTCGCATAGTGCGCACTGCTTTATCGAGAGACATGCCGCGAACAGGTTTGTCATCTAGGCGAGTAATTAGATCGCCTGCTTGCAAGCCAGCACGAGCGGCAGGACTATCTTCGATTGGATTAAGTACTTTTACAACGCCATCCTCGGAGGTAATTTCAATTCCCAGCCCTGCAAATTTTCCAGAGGTTTGCTCTTGCATCTCAGAAAAATCTTTTTTATCTAAGAAAGTAGAGTGAGGATCAAGGCTGCTGACCATGCCCTTGACAGCATCTGTTAGCAGTTGCTTGTCTTCAATGGGCTCAACATACTCTCGCTTAATTTGAGCAAACACATTTGAGAGGGTGCGCAACTCATCTAAAGGAAGTTGCCCACTTTGTTGTGCTGTAGCTGAAAGCTGAATAGTGGCAGTAACACCCGCTATTAAGCCGATGGTTATTAGTGCAAAGTTCTTAAAAAATTGACGCATATTATTTAGGACTTAATCCAAGTAGAAGTGTTGTATTGGCTTGAGGTTATCGTCTAATTCGTAAACTAGGGGTACACCATTCGGTACATTGACTTCCATAATGGCCTCATCGGACATTTGGTCAAGGTATTTAATTAAGGAGCGAATACTGTTGCCATGGGCAACAAGTAATACACGTTTGTTAGCTTTAAGCGCGGGAGCGATCGACTCATTCCACAGTGGTAATACGCGCTCGACGTTATCTTTTAGGCACTCCCCTAAAGGAATGTCAGAGGGGTTGAGTTTGGAGTAGCGCGTATCATTTTTGGGATTGCGTTCATCGCCGGATTCTAAAAGTGGTGGACGCACATCGTACGAGCGTCGCCAAATATGAACTTGCTCGTCACCATATTTAGCGGCAGTTTCTGCCTTATTTAAGCCGGTGAGTGCGCCGTAATGTCGCTCATTTAATCTCCAGCTATGTACAACTGGTATCCACATCAGGTCCATGGTGTCTTGAACATGCCAAAGTGTACGAATAGCGCGTCTTAAAACGGAGGTATAGGCAATATCAAATTCGTAGCCTGCTTTTCGGAGATTTTCACCAGCTACCAGCGCTTGCTCGGTGCCTTTTTGGGTTAAGTCGACATCTGCCCACCCAGTGAAGCGGTTTTCAAGGTTCCAGGCGGATTCGCCATGACGAATAAGGACAAGTTGTTTCATAGAGCCATTCTATAATCTGATGATGAACTTTCTCATGCAAACTGATAATTTAGCGCTTATAGCCCTGTTGCTGTTCTCGGGCGCCGCGCTTTTCCTGCCTACATTATCTACGCTTATTAGCGGTAGCGGCTTATCACCTACTGAGGCCACCATTTGGATTAATCGACGCAAGGCGTATGTGCTCGATTTGCGTTCTGAAGATGCCTATAAAACTGGGCATTTGCCAGGTGCAAAATTAGCCAATATTTCTGGTTTGACCGCCTCTATTGAGGGTATGAAGCTGGATCGCAAGCACCCAGTAGTTTTGGTGTGCGATACCGGATCGCATTCGCGTAAAGCAGTCGCTGAAGTAAAAAATCTTGGGTTTTCTGAAGTGGGTATTTTGGAAGGTGGGGTGCAGGCATGGAAGGTTGCCGCACTTCCTTTGGTGAAGCAGGGTAAGTGATATGCCTCAAGTAACGATGTACAGCACACAAGTGTGCCCCTACTGCGTAATGGCAGAAAAGTTATTGGTAAAAAAGGGTGTGACTAATTTAGAAAAGATCTTGATTGATCGAGATCCTGCGCAACGTGAAACGATGATGACGAGAACAGGCCGACGCACAGTTCCCCAAATCTATATTGGCGATACCCATGTTGGTGGATATGATGATTTGGTAGCCTTGGATCGCGCCGGTAAGCTTGATCCATTATTGATTTAATAGATATAACTTTAGAAAGTTTGTAATGACTGAACAATCTTCCGCAACAAGTGCTGCAAATTCTGAATCAAAAGATCCATCTTTTCGCATACAGCGTATTTATCTGAAAGATTTATCTCTTGAGCAGCCAAATGCCCCTGAGATTTTTTTGGTGGTGGCTGAGCCCCAAGTGCAAGTAGAGATTGATATTGCTGTGAAGCGAATTAATGATGAGTTATTTGAGGTTGCCTTGAGTTCAACCTTGACTGCGCGGGTCGAAGGAAAAGTATTGTTCTTGGTTGAGGCAAATCAAGCTGGAATTTTTGAGTTCCATAACATCCCCGCCGAACAGATTGATCCAATGCTAGGTATTACCTGCCCAACCATCTTGTATCCATACCTGCGTTCAAACATGGCGGATGTGATCAGTCGTGCTGGCTTCCAGCCAATCCACTTAAACGAGATTAACTTCCATGGCATGTATGAGCATAGGCTAATGCAGGCGCAACAGGCTGAAGCTAGCTCCAATAATGATGGTACTGATGAGAGCAAAATCATTCTCCCTAATTAAATTTGTAGGATTGAGTCACTAATCATGAAAGTGACACTGCTTGGCGCTGGTGCCTGGGGGACAGCAATGGCCTCCCAAGCTGCTCGCCAGCTGCGTGAAGAAGATGTTTGTTTATGGTCTCGTAACGCAGATCAATTAGAGGCGATTGCTCAAACTGGCCAAAATCAGGCTTATCTTCCAGGAATCTCTTTGCCAAAGAACCTTCATCTTGAAGGTGATTTTGATGCAGCAGTAAAAAGACTTGGGGTTGATGACCTTTTAGTGATTGCAACTCCGATGTCAGGTTTATCAGAAACTATTGCTCGAGTTCTTAAGGTGGCTAATCAGCCGCTCAATATTGTTTGGCTTTGCAAAGGCTTGGAACCTGAGACAGCTCTGTTGCCTCATCAAGTGGTTGACCGTGAGGATCGACTACATAGTCGCGGAATTCAGCATGCATATGGCGCTCTATCTGGACCCAGTTTTGCGCATGAAGTTGGCTCTGGAATGCCTTGTGCATTAACGGTTGCTAGCTCATCCGAGCGTCTTTGCAAAATTGTGCAAGCAGCATTTCATCATGGCAATATGCGCGTTTATTCGAGTGATGATTTGATTGGCGTAGAGTTGGGTGGCGCCGTTAAGAATGTATTGGCAATTGCTGCCGGCATTGGTGATGGCCTAGATCTGGGCTTGAATGCGCGCGCAGCTGTATTGACACGTGGATTGGCTGAGATGATGCGCTTAGTAAAGGCTGCGGGCGGCAAATCTGAGACCTGTATGGGATTAACTGGTGTTGGTGATTTAATTTTGACTGCCACAGGCAATCTCTCTCGCAATCGTCGTGTTGGTCTTGAGCTCGCATCAGGCAAGCCTTTGAGTGAAATTTTGGCAAACTTGGGGCATGTTGCTGAGGGTGTTTTATGTGCCGCAGCTGTTGGCGATCTAGCAAAGCGATTAAATGTAGAGATGCCAATTACTGCGATGATGGGCGATGTTTTGGCAGGCAAACTTCAGGCCCAAGACGCCGTCAAAAAGTTGATGGGACGTGATCCCAAAATTGAATCTTAATTTGATCTTACTTACTTGCCGCCTGTAAACCCATTTTGGCGCCAAGCTTCATATACAACAATCGCAACAGTGTTCGATAAATTTAGGCTTCGACTATTGTCTTTCATTGCTAAGCGCAATTGATTTTCTAGTGGAATGGAATTGCGAACTTCATCAGTAATTCCTTTTGTTTCAGAGCCAAATACAAAATAATCATTTGCTTGAAATTTACTTTCATGAAATTTGCCACTACCTTTGGTAGTCAAGGCAAATAGATGTTGGGGGTTGGGGGATTCATTTTTGAGAAACTGCGACCAGTTTTGATGAACCGCAATGCTTGCAAATTCGTGATAGTCCAATCCAGCACGTCGTAACTTCGCATCTTCCATTGGAAAGCCCAGGGGCTCTATTAGATGCAGCTTTGCCCCGGTATTGGCACACAGGCGAATGATATTGCCTGTATTGGGTGGAATTTCTGGTTCAAATAAAACAATATTAAACATATGAAATGATTTGCTTTGTACGACTAGGGCATCAGTTTAGTGGTTCTCAATAACACCCAATTACCAACCCAAGTAACACCAATCATTTTGAGGGTGCGCGCTATCTCATTTAAGGTTGCCCCCGTAGTCATCACGTCATCAAAGACAACAACGGATTTACCTTTAAGGAGCGGAACGTCTTTTGCATCAATATAAAACATTCCATGGATATCTTGTTGTCGTGCAGAGAAATTTTTACCAGCTTGTTGTTCTATGTCATGAAATCGCTTGAGGGTGAAAGCTAGTTTCTGAATGTGCTTGCCGCACTGAATTCTTCTTGCTAGCTCCCAGCTTTGGTTAAATCCACGGGTAAGTAATTTTTTCTGACTCAACGGGACTGGTACTAAATAATCAATTGATTGGTCATCTATCGTGCTGGCTAATAGGGTGTTCCAAACGTCACTTAGGCCATGGGCAAATGAATGACGTTTTTGATACTTGAGTTGATGAAGTGCCTCTTGAAGAGTGCCATCATAACGGTCAAGACATACTGTTTGATCAAACGCAGGTGTTTGTCTATCGCAGCTATTGCATCTGCCCGAACTTAATTCTGCTGACTGCAGTGGTGTTGCGCATTGGTAGCAACACTCATAATTCAAAAGACTGTCGTGGTAAAGCCTTTGTAGACAAGAATTGCATACGTTGGCGGCTTGGAATTGTTTGCAGATGATGCATGCGGTTGGCAAAAGCTGTCCGCTAATTGATTGAATCAGATTCTGTAGAAGTTGCATGGGGCGCTGAGTATACTGAGTCAATGACCCAGCCCATCAAATGGTTACAAGATGAAATTGCAGAGCGAATGCTGCAAAAACTGGATATTGTGAAATTAGATGTTCGGGATATTTTGTTGATTCCAGACTTTCCAGGAAATCATCACGCATCATTAGCAAAGCGTTTTCCCAGAGCGCGTATTCATAGTGTTATTGAGGATGGATCTTCAAGGTTTCAATTGTGGATTTCGAAAACTGCTGTAAATTGGCGATCACTATTTAGCGGAGGAGCAGTAGGCTCACTTTCCCATTTACGCGATAACAATAAATTTAGTATTTCTGACCATTCTGTTGATTTGATATTTAGCAATTTATTGCTGCAGGACCTGGTTGACCCCAAGTTATTTTTGCGAGAATGTTGGCGCGTTTTGCGTGAAGGTGGGCTTGTAGTATTTAGCTACCTGGGACCTGATACTGGAAAAGAATTGCGGGCCCTGTCGAGTAGTTCATTGCAGCTCAAAAATTTAATCAGTCCTTGGGATATGCATGACCTTGGGGATGCCCTAGTGGTCGAGCGGTTTGCGGACCCCGTAATGGATATGGAATATTTGACGCTCGATTACCAAAAGTCCGAGCTTTTATTGAGTGACATTGAAGCCTTGGGCCTAGCCAATGTAAACCACCATTTGGATGTTGAAATCGACGATTTGCCACATAAATTGACCCTAGAGATTGTTTATGGACATGCCTGGGCTATCGGAAAACACCTTGCTAAATCTCATGACAGCGTAGCCTTTATTGATGTAAATCAAATTGGACGCAAGACTAGGACAGATTCTCATTAAGTGTAAGTGCTTACTATCATTTTAAGCTACACCAAGATTGGGTGGAGGTGGGTTATCCCTGTTTGTTGTTGAGCTCAATTAACCCTATAATCACCGCTGGATGTATTGGCTTGAGACCGCATTTTGGGCATTTTGTGGCGTTTTTTGCTGCAATGCTCGCGACAATAAACAGAGAATAAGATGAATTTATTTGGAAAAGTCACTAGGGCATCGCTCTACTTAGTAGCAGCTTTTGGCACTGCACTTGCTTACGCAACTGAAAACATGCCGGGCGGTCCAGCTGTAAACCAGCTGAATTTCCCTGCCCCAGCTACAAAAATCATGCAAGAAATCCACTGGTTGCATTGGATGATGCTCGTCATTTGCGCGTTGATTTTTGTGGGCGTTTTTGGCGTGATGTTCTATTCAATTTTGAAACATCGCAAATCACTCGGACACAAATCAGCGTCGTTCCACGAGAGCACATTAGTGGAAATTATTTGGACAGTGATTCCTCTATTGATTGTGATTGGTATGGCATTGCCAGCAACGAAAACAGTTGTGGCAATGAAAGACACTACTAATTCCGATATCACCATTAAGACAACTGGTTATCAGTGGAAATGGGGTTACGACTACATTAAGGGTGAGGGCGAAGGAATTAGCTTCTTGTCTACTCTTTCCACTTCACGTGAAGCAATTAACAATCTCGCACCAAAATCGAATACTTACTTAATGGAAGTGGACAACGAAATGGTTGTCCCAGTTGGTAAAAAAATTCGTTTGATCACTACAGCAAACGATGTTATCCATGCGTGGACGATTCCAGCATTCGGTGTAAAGCAAGATGCAATTCCAGGCTTTGTGCGTGATACATGGTTCAAGGCTGAAAACATTGGCACATACCGTGGTCAGTGTTCTGAGTTGTGTGGTGCAGAGCATGCGTTCATGCCAATCGTTGTTAAGGTAGTTTCACAAGATGACTACACCGCTTGGGTAGCTCAGAAGAAGAAAGAAATGGGCACTGCCGGAGATGATCCTTCTAAGGTTTACACCATGGAAGAGCAGAAGGAGCGTGGTGCAAAGGTGTACGCGGCTAATTGTGCTGCTTGCCACCAACCGAACGGTAAGGGTGCTGGCACTTTCCCAGCGCTTGATGGCAGCAAGGTGGTGAACGGTCCTAAGGCAGGTCAGTTCAACATCTTGATTAATGGTAAAGGTGCAATGCCGAAATGGGCTGGTGTGATTTCTGATGGCGATATCGCTGCAGTGATGACCTATACCCGTAACTCATGGGGTAATAAGACGGGTGAAGTGATTCAGACCCAAGAAATTATTACCGCACGTGGCGGCAACTAATTCAGATTAACTAATACAGATAACCCAACTCGGAGAAATCCATGAGCACAGTCTCTACTACCCACGATCACGCACATAGCCACGATCACGCGCATGATGATCACACGCCACATGGTTGGCGCCGTTGGTTGTTTGCAACCAACCACAAAGACATCGGTACGATGTATTTGATCTTCTCATTTATAAGCTTATTGGCTGGCGGTGTAATGGCCTTGGGTATCCGCTTGGAGTTATTCCAGCCTGGCTTGCAGTATCTCCGTCCAGAGTTCTTCAATCAGCTAACCACTATGCATGGTCTCGTGATGGTGTTTGGTGCGATCATGCCAGCGTTCGTTGGTTTTGCGAACTGGATGGTGCCTTTGCAGATTGGTGCATCCGATATGGCTTTTGCTCGCATGAATAACTTTAGCTTCTGGATTCTTCCAGTTGCAGCGACTTTATTGTTGAGCTCATTCCTTGCTCCTGGCGGCGCACCTTCAGGTGGCTGGACAATTTACGCGCCTTTGACATCACAGATGGGCCCAGGTTTGGATATGGGTATTTTTGCGCTTCACTTATTGGGTGCTTCATCCATTATGGGTTCGATCAACATCATCGTAACCATTTTGAATATGCGCGCTCCTGGCATGACATTGATGAAGATGCCGATGTTCTGCTGGACTTGGTTGATTACTGCTTACTTGTTGATTGCTGTAATGCCTGTATTGGCTGGCGCAATCACCATGGTGTTGACTGACCGTCACTTCGGTACATCATTCTTCTCCGCTGTAGGCGGTGGCGACCCAATTATGTTCCAGCATATTTTCTGGTTCTTTGGTCACCCAGAGGTTTACATCATGATTCTGCCAGCGTTTGGCATTATCAGTGAAATCGTGCCAGCTTTCTCCAGAAAGACGCTGTTTGGTTACAGCTCCATGGTGTATGCAACAGCATCGATTGCGATCTTGTCATTCATCGTTTGGGCTCACCACATGTTTGCAACTGGTATGCCAGTAACTGGTCAACTGTTCTTCATGTACGCAACGATGTTGATTGCTGTTCCAACAGGCGTGAAGATTTTTAACTGGGTTGCAACAATGTGGAAAGGTTCAATGACCTTTGAAACCCCAATGTTGTGGTCCGTTGGTTTTATCTTTGTGTTCACAATGGGTGGCTTCACAGGCTTGGTATGCGCGATGGCTCCAATCGATATCGGCATTCAAGATACCTATTATGTTGTTGCCCACTTTCACTATGTATTGGTGGCTGGTTCATTGTTTGCAATGTTTGCTGGTTTTTACTACTGGTGTCCTAAGTGGACAGGTCGCATGGCTAACGAAACGCGCGGCAAGATCCACTTCTGGGCTTCGATGATTTTCTTTAACATCACCTTCTTCCCAATGCATTTCTTGGGTCTTGCAGGTATGCCACGTCGTTATGCAGACTATCCAACACAGTTTGCTGACTTCAACATGATTGCCTCAATCGGTGCATTGGGCTTCGGCTTAGCCCAGGTGTATTTCTTGTTGTTTGTGGTGCTGCCAGCTTACCGTGGCCAAGGTGAAAAAGCTTCTGCTAAACCATGGGATGGTGCAAAAGGTCTAGAGTGGACAGTGCCTTCACCAGCTCCACATCACACTTTCGAAACTCCTCCAAGTGCGGAGCAGTTGCGTGAAGCAGGAATTTAAATCTACTTCTGATCAAGCCCTGGCTGCGAATAATCGCCGTCTAGGGCTGATTCTTTTGAGCATTGCCGTTGTATTTTTTATTGGCATTGTGATGAAGTGGAGCCTTTTGGGTTAAGCCCTTTTCATATGACAATTACTCAGTCTGCTAACCGTCAAATCTTACTGAAGCTATTAATAGCTTCAGTAATGATGTTCGGCTTTGGCTATGCATTGGTGCCAATGTATAAGGCATTATGCGAAGTCACTGGAATTAACGTGGTGACGAGTAAGAATGATTATGGTGTTAGAGCCTTTAGTCCAAACAAGGTTGGCAATACACAAGTTAACTATAGCCGTACAGTAACTATTGAGTTTGATTCCAATAGTCGTGGACCATTTACCTTTAAGCCCGTTAAGAATTTTTTGGAAGTGCATCCTGGTGAAATGACTGAGATTGTTTATGAAGTAACGAATAATCAAAATCGTCCCGTGCGTGCTCAAGCAATACCAAGTTATGCACCTAAAAGTGCCACAGAGTTTTTTACTAAATTAGAGTGTTTTTGTTTCCAAGAGCAAACACTGGCTGCAAACGAAACAAAAAAGATGCCTGTGGTCTTTGTGATCGATGCAGGCTTACCAAGTGATGTGAAAACAATTACTTTGTCATATACCTTCTTTGAGTTGGGCTTGGGTGGCACACCGCCAGCCCCTAAATCAAGGGTGGTTTCATGAAAAAGAAAAGTACGTTTATGCAGTCCATGAAAGCTGTGATGTGGGGCTTTTTGGGTGTGCGTAAGAAATCTGGTTTGCAGGAAGATGTAGCTACATTAAGTTTTGTGCACATTATCATTGCAGGTGTTGTTGGCGCCTTAATTTTTATGGCCATTCTGCTCTTGATAGTGAAAGCAGTTGTATCCCATTGATTATTTTTTGATTGAATAGAGAGAATACGATGTCATCCAATTCAACCCCTTACTATTTCGTCCCAGGATTGTCTCGTCATCCTGCTATGGCGGCAGCTGGCTTAATTGCCTTCGGCTATGGCATGACTGGTTGGGTTAACCATACTGCTTGGGGCGGCGCGCTAACTTTGGTTGGTGTGGCTTGGGTTTTATATGTTCTATACCACTGGTTTGGGGATACGATTGCCGAGTCAAATTCTGGCAAGAACGGCGTGAATGTAGATATTTCTTATCGCTGGTCGATGGCTTGGTTCATCTTCTCTGAGATCATGTTCTTTGGCGCCTTCTTCGCAGCTCTTTTCTATGCTCGCAATATTGCGATGCCATGGATGGGTGATGTCGAGAGCAAATTACTATGGCCTGATTTCCAAGCTGTTTGGCCTAATGATGGTCCTGCTGGGTTGGTTGAGAAATTCACTACGATGGGCCCATGGCCAATCCCAACCATCAACACTTTGTTGCTCTTGAGCTCTGGTGTAACCATTACGATTGCTCACCATGCTTTAGTAGAAAACCACATGAAGAAAGCAGTGAACTTCTTGGCGGCGACAGTTGTTTTGGGCGCGATTTTCTTGGGCTTCCAAGCTTACGAGTACTACCATGCATATCATGAACTCAATTTGAAATTGACTTCAGGTGTTTATGGTTCAACATTCTTTATGTTGACTGGTTTTCATGGTTTCCACGTTTTCCTTGGCGGCACTATGTTGGCAATTGTCTTGCGTCGCATGATGCGTGGTGACTTTACCGCTAAGCACCACTTTGCATTTGAGGGTGCTGCTTGGTACTGGCACTTTGTTGACGTTGTCTGGCTTGGTTTATACATCGCTGTTTATTGGATGTAAAAGAAATAAAAATCGGGGCTCTTAAGCCCCGATTCAGTTTTAGTGCGGTTGTTTATTGGTGGTTTAGTTGCTTCCTACTTTGATGCCGGTGGCTTGTATAAAACCAAAGTAATGCGCAAGCAAAATTCCTAAAAATAGGATAATGGATAAGCCAATACGTAGCATGAGTGAGTGAACCATTCGAGAGCTATTGCCACGATCTTTCATCATGAAATACAAGGCGGAGCCTAGACTGATCACAATCATGAGTAGCGCAATGGGAATAATCCACTTCATTTCAAATCCTTATCTTGAACCGTAAAAATAGTCTCTTCGATGCCTTGGTAGTAAAGCGTGTAGTTGCTACTGTATCAGCCTTATTGGTGATTGCGATTGCTTGTGGGGCGGGAATTTGGCAAGTTAGCAGGGCGCACGGCAAGATTGCCTTGGCGGCTAATTTACTGGAGCGCCAACAGATGCCGATATTAAATGCGAATACCAATTCGTGGGCTCTAGAGGAGGCTAGTGAGCGTCGCATGATTGCTCGGGGCAGTTACATTCCTGAGGCAGCTATTTGGCTAGATAATCGCCCGCAACCAGTTCCCTCGGGTGGTGCCGGCGCTGCTGCAAAAGCAGGCTTCTATTTAATGATGCCATTTCGTCTAGAAGGTCGAAATGAGGTGCTTTGGGTAAATCGGGGCTGGGCTCCGCGCAATCGCGAGAACCGAGAAATACTGCCTAGCACTGATACGCCCACTGGAATAGTAAATATTGAGGGCATCGTTTTTGCACATCCTGGAAAGGTTTACGCATTAGGCTCCGAAGACTCGAATGTAGATATTCATAAGCCACGCATTGCGCAAAATTTTGATTTGGAGCGAGAAGGTCAACTTCATGGCTGGTCACAAGCCCCGTTTATTTTGCGTTTAGAAGAGACGGGGGTTGCTGACGGCTTAGTTCGAGAATGGGCTCCGCTGACAACGGGCGTCGATCGCCATTATGCTTATGCCTTTCAGTGGTTTGCATTGGCATTTGCTGGATTTATATTTTGGTTGATTGGTGGTTTGCGTCAATATTGGCGAAAAAGTGTGGCAAATGGGGATTGAGAGTGAGTGATAAAGAGTTATTGATACCAGCATCCCAGATGGATTCTTCCGCAATCAATGCGCAAACCCGTCGAGGTCGTATGCAAATGTTGCTACTGTTACTTGCGTGTGCGGCGCCTGTGATCGCCTCGTATTTTGCATACTATGTGATTAAGCCTGAGGGTGGAAAAACAAACTTTGGTACTTTGGTGTACCCAGCTCAGGCGGCAAACTCAGAATGGTTTGATGTTCCTTTGCAAGGCAAGTGGACTCTATTAATCGCTAGACCAGCAGGTGAGTGCCGCATTCAAGATAAAAAATGCATCGAAGCACTTTTTCTGATGCGCCAAGCAAAAGTGGCGGTTGGTAGAGAGAGTGGGCGTGTTCAGCTGATATGGGTCAACACGGACGGTAAGTCAGTGGATCCAGCAGTCAAGCAGGCTTATGATGAAAAAGTTGCCGGCTTTAAAGTGGTTGGCTTACCAGTCGATCCCAAAGTACGTGCCCAATTTATGAGCTGGCTCAATCAAGAGGGTGCCGGAGATCAAATCCAGTTGGTTGATCCAAGCCCAGCCAAAATGATGCTGATCCCAGTTACCAATTCTCCAAAAGAATTTACGGCGATTAAAAAAGATTTAGAGAAGCTATTACGCCTAAATCACAAAGGTGAGAATTTGTAATGCCTAGTTTGATCTTGCTTTTGGAATTAGCACTTATTGCGATTGTGTTTGCAGGATTGCCGCTAGCCTATCTTTGGACAAGGCCTGGCTACAGTTTTTTTCAAAAGCTCAATTGGCTCTTAGTTTTTATGACTTTTGACTTAATTGTTTTTGGTGCATTTACGCGTTTGACTGACTCTGGATTGGGTTGCCCTGACTGGCCAGGTTGCTACGGAAATTCCAACCCCCTGCACGCTCTTGGTGATATTAAGCAAGCCGAACAGCTGCTACCAGATGGTCCAGTAACGGTAATGAAGGCATGGATTGAAATGATTCATCGTTATTTGGCAATGACTGTCGGCGCACTGATTTTGCTTCAGGTAGGCACAGCATTTTCCAAGCTGAAATCCTTAGGTAAAGGTCCGCTATTAGGTAGCTTGGGTTTGTTGTTGTTGGTGTGTGTTCAGGGTGCATTTGGTGCTTGGACTGTTACTCTCAAACTGCAGCCCATCATTGTGACCTTTCATCTAATCTTGGCACTATTGTTATTGGCGGCTTTAACTAGCTTTGCGCAACAAGTTTGGGTAGGTAAGAATTCTGCTGTACAAGTTTTGCAAATAAAACCTGTTTCGGGTGTTTTATGGTTGTTTGCTTTCGTAACTCTCTTTTGCCAAATCTTTTTAGGTGCTTGGGTGAGTACAAATTACGCAGTGTTGGCTTGCCCAGAATTCCCGACCTGTCTTGGTTCAGCTTGGCCTGAAACAAATTGGCAAGAAGGTTTTACGCTATGGCGTCAGCTTGGCTTAAATGCGCAAGGCGAGTTTATTTCACCGGTGGCTTTGCAAACTATTCATTGGGCACATCGTCTATTTGCATGTCTGGTTCTACTGGTACTTTCTTTTTTATCCTGGCAAATATTACAGCGCTCAAGCCCAGCAACAGAGGGTCTGAAGCGTCTCGCTAAGCTCTTATTAAGCTTGCTTGGTTTGCAGATCATTACTGGAATCTCGAATGTAATTTTTCAATGGCCTTTAGTAGCCGCTTTATTACATACGGCTGGTTCTGCCGCTTTGGTATTCTGCATGGTCAGAATTGGTTATTGGACTTCTTGGAAGCGCCTATGAGCACAATACATACTAGTGAACAGCAGGCGATGCCACGTTGGCGCCAGTATTGGGTTTTAACTAAGCCCAGGGTGACCCAGCTTGCCGTTTTTTGTGCTGTGATTGGAATGTTCTTGGCTACACCAGGGATGGTGCCTTACACCGTTCTCTTTGGCGGCATTGTTGGCATTTGGTTATTGGCAGGCGCGGCATTTGCTATGAATTGCCTAATAGAACAAGCCGTAGATGCCAAAATGAAACGCACCTCATGGCGTCCTTCAGCTACTGGTGAAGTTACTCCGTTTCACATCGTTCTTTTTTCTATCGTTCTCGGCTCGCTCGGAATGATTGTCTTGTGGAACTTTTGCAATCCCTTAACGATGTGGTTAACGCTCGCAACCTTTGTTGGCTATGCAGTGATTTATACCTGGTTGCTAAAACCTGCAACGCCACAAAACATTGTGATTGGAGGGCTTTCAGGCGCTATGCCACCTGCATTGGGTTGGGCGGCAGTTACTAATAGCCTCTCTGCTGAAGCTTGGCTTTTGGTATTAATTATTTTTGTATGGACACCCCCACATTTTTGGGCGCTTGCTTTATATCGACGCGATGATTACGTGCAATCAGGTTTACCAATGCTTCCAGTGACTCACGGCGAGCGTTTCACCTTATTGAATATTTTGCTCTACACCTTGATTTTGATTGCGGCAACTCTACTACCCTACATCTATGGAATGAGTGGCATGGTGTATTTGGTCTCTGCTGTGTTATTAGGCTTGATATTTTTGGGCTATGTGATCGCGCTATTTATTTCGTATAGTGATGCGCTAGCTAAAAAAACATTTCGTTTTTCGATTACCTATCTATCTTTACTCTTTGCAGCATTGTTAGTAGATCACTATTTCCTTTGAGATTATCAGTATGAATATTTTTGTATTACGTGGTTTCATCATTGCTTTCATGACAATGATCTTGATGGCATGCAGTCCAAAACCAGAATTTAAAAATGTAGATATCACTGGTAGTACCGCTTTTGGGAAAGACTTTAGTTTGCTCGATCCCGACGGAAAGGTCAGAACCCTGGCTGATTTCAAGGGCAAGGCAGTTGTCATGTTTTTTGGCTACACTCAATGCCCTGATGTCTGCCCGACAACCTTAACCGAGATGCAGCAAGTCATGACTTTGTTAGGTCCAAAGTCCGATAAAGTGCAGGTCTTATTTGTCACGGTTGACCCTGATCGAGATACGGCCGCGATCCTAAAGCAGTATGTGCCTTCTTTTGATTCTCGCTTTTTAGGTTTGCGCCCAGCTGATGAGGTGGCCTTAGAAAAGGTGACCAAGGACTTTAAGATCTACTACAAGAAAGTACCCGGTAACAGTCCCGGCTCATACACGATGGATCACTCGGCAGGCAGTTATGCCTTTGATCCAGAAGGCCGCTTACGTCTTTATATCAAGCATGCGCAAGGTCCAGAGACCTTGGCGCATGACTTGAAAGAGTTGTTGAAGTAGGGTAACAAGAGGCTGCTATTAAGCAGCTTCGGCTTGTAGCAAGGTACGCATTTTTTTAAGCGCAGCAGTCTCAATTTGACGAACGCGCTCTGCAGAAATTCCATATTCTTCTGCAAGATCATGCAAAGTTTTTGTACCATTACCATCCGCATCCATTGCTAGCCAGCGAGATTGAACAATATTGCGACTACGTTCATCCAAAGCCATTAACGCTTGATCTAGTTTTGGCCCCTGCAATGCTTCTGCTTGGGCATTGGCGATACGCTCAGTTGGCTCTTGGCTGTTATCAGCCAGCCATTGAATTGGGGCATATGCTGCCTCATCATCACTATCATCGCCTTCGAGTGCAACATCACCACCAGCAAGACGCATTTCCATTTCTTTGACGTCTGAACCTTTAACGTCCAATGCTTTTGCAAGTGCATCCACTTCTGCCGTTGTCAGTGAATTCAGTGTTGGCTTATTGCTGCGCAAATTGAAGAACAACTTGCGCTGTGCTTTAGTAGTTGCTGTTTTTACCAAGCGCCAATTCTTGAGAATGTACTCATGAATTTCAGCTTTGATCCAGTGAATTGCATAAGACACTAAGCGAGCGCCATTGCTGGGATCGTAACGCTTAACCGCTTTCATGAGGCCAACGTTGCCCTCTTGAATGAGGTCAGCGTGTGGGATGCCATAGCCAAGGTATTGGCGAGCAACAGAAACCACCAAGCGTAAATGTGAAAGCACTAAGGTCTTTGCAGCCTCTACATTTTCAGTGCGACGAAACTCTTGCGCAAGTTGTAACTCTTCCGCAGCGCTGAGCATGGGTACGCGATTCACGTACGCAATGTAAGAATCGAGTGTGCCAACCCCAAGGGATGGCAGCATTGGAAATGCGGACGCCGCTGCAGCCTGCGCTACAGGCAGCCTTTGCAAATTCGGTTTGTCAGATTTCTTTTGAACCATTTTCTTTTTATAAATATGAGGTGTTAATAGGGTTCCATTTTAGCACTCTTGTCAAGAGAGTGCTAATGGTTTTTGGTGCCCTTAAGTTATTGAATTAATTGAATAATTCTGAGGAATATTGCCCTGCTGAGAATGGGGCTAAATCATCAATTCCCTCCCCTTTGCCAAGGGCCAAAATGGCTGGTTTGGGACCCTCCTTTAGGGTGTGGGCAAGAGCGCATATAACTCCCCCTTTGGCTGTGCCATCGAGCTTTGTCACAATGATTGCAGTAAGACCCAAAGCTGCATGAAAGGCTTTTACTTGGCTTAGGCCATTTTGCCCGGTGTTGCCATCTAAGACTAATAGGGTGTGATGGGGCGCCCCTGGAAGGGCTTTGCCGATAACCCTTTTTACTTTTTTGAGTTCTTCCATGAGGTGATCCTGGGTGGCAAGACGACCTGCAGTATCAATAATCAGAATGTCAGCTTTGCGAGAGATTGCAGAGTGAATTGCATCGTGAGCGACTGCAGCGGCGTCTCCACCCTCTTGAGTAATAACATCAACTTGATTGCGCCCACCCCATTCTTGCAATTGATTGCGTGCCGCCGCTCTAAAGGTGTCGCCTGCAGCCAGTAAAACTGACTTACCTTGAGATTGAAAGAGTCTGCAGAGTTTGCCGATGGTGGTGGTTTTGCCTGCGCCATTTACGCCGACAACCAACCATACTTCAGGGGTATGACTTGAGGTATTAATCAGCAGGGGGTTTGGGTTAGGTTCTAAGCTTCGTAATAAGTTGGCGACCTCTTGAATCAGCAGAGCCTGGAGCTCTTCCGCGCTTGAAGCATTTTCTGATGCAGCTGCTTTACGTAGCTTAACCATCAATTGTTCAGTCGTGGGCAAACCCACATCACTTTGAATCAGTGATTCTTCTAAATGATCAAACCAAGCATCATCTGCTTTGCTTGATTTAAATAGAGATCCTAGGGTTTTACGTAATCCAAACATAATCGATACAATTTAATCCTTGCATCTTATCAATTTAATTCTTGGGATATGGTGATTTAGCAGATGCGCTCCAATTTAATCCGATTCTCTCTTCTATTTCTACTGGCTACTCAGCATTTATGGGCGGAGGATAGAACCCCTTCAAATACCCATGAATTTCTATTAAATAACGGCCTTAAGCTGATTGTTCGAGAGGATCATCGGGCGCCAACGGTAGCACATATGGTTTGGTATCGCGCAGGCTCTATGGATGAGACGAATGGCAAAACGGGGGTTGCCCATGTTCTTGAGCACATGATGTTCAAAGGGACTGATAAGGTAAAGGCGGGCGAGTTCTCACGTTTGGTTGCAGCAGTTGGTGGCCGAGAAAATGCCTTTACATCACGCGACTACACGGCCTATTTTCAGCAAGTAGAAAAATCAAAACTAGAAGAAGTCATGAAGTTAGAGGCTGATCGCATGTCTAACTTAAATTTTGATGATGCTGAATTCTTAAAGGAAATCCAAGTGGTGATGGAAGAGCGTCGCCTTAGAACAGAAGATAACCCGAGTAGTCTATTAAATGAATCGTTAATGGCAACAGCCTTTATGAGTTCTCCTTATCGTCATCCAGTTGTTGGCTGGATGAATGATTTGCAAAATATGACTGCATCAGATGCGCGCGATTGGTATCGTAGTTGGTATAAACCAAATAATGCGACTGTAGTCATTACTGGCGATGTGGATGCAAAGCAAGTATTGGCCAGTGTTGAAAAGTATTATGGGGTTGTTGCTGCTAAAGAGCTTCCTGTGCGTAAACCGCAAATTGAGCCACCACAGAGAGGTGTGAAGCAAGTTCAGGTTAAGGCTCCGGCTGATAGTCCGCAACTGGCTATGGCTTGGAAAGTGCCTCGCCTTGAGCCTGGCAAACTCAATGAGCCAGATCCATATGCGCTCGAGTTATTGACAGCTGTTTTAGATGGTTATGACAATGCGCGCTTAAATCGCAGTTTAGTAAAGCAAGAAAAAGTGGCTAATGATGTGGGCGTGGGGTACGACATGGTCTCTAGGGGTCCAGCTCTATTTGTCATAAATGCCACCCTAGCAAAAGGTAAGACGGTTGAACAGGCTAAAGCAAGTATTCAAAAGGCTTTGAAGGATATTCAACAAAATGGGATTTTAGAGTCCGAGTTAAAACGTATTCAGGTTCGTATTCTCTCCGAACAAATCTACAAGCGAGATTCAATTTTTGGTCAAGCAATGGAAATTGGTAGTACAGAAATGGCTGGCTTTTCATGGAAAGATATCGATTCGATGTTGGAAAGAATGCAGACCATTACACCAGAGCAAGTTCAGGCTGTAGCTAAAAAATATTTAGTCGATGAGCACCTAACAATCGCCATATTAGATCCACAGTCTCGAAAATTTGCTTCGAAGGGAGATAAACCATGAGACTCCCCCACCAAATAACAATTTTTCTGTTCTCTTTATTTGGTTTGATTGCCAGTGCTCAAGCAACCTTGCCTATTGAGCAATTGGAATCTTTTAATGGCGCAAAAGCGTATCTTGTTCAAACTAAATCTTTGCCTATGGTGGATATCGAAGTCAGCATTGATGCAGGTGATCGCTATGATCCTGCAGGCAAAAGCGGATTGGCTGATTTAGTTGCGGGTTTGATGACATATGGTGCTAGAGGCGATAAAGGCCTCTTAAGTGAAGCACAAATCGCTGATGAAATTGCTGACCTTGGTGCCAACATTGGGTTCTCGGTGAGTGGTGAGCGTGCCACTTTGCGTATTCGAAGCTTGAGTCGCAAAGATTTGCGTGATCGCGCGGTGCAACTTGTTGCAGCCATGTTAAGCGCGCCAAGTTACGATGCCAATATTGTTGCCCGTGAAAAACAGCGCACCATAACAAGCTTGCTTGAGGCAGAGACTAAGCCAGAATATGTATTGGAGCGTCGCTTCAAGTCAATGGTTTATGGAAACTATCCTTTGGCTCAAAGCCCATCCGTTAAATCGGTTTCTGCAATTACTCCTGCTGATCTCGCGCAGTTTCATAAGCGCTTTTATAGAAGCGATCGCATGATTGTCAGTATTGTTGGGGATGTGGATCAGGCGCAAGCAAAAGAGATTGTTCAAAATTTGCTCAAGAAGATTCCTCAAGCGGGGCCGAATATTCCCACGCTTGCACAGTTGCAGCGATCCCCTGTGGAGCCGCTTTCTGAACGCGAGGTATTTATTCCATTCGATTCTCAGCAGGCTCATATCGCTATGGGCATGACTGCTGTTACACGTAATAATCCAGATTACTTTCCGCTGCTAGTGGGCAATTACATTTTGGGTGGTGGTGGCTTCGTATCTCGATTGATGTCTGAAGTTCGGGAGAAACGCGGTCTTGCCTATAGCGTCTTTAGTTATTTTTCTCCCGGAAAAGACGCGGGAATTTTTCAAGCGGGTTTGCAAACTAAAAGTGATCAAGGAGCTTTGGCGCTCGAAGTTATGAGTCAGACCATTGCCAATTTCATTGCAAATGGCCCAACAGTCTCCGAGTTACTCGCTGCTAAGGCAAATTTAGTGAATGGCTATCCATTGCGGATAGATAACAATCGAAAATTACTAGATAACGTTTCTTCAATTGTCTGGAATGATCTTCCACTAAATACAATGGAGATCTGGACTCAGCAGGTCGAAGCAGTTACCTTGGATCAGGTGACTGCAGCTTTTCAAAAATATCTCGCGATGGATCGCATGAAGATTGTAGTTTTAGGAGCTCAGAATAAATAAACCTAAATCCTTACGAAGCGAGCCTCCAAAGAAAATCCGAATCATTGGCGGCAATTGGAGAAGTCGTTTGCTTACGGTAATCGACTTGCCTGGATTGCGACCAACAACTGATCGAATTCGTGAGACTGTGTTTAATTGGTTAGGCCAAGATTTAACTGGTCTCAAATGTTTAGATTTATTTGCAGGTACCGGGGCTCTTGGATTTGAGGCTGCATCTCGTGGAGCAAGTGGGGTGGTTCTTTTGGAAAAAGATAAAAAAGCCCATGCTAATTTATTAAAAAACCTTCAGCTACTTCAATCATCCCCTGCCTTAGGCTCAATAGAAATTTTGCAAGGAGATTGCATAGAGTTTCTCAAGCGGCAACCTGATCAATCTGCCAACTTGATTTTTATTGATCCCCCGTTTCAGAATTCAGACTTATTAAACCTTGCGTTACTTGAGGCTGCGAGAGTATGTGATGACGCTATGGGAGGGGGAATTTATGTTGAATTTCCTGCAAATCGATCACGTGATGAGGTGGAATCCCTATTACCAGCGTGGCATTGTGGAAAATACTTAGAGGCTGGGCAGGTAAAAGCTTGTCTATTTCGGAGCGGAAAGGGCTAAACTCTTGCGTGTAGCTGATAAAGCCTTAGGAGAGTTATGACTGTAGCTGTATACCCAGGAACATTTGATCCACTCACTCGTGGTCACGAGGATCTGGTACGTCGTGCATCGAATATCTTTGATGAGCTTATTGTTGGTGTTGCATCAAGTCGTAGCAAACATCCATTCTTTACGCTTCAAGAACGCATTGACATTGCCAAAGAAGTTCTCGGACACTATCCAAATGTAAAGGTTGTCGGATTCGATGGCTTATTAAAGGATTTCGCTCGTGAACATCATGCGCGAGTAATCGTTCGTGGCTTACGTGCAGTGTCGGATTTTGAGTATGAGTTTCAAATGGCAGGGATGAACCGTTACTTATTGCCAGATGTAGAAACCTTATTCCTGACTCCATCTGATCAATATCAATTTATCTCTGGCACCTTTGTTCGAGAGATTGCCTCGATGGGGGGCGATGTTAGTAAATTTGTTTTCCCCTCTGTGGAGAAGTGGTTAGTAAAGAAGATTGAGTCTTCAAAACAAAAATAGATTAAGTAGGATTGGTATAAGTAAGCATGGCTTTAATGATCACTGATGAATGCATTAATTGTGATGTATGCGAGCCAGAGTGCCCTAATGACGCCATCTATATGGGATTAGAGATCTACGAAATTGATCCTAACAAGTGCACTGAGTGTGTAGGTCATTACGATGCCCCCCAATGTCGCCAGGTTTGTCCAGTAGACTGTATTCCATTTAATCCGGAATACAAAGAAACTCAAGAGCAGTTAATGGTGAAATTTAGACTGTTAACGGCGAACAAAAAAGCAAGTTAGCGGCTTAAGCAATTAAGCTTTGGAATGAAGCTCTAGCATGGCGGTTTGTAGATCGCCTCTTAAAAACAGCGGCAATATTTCTAGACTATTTTCAATACTGGCATCAATCAGTTTTTGCTCAATTAATTGGGGTCTACGCAAAACATAGTCGGCTACATCCATTGGTCGACCATCACCAGCTAAGTCTCGTGGATGACCTATACCAAGACGTAAGCGCCAGTACTGCGGTGTTCCAAGATGCGCCTGAATATCTTTAAGGCCGTTGTGGCCACCAGTGCCACCGCCTAATTTCAAGCGAGCAACTCCAGGCTTAAGATCAAGCTCATCCTGAACTACCAAAATATCTTCGGCATTCATTTTATGAAAACGACAGAGAGACCCAACCGCTTGTCCGCTCAGATTCATATAGGTGCTTGGCTTTAGAAGATAAAGATCTTGCCCTTCCCATTTTGCCCTAGCCACTTTTCCATGAAAGCGCTTCTCAGTTTCAAAGCGGGCATTTAATTGCTTTGCGAAGGCATCGACAAACCAGAAGCCGGCATTATGCCGATCTGCTTCATGCTCATCGCCGGGGTTGCCTAAGCCAACAATTAATTTAGTCATGACAAGAGTTTAAAGATATCAAAGCGTTTCTACAAAAAATTTCAATGTAAGAGGCTGAAAAAAATAAAGCCCGCTTGCGCGGGCTTTAAACACATTGGTAAAGCTTAAAAAATTAAGCTTTGTCCTTTGCATCGGCAGCGGGCGCTGCTGCTGGAGCTGCGGCAGCTGCTGGAGCAGCTTCTTCAGTTTCAGCGGCTTTAACAGCTGGGATACGTGCATTAGCGATCACTGGATTTTCTTGCTCAACATGCAATACCAAAGAAACACCTTTAGGCAAGGTAATGTCTTTTGCATGAACTGAGTGACCTACTTCAATCTTGCTTAAGTCCACTTCAATGAATTCTGGCAAGTCTGCTGGTAAGCAAGAAACTTCGATGTCATTGAGGATGTGGCTTACAACGGCGCCTTGCAGTTTCACAGCTGCTGAAGTTTCAGCATTGGTGAAGTGCAATGGAACGCGCATATGAACTTTCTCAGTCGCAGATACACGCTGGAAGTCAATGTGTAAAACCAATGGCTTAAATGGATGCATTTGGTAATCACGTAGCAACACTTTTTGTGTTTTGCCAGAAATTTCCAAATCCAAAATGGATGAGTGAAATGCTTCTTTGCGGAGAGCATGGAATAAAGCGTTGTGATCTAACTCGATCACCAAGGCTGGTTCTTTGCTTCCGTAAACGATTCCTGGAGTTTTTCCAGAATTGCGCAGACGGCGGCTCGCACCCGTTCCCTGTACGCTTCTTTCAAAGGCGACAACTTTCATATTAAATTCCCTTTTAAGGTTAATTTCCGTTCGCGACCAAACAGAAAAGCCTTAAATTATATCGTGGGAACCCTGTTTTTTACCTGTAAATGGTAAAAAGACTCAGAAATAGCCTAAAAATGGGTAAAAAAGCGTTTTTTGGCTTATTCAGCGAACATCGACATGACTGAGTCGCCTTTGCTAATGCGAGACAGGGTCTCGGCGAGCAAGGGGGCTACAGACAATTGGCGTATTTTGCTGACCTTTGAGGCCTCCGCTGTCAGAGGGATGGTGTCGGTCACAACGAGTTCATCTAATTCTGAGGCGGCGATACGTGCTACTGCACCACCCGAGAGTACGGCGTGGGTACAGTAAGCGGTTACGCCTTTAGCGCCGCGTTCTTTGAGTGCTTCTGCTGCTTTGCAAAGAGTGCCGCCAGTATCGATGATGTCATCCATGATGACGCAGTGACGTCCTTCAACTTCACCAATCAAATGCATGACTTCAGAAACGTTTGCTTTGGGGCGACGTTTATCAATAATGGCCAGGTCAGTACCGAGTTGTTTTGCCATTGCGCGGGCACGAACAACGCCGCCGATATCTGGAGAAACAACAATTAAATCCTTATGTGTTTTTTGTGCCTGTAA
Organism: Polynucleobacter sp. MWH-UH19D; assembly: GCF_040409795.1. NCBI lineage: Bacteria > Pseudomonadati > Pseudomonadota > Betaproteobacteria > Burkholderiales > Burkholderiaceae > Polynucleobacter > Polynucleobacter sp. MWH-UH19D. Next base: position 1,818,224 of record NZ_CP099571.1, on the reverse strand, counting down.
GTCTGCTAACAAAACAGGAGAGGCGTAAATATTGTCAACTGGTATGTCGAAGAAGCCCTGAATTTGGTCAGCGTGCAAGTCCATAGTAAGCACGCGCTCAATGCCTGCAACAGACTGAAGCATATTCGCTACGATGCGTGCTGAGATGGCCACTCGCGCAGAGCGAGGGCGACGATCTTGACGGGCATATCCAAAATAAGGAATCACTGCGGTGATGCGACTTGCAGAAGCGCGCTTTAGAGCATCGATCATGATCATAAGCTCCATCAAACTATCGTTTGTTGGAGCGCAGGTAGATTGAATAACAACGACATTTTTGCCGCGCACGTTCTCTTGAATCTCAACTTGGATTTCGCCGTCAGAAAAACGGCCTACAAACGCCTTACCAAGTGGCAGCTTCAGCTCTTTTGCTACAGCCTGCGCCAAAATCGGATTTGCGTTGCCTGTAAATAAAGTCAATAAATCTGAGCTGGTGGAGGACATAGTATTAAGAATTTTGTAGGGTCAAAAGGTTATCTTTGTCATTTCTACAGTATTTGGCAGGGGAAGAAGGATTCGAACCTTCGCATGCTGGAATCAAAATCCAGTGCCTTAACCAGCTTGGCGATTCCCCTACAGCTCAATCTGAAGAAATCAAATTGTAAGCGGGATTTTTGTTTAGCCCCCGAACAACCCGACCTTTCCACCCTTTAGGAAGATTTTGCACAAGATTTTCCAGTTTTTCGCGCTCAATCTTAGGGTCTAAGATGGCAAAAACGCTACTTCCGGAGCCTGACATACGGGGTTCGGACCCCGGTATCGCCTGACTAATCCAATTCAAAGCTTGCTTCACTTCAGGACATATCCGCATCGCTACTGCCTGACAATCATTTGAAAGTTCGGACCATGGCGATGCAAGAAAGCCCTCCATTGTAATCTGAGCGTGATCTCGGGTCAATTCTGGGTCTTGAAAAATGCGAATAGTCGGTATTCCTTGGTTGGGGAAGATTACCAAAAAATCACGCTGATCAAGGCGCATTTCTTCCATTTGCTCGCCAATTCCTTCAACAAAGGCATTTTTACCAAAAATGAAGAATGGCACATCAGCGCCAAGTTGAAGGCCCAATTTGCAAAGCGTGTCGCTGTCAAGTTGAAGATTCCAGAGTGCATTTAAACCGATGAGGGTAGTGGCAGCATCAGATGATCCTCCGCCTAGGCCAGCACCCATGGGGATTTCTTTTTTGAGATGAATCTCTACTCCAGACTTGACCTGACAAAAATCTTTTAAGAGTGTCGCAGCGCGCACAACGAGATCATCTTTTGGAAGAACACCTGGAAGTGGATTGGTGTGACGAATTTCATTTTCGGTAATTCGTGTAAGCGTAATGGTGTCGCACCAGTCTATGAGTTGAAAGGCAGATTGCAGCAAATGATATCCATCGGATCTGCGACCAACAATGTGTAGAAACAGATTGAGCTTGGCTGGTGATTGCAGTACTAGCTTGTCGCGAATAAGTTCACTCATCTGCTTGATCAAAAACAAGGCGGATATCAATCGATCCGATGTTTGAGCGTCGGGTCATCGTTAACTTATCGAGGCGGTTTTGATTGCTCCAGTTGTAACGTAAATTCCAGCCATCTTGACGAATTTCACTAACTTGCCCTTTATTGTTTCTTTCAATGCTTGCTTCACTACCTGGCCGCGTTTCCCCTCTTAGCCAATTGGATAAACCCCTTGCTGGTAATGGAAGCCCTAATGTGTTCTGCACCAGAGTATCTGCATCAATTGCGCTTGTGATTTGACCATCACGTTCGAGGGTTGCCTCACCAGGGGTGATCGTAATTTTTGCAATGGCACCACCCATGGGATTGCGAATCTCGAGTGTGTCCTTGAGATTTTCTTGGATTAGCGTAAAGCCACCAGAGCCGCCTTGGATTTGGGCATCAGTAAGGCCAGTAACTTTGACGGCAAAACGACCATCCCATGAGCCTTTTTGAGCCTGGGTTGGTTGTAACCAGTCAGGTTTTAAACGTTTTAAGGTTTCTTGAAGGGTGGCATTATTGGCATCTAATTTCTGGCCTTCCTGCCACATCGCTTCTGCTTCAGCTTGGCGTCCCATTGACCACAAAACTTCACCAGTATGGGCTGCGATATCTGCTTCAGGCTTCATCCGAAATGCCTGCTGTAACTGCTCTAAAGCCAGCGCATTTTTGCCAAGGCGAAAATTCACCCAGCCTAAGCTATCCAAGATAAAAGCGTCTTGAGGAGAAAGCTGATGTGCTTTACTAATTAACACAAATGCTTCTGGTAATTTGGCGTTGCGATCTGCAAGTGAGTAGCCAAGCGCGTTGAGAGCGTTTACATCATTGGGATTCTTGCGCAAAATTTCTCGCAAAGTCTTCTCCATGATGTCTACTCGACCCGCTTTCTCTGCTGACATAGCGTAGGTATAGAGTAAGCCTAAATTTTTTGAACCTAGTTTTGCGTTGGATGCAATTTCGTAAAAAGCGCGGAGAGCTTCTGATTCGTTTTTGGCTTTGCTCAGTAAGGTTTGTAATTGCACCAAAGTGGCTTCTTGTTGCGCTGGTGATTGTTGGCGAAGCAAGGCAATCGCAGGTTTGGTGGCTTCTTGCCAGCGATTATTGAGTATGAGGAGTGTGACCAGCACCTCTTTTGGTTTGGTCTCAGATTTTGGCGCTAAGCTATCCCAGGTTTTTGCAGCTTGCAAAGCGAGCTCGGGAGAGCCACCCGCTATGCCAATTTCCATCGCTCGCTGAGCAAGGCGCGGATCTTTGTATTGCCGCGCCATTTCCATATAGGTGTTATAGGCTAGACCGGCCTCTCCGCGTTGCAGAGCAATCTCAGAGGCTAAGACTTCAAAGACTACTTGCCCACTCGAGGCTTCATCCGTTTGAGCCATAGCCAAGCCGAATGGGCAAGCCCAAGCAATCATGATGGCTAGGCGCAAATCTAGGAAAAGGGTCTTGAGTGACAATTTGCTCATAAGCACATTCTAATCTGCGAATCTACAATCCATTTATGCCAGAACTACCTGAAGTAGAAGTTACTAGATTAGGGATTGCCCCTCATGTACAGGGGCGCAGTATCAGTGCCGTCCGGATATTGGATGGGCGCCTGCGTTGGCCCGTTCCTAAAAACCTCTCAAAACTGTTGCTTGATCAAAAGGTCGAAGGTATTCAGCGACGCGGAAAGTACTTGTTGCTGGAATTTGCAACTGGTTATTTATTGATTCATTTGGGCATGACTGGAACTCTTAGGGTCTTACCTCTGACTGAGCCTATTAAATTACATGATCGTGTTATTTTGGAGTTTGGTAAGTTGAGTTTGCGATTGCATGATCCAAGAAAGTTTGGGGCGGTTTTGTGGCACCCCAAATCAAAAGGGCCTCTAGAGCAAAACCCCTTGTTGCAAAAATTAGGGGTTGAGCCTTTTTCACAAGAGTTTGAGGGTGAGTTGGGCGCAGAACTGTTGTATCAACATTCGCGTAATCGTAGTGTTGCCGTAAAGCAATTTTTATTAGCAGGACAAGCGGTAGTTGGGGTAGGGAATATTTACTGCTCTGAGAGTTTGTTTCAGGCTGGTATTCATCCAGCAAAACCAGCGGGCAAATTAACGCGACCCCAGTGCGTTCGTTTAGCCGAGGCAGTGCGATTTATTTTGAAAAAAGCGATTGATGCCGGCGGCAGTAGTCTTAAAGATTTTGTGAATAGCGATGGTGACCCTGGTCACTTCATGGTGCAAACTAAAGTCTACGATCGTAAAGATCAGCCATGCAAAGTATGTAAAACACCGATTAAGCAAATCGTTCAAGGGCAACGATCTACTTATTTCTGCCCAACATGCCAAAAACGCTAAGTGATCTTTTTTCCCAGAAGTTAATTGCTTGGCACTCTCGTCATGGTCGGTCTGGATTGCCTTGGCAGGGCAAGCGAGATCCTTATGCGGTTTGGGTTTCAGAAATCATGTTGCAACAAACGCAAGTTGCTACTGTATTGGAGCGTTACCCTCGTTTTATGAAACGCTTCCCAACGGTAAAAAAATTAGCTGATGCGCATATTGATGAAGTTTTAGCAGAGTGGGCTGGTTTAGGTTATTACTCTCGTGCTCGAAATTTACATGCATGTGCACAGCAAGTTGTGAGCGAGTTCGGCGGATGCTTTCCAAGTGATCCAGACTTGCTTGAAAAATTAAAAGGAATTGGTCGATCAACGGCTGGAGCTATTGCGGCATTTGCTTTTCATGTCAGAGCTCCAATTTTGGATGCCAATGTCAAACGAATCTTGGCTCGTTTATTTGCAATCGAAGGATCATTACAAAACAGGCATGTGAATGATGGTCTTTGGGGCCTAGCGGGCAAGTTGTTACCAAAAGAAAACTCAGATATGCCGGTGTATACGCAGGCATTAATGGACTTTGGTGCCACTTGGTGTACTTCTCGTAAGCCCGTATGTTTGGGCGATGAAAAAAGATGTCCTTTTGAAAAGGAGTGCCAAGCCAATCTTAGCAATCAAGTGCTTTCTTTTCCGCAAAAGATCGTTAAAGCGAAGTCGCCTGAATTTGATTGCGACATGCTGCTCATTCGATCTGGTAACTCTGTCCTCTTGCAAAAGCGCCCAAGTAAAGCTATTTGGGGTGGCTTATGGTCGCTGCCAGAATCAGCTTGGGTAACAAAATCCGATAAAAGAACATTGCCAGCATTCAAAAGCATATTTGAGGCAGTTTTACCTCATGAGCTCAAGAATTCATGGCTAAAAGTATGCAAAGAGGTAATACAGGGCCCCCAAATTAAGCATGTATTTACGCATCGGCGTTTATGGATGCAAATTTGGGAAGTTACTGCTACCAAGAGTTTAGAGCCCAAAGATCAAAACTTGCAATGGGTGCCCCTAAAGCAGTTGGGTCGCTACGGCCTGCCGCAACCAATTAAGGTTTTGTTGCAGGAATTGAGTCTAGTTCGCGATGGCGATCTAAAAAATTAAGTTGCAGATCTATCAGATCTTTTCTTGCGCGGAAATGTTTGCTGATTCGATTAACTAAATATACCGAGCGATGCTGTCCGCCTGTGCAACCTATGGCGATTGTTAGGTAGCTTCTTCCGTCCGCAATGTAATGTGGCAACCATTTCTCAACAAATTGGGTGATATCACTTTCCATGCTTACAACTTCAGGAATTTTTTCTAAAAATTCTTTCACGGGCTGATCATTGCCTGTAAGAGGTCTCAGTAGCTTGTCATAGTGTGGGTTAGGAAGACAGCGAACATCAAAAACCAAATCTGCTTCACTAGGTATTCCTTTTTTAAAGCCAAAGGATTCAAAAATGACAGTGAGACCAACGGGTTTGTCTTTTAAAAGATCTTGGATCCATGAACGCAAAGCGTGAGCAGGTAAGTTGCTAGTATCGATGCTATGAGCTTGGGCACGCAAAGGCTCAAGTAAATTCCGCTCTTTATCAATTGCCTCAATCAATGTGGCTGATTGGGATTGTTTAGCATCGCTCGATAAGGGGTGACGACGTCGTGTTTCTGAGAATCGTTGCACTAAGGTATTGGTATCGGCGTTTAGGAAAACCACCCGGACCTGATGCTTGCGCTTGAGCGACTCTAGAATTGAGGGGAGCTCTGCTATTGATTGGCCACGACGCGCATCAATTGCTACGGCTACTCGTTCGCTATTTTCACCGGCGAGGGTATCAATTAAATTTTCTAATAAAGAAACGGGGAGGTTATCCACACAATCATAACCAGCATCTTCAAATGCCCTCAGGGCAACTGATTTACCTGAGCCTGAAATTCCGGTAATCAGATTAATTTGCATGACTTAAAGTAGTCGCCCTTGAGATTTCGTTAAATCTGTTTCTGAATTCATTTGAATACGTTGACGCTCAATAAACTCTTTGAGAGTGTCTATTCCGCGTAATTGCAAGATCGTATTGCGAACCGCTGCTTCAACTAGAACGGCTAGATTTCGACCTGCTGCCACTTGAATTTTGACGGTTCGAATTGGCACACCCAAAACGTCAATGTGTTGAGCTTCCAGTGGAAGTCGCTCAAATTCACCATCGGTTCTACGAACCAACTGTACGATCAGGCGTAACTTTAATTTGCGGCGCACTGCTGTCTCACCAAAAATGGTGCGAATGTCGAGCAAGCCAAGACCGCGTACCTCAAGTAGATTTCTCAGAATAACTGGGCAGCGACCCTCGATGTAATCAGGGCCAAGACGTGCAAAATCAACGGCGTCATCAGCAACTAGACCATGGCCACGCGAAATCAGTTCGAGACCTAACTCGCTTTTGCCTAATCCGGATTCGCCAGTAAGCAAGACGCCCAATCCCAAAATATCCATGAAGACCCCGTGCATAGTAATTTGCGGGGCGCCAATTTTGGTGAGATAAGTGCGCAGATGGTCAATCACCTCTGCTGCTGAAACTTGAGTTGTAAATAATGGTGTTGAGGAGCGCTGGCAGAATAATTGCAAATCTGGGTCAACGGATTTACCATCGGCCACAATGACGCAAGGTGGCGTTTTTGAAATCAGGCTGGCAATTTGTTCTTGTTTCTGTTTGGGATCTAAGGCTGCGTGGTAATCAACTTCTTGTTCACCGAAAATTTGGATACGACTAGGGTGAATGAGGTTTAAGTGACCTACTAGGTCAGAGCTGGCGGCAGCTGCCTTGACGGCTTCGGGTGGAAAGGTTCGGTCAGCACCTTCAAGCCCGCCAATCCAAGAGAGTTTGAGGTCAGAGACGTTGTCATCAAAAATCTGCTGAGCAGTTACCCCATCTAGGAGTAAAGGCTGTGTCATTTTGTATTGCCCCAATTCTGCAAGAGCTCACAAACTTTTGTTCTATCGGTAGAGGTGCTTAACGTTTCGCGAATATCTGCATCGGATAATAGTTGAGCAATTGATGACAAGATCTCGAGGTGTTGCTGTGTTGCTTTCTCGGGCACCAGAAGAAATATGAGGGTTTTAACCGGCTCACCATCGGGTGCGGCAAATTCAATTGGATCTTTGAGGCGAATCAAGGCAGCCGCTGGCTGTTTTAATCCCTTTACTCGACCGTGTGGAATTGCAACTCCAGCGCCAAGGGCGGTTGAGCCTAATTCTTCCCGAGCATTTAAAAACTCAATCACTGAGTTTGCATCGATACCAATTTGCTTAGCAAACAGATCCCCAGCGGCTGCAAAAGCATCAGCCCTATCTTTAGCAGGGTTATCTAATGCAATGCAGTCAGGGGTGAAAAGATTCGTCAGGGCATTCATTGGAATTGATTATAGGTGTCCTGACACGGGTTATCACTCAAAACGCTTCTCGTGATGATGGTCCTGGATCTTTTCCTTGTGTTTCACTACTTGGCGTTCCAGTTTGTCAACAACGGCGTCCATGGCGTGATAAAGATCGGCGTTATGAGCTTCTGCAAATAATTCTTTACCCTTGAGGTGGATAGTGATCTCAGCGCTTTGGCGCAAATCCTTTTCCTTGGCGTTATCAACCACCAAGAATGCTGAGGCGTCAATGACATGATCAAAGTGCTTTCGAATTTTCGCTAAGCCAGCCTCAAGGTGCGTGCGCATGGCGGGCGTAACTTCAACATGACGGCTATTAATTTTTAAATTCATTAGCAACTCCTTATATCAAAGCCTGCGCATGGCTATACCTGGGGTGCGCAGCATGCCCCTGTGAAATTTGAGCTGTTTTTTTTTGAGAAGTAATGCATGAACCTCCAGCGTATCAGCGAATTTGCCGAAATCCAAGAGGGGAATCAATTTTTTATTACTTATACGGATAGAAGCCCTATGCTTTGCACAAGCTTGGGGAATTACATCCTGAAGTTTTCGCCTAGATACACTCGACGAACCGCGTCATTTTCGATGATTTGATCTGGCTGGCCTTCCGCCAAAACACTGCCTTCGCTAATGATGTAGGCATGATCACAAATACCCAGAGTCTCCCGAACATTGTGGTCGGTAATTAGGACACCTATCTGCCGGTCTCTTAAAAAGCGAACGATGCGCTGAATTTCCCCAACGGCAATGGGGTCAACCCCGGCAAATGGCTCATCCAGCAAAATGAATTTAGGTTGTGAAGCTAAAGCGCGGGCAATTTCCACGCGCCGGCGTTCACCGCCAGAAAGGGATAAGGCTGGATTATTGCGCAGGTGACCGATTTGAAGTTCCCCTAGGAGTTCGTCTAATCGATTTGCGATCTCCGCTTTGCTCAATGGCTTGCCGCCCTGAACCTGCAGCTCAAGAACAGCTTGAATGTTTTCGGCCACATTGAGTTTCCTAAAAACAGAGGCCTCTTGAGGCAAATAGGACAGACCCATGCGGGCGCGCTCATGAATGGGTAAATGCGTAATGTCTTTGCCATCCAACACGATTTGACCGCCGTCAAGCGGAACTAAGCCAACAATCATATAGAAGGAGGTAGTTTTGCCAGCACCATTTGGGCCTAGCAGTCCAACCACTTCGCCGCATTTCACTTCTACAGAAACGTCTCGCACAACCGTTCTAGAGCCATAACGTTTTTGTAGTTTATGGGCACTAAGTGTTGCGGTTGAGTGATCTTGGGCTTGGTCTGTTGTCATTTTTCTAATGTTGCTTTACGTCTTGGTGATAGCACTGCTCTTGCCAAGGGGAGGTCATCTGGTTTTGCGTTAGATGGCGGGGTTACTCGATAGCGTTCAGTAATGTCATCGTATTCAATTTTCCAGCCTTGCAGTTGATCAAGCATCTGCATATTGAGTAAACGTTTTAATCGGGCATCGCCTGTGATAGTGAGTAATTCTGTTTTTGCATTGTAGGAGACTTGAGTGCCATGCCCTTGCATAAACTCATCGGCTGCACCCTCTCTTCTTTGTCTGAAGCTTGCTGCTGTCTCAGGAGTTCCTTTGACATCAACAAATTCATAGCCCTCAGGATCTACTTGGATGTGACCATCGTCTCCTGTAACAACGATGCTACCTTTGATTAATAAGATTTGACCTTTGAGGTCATAAATCTGTTGTACATCATTTACCGAAACGCTCTCTGCTTCAAGAATGACAGGCTTATTTTGGTCAGCCTTTTCTGCATGGGTGGACCCAACGCAGAAAGAGAGACAAAGAGCAGAACAAATGATTGAGAGTCGAATCATGGGGTTATTTTATTGCCCATTGCGTGGCACGCGCTCAATTCGACCTTTTACCTGCCCTGACAAAGTCATGCTTTGCTGAATATTGTCAAATATGCCGCCATCGGTAGAGTGCATCACTGACATGCCTTGTTCAAGCGTAATCGGTTTATCTGTTTGAACGATGTCATCGTTAATGCGAACTTTAAAGTAGCTCGAAGACGCTAGCATTCGTAGAGTAGCTGGTTCGGTTGCGGTCGCTGCCTGAGGTGGTCGATAGATCGATGCGTTATCAAATAATTCCAAGATCGTCAGGTCGCCATCCAAATGCCCAGTATTTGATTTGACAGTAACGGGCGCTTTATTTGGTTGAAAGAGCCTCATACGGGGTAAGAGAATATCAATCGAAGCATCGTCATCGTAGTGGGTGACCTTATCGCCCAAAATGCGGTACTTTGTACTGCCTTGTTCGTTCAATGCTGAAAGAGTGCCATTTTGAATAATGTAGTCAGGCTCATGCAGGCGGACGCGCTCTAACTTAGAGTGCTCAGGCGGAGTATTTTTGCGAACTAACCAAAAAGTAATTAAGGTTAGTGTTCCCATCAATATCAAGGGCATTAGACGCAATAGTGTGCGACCGATGCTCAATTTGATTTGTCGAGAATTTAATTGCATTAAGAAATAACTAGTTTTAATTACGAGCTTTATTGAGAAGTTCTTCGTATCGATTCTGGGATTTGAGAATCAGATCGCATGTTTCTCTTACGGCACTGTTACCACCAGTTCGTGAAGTCACAAAATGTGCAAACTCCTTAACTGCTTCATGAGCTTGAGCTGGCGCAATGCGCAGGCCTGCCTGTCGCATCATCGCTAAGTCTGGCCAATCGTCACCCATGACGGCGCAATCGGATGTATTTAGCCCGAGTGTCTTGAGTACTTCTTCAAGAGCAAGCGCCTTATTTTCAACACCCATATGCACATATTTGATGCCAAGCTCGTCGCATCGAGCTAGTACCATCTTGGAGTTTCTGCCAGTAATAATCGCAGTAGCAATGCCGCATCGCTCTAGTAACTTAATGCCTAGACCGTCTTGAATATCGAATGCTTTTAAGGATTCTTTTCCATCCGCACCAATCCAAACCTGACCGTTTGTGAGTACCCCATCTACATCCAAAACCAATAACTTAATTTTGCTAGCGCGTTCCCATGCTTGTGGGTAGTTCGACAGAGGATTTGTATTGTGGGTATTGAAAGCGCTTGGCATGAAAATCAATCAAGTGGCTAGGTTAAATAACTTTTGCAGCAAAAAGATCATGTAAGTTCAGTGCACCAAGTAAAAGACCCGCTTTATCTGTAACCACTAAATGATTGATGCGATGTTTTTCCATCATCTCAATTGCTTCTTCCGCTAACAACTCAGATGGAATCGTTCTTGGGCTAGAGGTCGTAGCGTTTTTAAGAGTGATGTTACTCAGGTCGGTATTTTTCTCAAGTAAGCGTCGTAAATCGCCATCAGTCAAAATCCCAAACACCTTATTGCTCTCATCAAGAATAACCACCATACCCATGCGTTTTGCAGTCATCTCCAGTAGCGCGTCTTGCAGGGATGCCTGAATTGAAATTTTTGGCGTGTCATCTAAGCTTCTCATGACTTCGCTGACGTGCATCAATTGCTTGCGGCCTAAGCGGCCACCAGGATGTGAACGTTGAAAGTCTTCTGCTTGAAAGCCGCGCGCATCAAGCAAAGCCACTGCTAGGGCATCTCCCATTGCTAAAGCTGCAGTGGTGCTTGTGGTTGGCGCAAGATTGAGCGGACATGCTTCTTTCTCTACGCTGGTATCGATATGTGCATCCGCTAGTTTTGCCAGAGAAGAATTCGGCGCGCCAGTCAGCGCAATTAATTTTGCGCCAGTGCGTTTGACGATTGGAACAATCGTGAGTAACTCATCGGTTTCACCAGAATTAGAGAGTGCTACAAATACATCTTCACGAGTAACCATGCCTAAGTCACCATGGCTGGCTTCAGCAGGGTGAACGAAAAAGGCAGGTGAACCAGTTGAGGCAAATGTGGCAGCAATTTTGCGGGCAATATGTCCCGACTTTCCGATTCCGGAGACCACAATTCTGCCCTTACAGTTATGGAGCAATTCCACCGCGTGGATTAGGGTATCTGCGTTGACGCCCTCTAGGCGATCACGCATTGTTTGCAGTGCAGCAGCCTCGATAGTGAGGGTATCGCGGGCAAGCTTTAGGGTACGTTCACGAGTCTTAGCTATCATCGAGTAAGTATATGCCGTCAGTCCTTCAGTTAACTCTCATTCTCTTAGCCTCTGGTGTGGCTGGAGTAGTTATTTTCCGCTATTTTGGCTTACCCCCTATTTTGGGGTACTTAGCCATTGGGGTGCTGATTGGCCCAAATGCCCTAGGCTTGGCAAGCGATAGCGCTACGGTGAAGTATTTAGCCGAATTTGGGGTGGTCTTTTTGATGTTCTCAATTGGGCTGGAATTTAATCTGCACAAGCTCAGGTCAATGCGAAATATCGTATTTGGCTTGGGCGGCAGCCAGGTCATTTTGACGATGGTGTTGGCAGTACCCGCTAGCTTATTGATGAATTGGATTTATCCGATTTCATGGCAAGCGGCAATTGCATTGGGCGGTGCTCTAGCAATGTCATCTACAGCCATTGTGACCAAATTGATTTCTGATCGTGCAGAGCTAGAGACAGAACATGGTCGTAATGTTGTCGGGATTTTGCTATTTCAAGATTTGGCTGTGGTTTTTCTATTGATCTTGTTGCCATCTTTAGGGAAAAATCCAAAAGATCTTTTTGTGGCACTGACCACTGCTTCCATCAAAATCACTGTTGCCTTAACGCTGATTTTCTTTATTGGCCAATCGTTAATGAGCCATTGGTTTAGATTGGTTGCGAAGTTGCGCTCACAAGAATTATTCATGCTCAATCTGTTATTGATTGTGCTTGGAATGGCAGCCCTGACTGAGCACTTTGGTTTATCGCTAGCTTTAGGAGCATTCTTGGCGGGCATGTTGATTTCAGAAACGCCGTATCGCCATCAGGTTGAAGAAGATGTCAAACCATTCCGCGATGTTCTGTTGGGACTCTTCTTTATTACGATTGGCATGTTGCTTGACTTTAATGTGATTCGTGAGCAATGGGTGTTAGTCATCGCCTTACTGATTGGACCTTTAGTATTTAAATTTGGCCTCATCGCTTTACTTTCAAAAGCATTTGGTTCGAGCGCCGGCATATCAATAAGAACTGGACTTTGTCTTGCTCAGGCTGGCGAGTTTGGTTTTGTGTTGCTTACACAAATCGACGGATTAGATCTGATTGATCCCATCATGAGTCAAGCTATTCTCGCTGCAATGTTGCTATCTATGTTTTGCGCGCCATTCTTGATTGAATACAGCGACCGTATTGCAATGCGCTTCTCAAGTAACGAGTGGCTCTTGCAGTCACTGGCATTAACACGGGTTGCTGCGAAAAGTGTGCGCAATGAAAATCACGTCATTATTTGTGGTTTTGGTCGATCTGGTCAAAGTTTGGCTCGTATGCTTGACCAAGAAAAAATTCCTTATATTGCTTTGGACTTGGATCCTGATCGTGTGAAAGAGGCTGCTGCAGCTGGCGACAACGTTGTGTATGGCGATGCTAGCCGTGAAAATTATCTAACAGCGGCTGGTCTTTCAAGAGCAAAAACGGTTGTTATTACTTATGCCGACACCACTGCTAGCTTAAGAGTATTGCGTCAGGTTGAGCATTTACGCCCTGGTATGACGGTGCTGGTTCGCACAAAAGATGATGCTGATATAGCTAAGCTACAAGCAGCAGGTGCGACTGAGGTGGTGCCCGAATTAATTGAAGGTAGCTTGATGATTGCATCGCATGTCTTGCTCATTATGGGTGTGCCCATGCGTAAAGTAGTGCGACGGATTACGACTGCGCGTGAGGAGCGCTACAGTTTGTTGAGGGGCTACTTCCGGGGTTCGGGTGATGACGATTTTGGTTCAAATGAATCTTGGCGCTTACACTCGATTACCTTGTTACCAAATTCACAAGCTGTTGGCAAAACTTTATCAGAGCTTAATCTAGAAGATGATGGGGTTAGTATTCAAGCTGTTCGTCGCAAAGGACATAATGCTGACTACAGCAAACTGACGCTTGCTGCCGATTTAGTGCTTCTAGCAAACGATATCTTAGTGATCTCTGGAAATTCAGAGGCAATTGATCTAGCCGAAGCTAAATTACTTTGAGCATTTATTTTTAGTAGATGGCAAATATCGCCACCTACTTTTTCTTTTTGGCAGTGCTTATATTGGTTTTACGATTTAAGAGCGGCGCCAAATAATATCCAGTAAAACTCGCATCATTTTTGGCCACTTCTTCAGGGGTACCAGTTGCAATAATTTGTCCGCCACCTGCGCCACCTTTGGGTCCCAAATCAATAATCCAATCAGCGGTCTTAATGACATCAAGATTATGTTCGATGATGACAATCGTATTGCCTTGTTTCTTGAGTGTTTGGATAACAGTTAAAAGCAACTGAATATCATGAAAATGTAAACCAGTGGTTGGCTCATCTAAGATGTAAAGAGTTCTGCCAGTGTCTCGCTTAGAAAGCTCTAATGAGAGTTTTACGCGTTGTGCTTCGCCACCCGACAAAGTTGTGGCACTCTGCCCGAGTTGAACATAACCTAAGCCGACATCTAAAAGTGTTTTTAGCTTTCGTTTAACAACGGGAACAGCCTCAAAGAATTCATGCGCCTGCTCAATTGTCATTGAGAGCACTTCATGAATATTTTTTCCTTTGTAACGTATATCTAGTGTTTCACGCTTATAGCGCTTGCCATGGCAGACATCACAAGGCACATATACGTCTGGCAAGAAATGCATTTCTACTTTGAGAACGCCATCACCTTCACAAGCATCACATCGACCACCTTTGACATTAAAGGAGAAGCGGCCAGCTTCGTAACCGCGTTCACGCGCGGCAGGTACCCCTGCGAAGAGCTCGCGAATAGGTGTGAAAAGGCCGGTGTAGGTGGCTGGATTTGAGCGCGGTGTACGACCAATCGGTGATTGATCTACGCTAATGACTTTGTCAAAATGTTCTAGGCCTTTGATGGCATCGTGTGCAGCGGGCTCGGCACTTGAACCATACAAGTGTTGTGCCACCGCATGATGAAGGGTGTCATTGATCAAGGTGGATTTGCCTGAGCCTGAGACTCCAGTGACACAAGTTAGTAGTCCGACTGGAATCTTGGCGTGCACGGATTGCAAATTATTACCACGTGCGCCTATGATTTCCAGGAAACGATCGTTAACAGGAATGCGCTTTTCTGGGACTTGAATTGCTTCACGCCCAGCAAGATAGGCGCCTGTCAGAGAATTGGTATCGGCTTCAACTTCCTCGGGTGTACCTTCTGCAACAATCTCGCCGCCATGAACGCCGGCACCTGGGCCAATATCGATTACCCAATCTGATGCGCGAATCATGTCTTCATCATGTTCGACCACTAGAACACTATTGCCTAGGTCACGCAAATGCTTGAGGGTGCCAATGAGGCGATCGTTATCGCGTTGATGTAATCCAATGGATGGTTCATCTAACACATACATTACGCCAGTTAACCCCGAGCCAATCTGGCTTGCAAGGCGAATACGCTGTGCTTCCCCGCCTGAGAGTGTGTCTGCGCTGCGCTCAAGCGACAGATAGTCAAGACCTACATCATTTAAGAAGCGTAGGCGTGCGCTGATTTCTTTAACAATCTTGTCAGCAATTTCTTTTTTGGCGCCCTTCAGTTCAAGAGCCTCAAAATATTCTTTTGCTTCTTTTAATGGGAGCGCGCTGATTTCATAAATAGCGCGTGACTGTTTTTTCTCACCCACTCTAACGAAGCGCGCTTCTTTGCGCAAACGACTGCCACTGCATTCAGGGCAGGTTTGAATATTCTGATAACGAGCAAGCTCTTCACGAACAGTGACGGAATCAGTTTCTCGATAGCGACGCTCAAAGTTGGCAACTATACCCTCGAATGCATGCTCACGAATGGTATTTTTGCCACGCTCATTAATGTACTCAAATGGTATGGTGACATCACCAGATCCCAACAAGATCAAATCTTGTTGTTTCTTAGATAGAGATTCAAATGGTTTTTCAACATCAAAGCCACCATGTTTAGCGAGGGTTTGTAATAGTTTGAAATAAAACTGATTGCGTCGATCCCAGCCTTTAATGGCGCCCGATGCAAGGGATAAATCCGGGTGCGCAACGATACGTTTTGGATCAAAGAAAGATTGGTGACCAAGACCATCGCATGAAGGGCAAGCACCCATTGGATTATTGAAAGAAAAAAGACGCGGTTCTAACTCTTGTAGGGAATACGAACAAACTGGGCAAGCAAACTTGCTGGAGAAAATCATCTCTTTGCCGGTATCCATGTCGACAATCATGGCTTTACCATCAGCTAAGCGCAGGGCAGTCTCAAAGGATTCAGCAAGACGTTGTTGTATATCAGGTCGAACTTTGATGCGATCGACTACAACCTCAATTGAGTGCTTGTCGTTCTTTTTGAGTGCTGGTAGTTGATCTACTTCAAAGATTTCTGCTTTAGCTGCATTTGCAGTGCCGCCGCCAGAGCGTACTCGAAAGCGGACAAAGCCTTGGGCTTGGAGGTCCTGGAAGAAATCAACAAACTCACCTTTGCGCTCGCTGACGACAGGAGCAAGGATCATGAGCTTGGTGTCCTCGGGCATTGCCAATACCGTATCTACCATTTGCGAAACGCTTTGCGCCTCTAATGGAAGATCATGCTCGGGGCAATGTGGTGTTCCTGCACGCGCAAACAGAAGGCGTAGGTAATCATGAATTTCTGTGACGGTGCCAACGGTAGACCGTGGGTTGTGGCTGGTCGCTTTTTGCTCAATGGAGATGGCAGGAGATAGGCCCTCGATCGTATCGACGTCAGGTTTTTCCATTAACTGCAAAAATTGACGGGCGTATGCCGATAGTGACTCTACGTAACGTCGTTGACCTTCTGCATAGAGCGTATCAAAAGCAAGCGAGCTTTTTCCAGAGCCAGATAAGCCGGTTAAGACGACTAGCTTCTCTCTAGGAATGTCCAGATTGATGTTTTTGAGGTTATGGGTGCGGGCACCGCGGATCTTGATTTCGTTATTCATGATTTTTTAGCGTAACTTGTTAATATAGCTCTTTCCCATGAATCCTTCTGAACTTCGCTCCACTCTGGCTTTAGCAGGCATATTTGGCTTGCGAATGTTGGGCCTTTTCCTGCTCTTGCCGGTTTTTAGTATTCATGCACGCGGCTTACCAGGTGGGGAGCATGCCCTATGGGTGGGCTTGGCCCTCGGCATTTTTAATATTGTTCAGGCCTGCTTTTACATCCCCTTGGGGCGTCTTTCTGACCGTATTGGGCGCAAGCCTGTAGTGCTTTGGGGTCTTTCTTTGTTTGTCGCTGGCGCCCTAATTTGTGCCGCTCAGGATAATTTGCTCTGGATTGCGATTGGCCGTGGAATTATGGGTGCAGGTGCGGTATCGGCTGCAATTTCTGCATGGGTTGCAGATCTTACGCGCGAACAGGTTCGGACTCGAGCGATGGCCTTGGTGGGCGGCAGTATTGCTCTGTCATTTGCTTTATCTCTGGTGATTGCTGCGCCAATCTATCGCTTGATTAGTTTGAGTGGAATTTTTATTGTCCTCGCAATCTTGGGCGTTGCCGCGATGCTAGTGACACACTTTGTATTACCAAGCAATAAACCAGCGTCAAATACTCAACAAGCTTCGTTAAAAGAAGTTTTTTTACGCCCTGAGTTAATGCGTCTCAATTTAGGTGTATTTGTTCTTCACGCAACACAGGTTGCGATGTTTTTAGTGGTACCACGTTTGTTAGTTCAAGCAGGTCTACCCCTGGCATCGCATTGGGAAATTTATTTGCCAGTAGTGTTGTTGTCATTTTTTCTAATGGCACCCATTTTAATTTTTGGCGAGAAGAAACAAAAATTGCGCACCATCCTGTTATTGGCAATCGGATTGTTATTAGTCGCAGAATTTTTGTTTACCAAAACATCTTCTGTAATGTCGATCGCTGTTGCGCTTTTAATTTACTTCGTAGGATTTAATTTATTAGAGGCTTTACAACCTTCTTTAGTGTCACGATTTGCAAAAGAATCTAAGGGCACGGCGCTGGGTGTGTATAACACTACTCAGTCGATTGGATTATTTTCTGGAGCGGCTGTAGGGGGTTATCTCATGGATAGCCATGGTGATTTATCGGTCTTTACGATGGGCCTCGCGCTCTTAGTGTGCTGGCTTATAATTGCATGGTCGATGGGCGAAATGCCAGCGAAAGCAACAAGTTCAAAGTAATTCGTTACCAAGACACAGCCGTAGCTTTATCGTTTTAATTAAAGCAATTTTTTAGTAGCAATAACAGTAGTATTTTCTTCGGGAGACAACATGGCTTCGGTAAATAAGGTCATCATCGTAGGTAACGTTGGGCGCGATCCAGAAACGCGTTATATGCCAAGCGGCGACGCAGTTACCAATATTTCAGTAGCAACCTCAGACCGCTACAAAGATAAGCAAACAGGCGAAATGAAAGAAACCACAGAATGGCATCGTGTTGCCTTCTTTGGCAAGCTTGCAGAGATTGCGGGTCAGTACCTTAAAAAAGGTTCTCAGGTTTATGTAGAGGGTCGTTTACGTACACGTAAATGGACCGATGCGAGTGGTCAAGAAAAATATTCCACAGAAATCGTTGCCGAAACGATGCAAATGCTTGGTGGCAAGCCAGTTGGTGGTGGCGATAGTGGCGAGAGCTATAGTCGTTCTAAGTCTACTGAGCAGCCAGCTCCAGCGGCTTCTAATGCTGCCTCATTAGGCGCGATGGATGACGATATTCCGTTTTAAGCGAAAACCAAGAAGTCATTTAAGTGATTGATGACTGATAAGAAAAACCCCTCAGAAAATTTCTAGAGGGGTTTTTTATTTATTGCCGAGCATGGCGAATGTTGTCGGGCCAAGGCGAGTTGTAATCTGTTCTAAATGGATTGATATCTAAACCACCGCGTCGAGTATAGCGCGCATACACAGACAATTTTTCTGGTTTGCATTGTCGTTTGATATCGGTGAAGATCGTTTCAACACAGTGCTCATGAAATTCACCCAATTGTCTAAAGCCAATGAGGTAGCGTAATAAACCTTCTTCCAGAATGGGTCGACCTTGATACCGAATTTGAACGCTGGCCCAATCGGGTTGGCCTGTAACGGGGCAGTTCGATTTCAACAAATGAGAAACTAGACATTGCTCTATTGGGCCAAAGGACTCATTGATACCCAGTAAGTTTGGATCTGCAGGTAAATTTGGGTCGACTTCAATATCGAGTCTATCGAGCAAAACGCCAGACATTTCTTGCATGCCTTTTTTGGCTACGGCTTCAGTCGCTTGAATGCGTATTGTGATTTTGCTTCCTGCAACAGCAGAAAGATCTTTAATGAGGAGTTCGCGAAGCTGATGTTCATCTGCAAAGTGCGTGTTGTTTAGGCTGTTTAGATAAAGCTTGAATGATTTAGATTCAATCATGTTGGGTGAGTCGGCTGGAATCTGAAACTCAGCGAGTGCGATTTGAGGCTTCCCTTTTTTATTGAGCCAACTGAGTTCAAAAGCATTCCAAATATCAACGCCTACGAATGGCAGCGCTTGACTATCTTTGAAGCCAAGTTTGGCGCGATTCTCTGCTCTAGGGATGGGAAATAGCAAACTTGGATCATATTGATCTGGATATTGAGTTGCTTGCCCAAGTGAAAGTATCGCCATACTTACTTATGAACTTTTGGTTGATTGGAAACGCCAGAGACTACGTGTCCTGTTGGTGCAACAGAAGCGGCTGATTGGCAATGACCCGTTTGATCATCAAAGAAAAAGTCTGGTTCAAACTCTCTCAAAAATTCACTCTTGGATAAACCGCCCAGAAACATGGCCTCATCCACATCTATGCCCCAGGCCATTAAGGTGCGAATAGCACGTTCATGTGCAGGAGCTGAACGTGCAGTAACCAAAGCAGTACGAATGCGCATACCATTCTCGCTGGTCGAGCGTTGCAGCCTGTGTAACGCTTCTAGCAGGGGCTTGAATGGGCCGGGTGGCAAAGGTATGTCCACCTTTTTGCTTTCGTGGTCGACAAAAGCTTCAAGACCTTTATTCTGGAATACTTGCTCCGCTTCATCTGAGAACAGTACTGCGTCACCGTCAAATGCAATGCGAATTTCATTGGGATGTGACTCGGCAATCTTGCTAGATTCTGGGAACACTCTTGCCGCTGGGAAGCCAGCATCGATAGTTGCTCTGACATCATCCTCATTTGCCGATAAAAACAGATTGGCATGCAAAGACCGCAGGTAGTGGTATGGCGGACGTCCTCTTGTAAAAACTCCGCGCTCAAGATGAAGGCCGTGATGTTCGGCAGAGCGGAATACTCTTAAACCGCTTACGGGATCGTTGCGAGAGAGTATGACTACCTCGACTCGTTGTTCGCCTGCTTCATTAAACGCTAATAATTTCTTAACCAGCGGAAAAGCAACGCCCGTTTGCGCGGCAATACCTAAGCGCTCAAGCTGAAGCTTCATGTAAGCACTGTCATCAGCGGATTCGAAGATGCGATTTTCTTCTTCGAAATCAAACAAGGCGCGCGATGAGATCGCGACGACAAGTTTTCCGGTGAGCGTGTAAGACATGGTTATTTCAAGAATAAGCGATAAGCAGGGTTATTGCTTTCATCCCAATGTGGATAGCCTAGGGTTGCTAGGAATTTCTGGAATTTCTTCTGCTCATTTTTTGGAACTTGGATGCCAACCAAAATACGGCCGTAGTCAGCGCCGTGATTCCGGTAGTGGAAAAGGCTAATGTTCCAATTCGGTGCCATGCTAGTTAAAAACTTCATTAATGCGCCTGGACGCTCAGGAAATTCGAAGCGATAAAGTAGCTCATCTTTTGCTAAGGCTGAGTGACCGCCCACCATATGGCGTAAATGAGATTTGGCTAATTCATCATGCGTCAGATCAATGGTTGCAAATTTTGCTTTGCGGAAATGCTTTGCAATTGCATCGCTATCACCGGCTTTTTGAGTGCTGATCCCCACAAAAATATGTGCTTCGCTTTGGTCGCCGATGCGATAGTTAAATTCTGTGACGTTACGCTTTCCAAGTAATTCACAAAAGCGCTTAAATGACCCGCGCTCTTCTGGAATAGTGACCGCAAACACTGCCTCGCGGAATTCGCCTACGTCAGCTCTTTCTGCAACGAAGCGCAGGCGACTAAAATTCATATTGGCGCCACAAGCAACCGCAACAAGAGTTTTTTTCTTGATGCGTTTTTTCTCCACATACTTCTTCATACCGGCAATAGCTAAGGCACCTGCTGGCTCAAGGATGCTTCGAGTATCAGTAAAGACATCGTTAATCGCTGCGCAGATTTCATCAGTATCAACCGTAACGATTTCATCAACAACTTTTTTACATATACGAAATGTTTCTTTGCCAACTAATTTGACAGCAGTGCCATCTGAGAATAGTCCAACATCTTTCATCTCAATGCGTTTATTGGCTTTGAGCGATTGATTCATTGCATCGGAGTCAGATGCTTGAACGCCAATGACTTTGGTATTTGGACTAACGGCTTTAACGTATTCGCCAATACCTGCAATCAGTCCACCACCGCCGATAGCAACAAAGACGGCATCGATTGGCTTTGTATGCTGCGTAAAAATTTCTTGAGCAATAGTGCCCTGGCCTGCAATCACATCTGGATCATCAAAAGGGTGAACGAAAGTGAGACCACGTTTTTTAGCTACAAGCTCTGAGTATTGAAAGGCATCGCTATAGGATTCCCCATGCAAAATAACTTCTACCCAAGATCCGCCTCTGGATTTAACGGCATCAATTTTGACGCTTGGTGTAGTTACTGGCATCACAATGACGGCATTGCATTTCATTTTTGCCGCCGCTAGTGCGACACCTTGAGCATGGTTGCCTGCTGAAGCAGCGATAACGCCACGTTTTAAGGCTTCTGGCGTTAAATGCGCCATTTTGTTGTAAGCGCCTCGGAGTTTGAATGAGAAGACTGGCTGGTTATCTTCCCTTTTGAGTAAAACTTGGTTGCCCAAACGTTTGCTCAATTCTGGGGCGAATTGAAGCTCGGTTTCTCTCGCCACGTCGTAGACGCGAGCCGATAAAATTTTCTTTAAATAGTTCGTTGCCATCCAATGAGCGTACCACGGATAGGCTCTAAGCCCTTAGATTTTCAGGGGTTTATATACCTCGTCGGCAACTTTCTTGGTTTCCTGCCAGTATCGAGGTAGCTCAATTAAAATGCATATTTATCAAATATGTCGATATGAACGCACCATTGGCTTTAAACCAGTTGCAGGATTTTGAAGCGGGCTCGCCCAGGCTTCGAGAAATTCCCTACAACTACACCTCATTTTCCGATCGTGAGATTGTGATTCGCCTTTTGGGCGAGGAGTCATGGCGTGTATTAAATGATTTGCGCGGCGTTCGTAGGACTGGTCGCTCAGCTCGCATGTTGTTTGAAATCCTTGGGGATATTTGGGTAGTTCAACGTAATCCCTTCTTGCAGGATGACTTGCTTGATAACCCCAATCGTCGTAAGCAACTAATTGATGCTTTGTGGCACCGCCTGGGCGAAGTGAAGAAGCGAAACAGCGGCGACTCTGCTGAACAAGTAGAAGTTTTATTAAATGCCGCTTATCGTGCCATTGAAAATTTTGAGAACGGCTTTAAGGAAGTTGAGCAAATTCGCAAGCGCGCTCGAAAAAAATTAGGCCGTCACACTGCGAGTGACAACATTTGTTTTGATGGTGTATCGCGTGCCGCACACGTGACTGACGCAACCGACTGGCGCGTTGAGTTTCCTTTGGTTGTCCTTAAGCCAGACTATGAATCTGAAATCCCTGGCTTGGTAAAGGCTTGTGTGGAACTAGGTTTGACGATTATTCCGCGCGGGGGAGGCACAGGCTATACGGGCGGTGCAATTCCCTTGTACGCCATGTCGGCTGTGATCAACACCGAAAAGCTGCAACAAATTGACGGTGTTAAAAGTAAGCAATTGCCGGGTGTCGATCATGAGGTTTCAACGATCTTCACGGGCGCTGGTGTCGTAACGCGTCGCGTATCCGATGCTGCTGAGCATGCGGGCTTGGTGTTTGCTGTCGATCCTACTTCGGCTGATGCAAGTTGTATTGGTGGCAATATCGCCATGAACGCAGGTGGTAAGAAAGCTGTTTTGTGGGGCACTGCTCTTGATAACTTAGCCAGCTGGCGCATGGTAGATCCACAAGGTAACTGGCTTGATGTAGAACGCCTTGAGCATAACCTTGGCAAGATTCATGATGTTGAAAAAGTTCGCTTTCAATTGACTTGGTCAGATGGTAATAGTGAGCCTGGCCAACGTATTTTGAAGACGGAGATATTAGAGGTAGAAGGTAAACGTTTTCGTAAAGAAGGCCTTGGTAAAGACGTTACCGATAAGTTTTTAGCTGGCTTACCTGGGGTACAAAAAGAAGGTTGTGATGGTTTAATTACAAGTGCAACTTGGGTTTTACATCGTATGCCCAAATACATGCGCACTGTCTGCCTAGAGTTTTTCGGTCAAGCACGTGAAGCAATTCCAAGCATCGTTGAGATTAAGGCTTACCTAGAGACACTAAGTAAGCAAGGCGGTCCAATCTTGGCTGGTCTTGAGCATTTAGATGATCGTTACTTGCGTGCAGTTGGTTATTCAACAAAATCCAAGCGCAATAGTTTGCCTAAGATGGTGCTGATTGGCGATATCGCTGGTGACGACGAAGAGGCAGTTGCAGCAGCAACGAGTGAAGTAGTGCGTATGGCCAACTTGCGAGTTGGTGAGGGTTTTGTAGCCGTAAGTGCCGATGCCCGTAAGAAGTTTTGGCTAGATCGCGCCCGAACAGCAGCAATTGCGCGGCATACCAATGCATTCAAGATCAATGAAGACGTGGTGATTCCATTGCCACGTATGGGAGAGTACACCGATGGTATTGATCGAATCAATATTGAACTCTCGCTTAAGAATAAGCTTCAAGTCTTGGATGGTCTCGAAGCCTTCCTAAAGAAGAGTGCATTGCCATTAGGAAAGAATGATGAAGATTACGAAATTCCTACGGCTGAGATCCTAGGTGACCGTGTTCAGCAAGCTTTAGAGTTAATTGCAAAAGTACGGATGCGTTGGTCTGATTGGCTTGCGCATATGGATGTCTATTTTCCGCAACTACAAAACTACAGTCTGCGCGCCTCTTGGAAAGAAGAAGTGCGTTCAAAGTTGCGCATTATTTTTGGCGGCTTAGCTTTTGAGCCGATTTTGAATGAGCTAGAAGCTATTCATAAAAATATTTTGCGCAAGCGAGTATTCGTTGCTTTGCATATGCATGCGGGTGACGGTAATGTGCATACGAATATTCCAGTGAATTCGGATGACTACGAGATGTTGCAAGATGCGCATCGTGCAGTAGATCGCATTATGAAGTTGGCGCGATCATTAGATGGTGTAATTTCTGGTGAGCACGGAATTGGTATTACAAAATTAGAGTATCTAACTGAAGCAGAGCTCAAGGATTTCCGCAGTTACAAAAATCGTGTGGATCCAGAAGGGCGCTTTAATAAAGGTAAGCTCATGCCACATGCTGACTTGAGCATGGCTTATACCCCTAGCTTCGGCTTAATGGGACACGAGTCCATCATCATGCAGCAGAGCGATATTGGCGCGATTGCCGATAGCGTCAAAGATTGTTTGCGTTGCGGAAAGTGCAAACCAGTTTGCTCAACACATGTGCCACGTGCGAACTTGCTCTACAGTCCACGCGACAAAATTTTAGCTACCTCATTATTGATTGAAGCTTTCTTGTATGAAGAGCAAACACGTCGCGGCGTTTCGATTCGGCATTGGGAAATGTTTGATGACGTTGCTGCGCACTGTACCGTATGCCATAAGTGCTTAACCCCTTGCCCCGTCAAGATTGATTTTGGTGATGTCACCATGAATATGCGTAATTTATTGCGCAAGATGGGGCAACAGCGCTTCAACCCTGGAACAGCAGCATCGATGTTCTTCTTGAATGCAACGAGCCCGGACACCATTCACCTAGCGCGTAAGACAATGATTGGATGGGGTTATAAATTGCAGCGTCTTGGTAATGATGTATTGCGCAAGTTTGCTAAACAACAAACAGCACATCCTCCTGCAACAGTAGGTAAGCCAAGCGTGAAAGAGCAAGTTATCTTTTTTGTGAATAAAAAGATGCCAGGTAATCTGCCTAAGAAGACTGCGCGCGCCCTGCTGGATATTGAGGATGCGAACTATGTGCCTATCATTCGTGACCCGAAGATCACTTTTGCTGATAGCGAGGCGGTATTTTATTTCCCTGGCTGCGGTTCGGAGCGTTTATTTTCTCAAGTAGGTTTAGCTACCCAAGCAATGCTTTGGAATGTCGGTGTGCAAACTGTATTGCCTCCAGGTTATCTCTGTTGCGGCTATCCGCAACGTGGTAATGGTGATTTTGACAAAGCTGAGAAGATGATTACAGACAATCGCGTACTGTTTCACCGCGTTGCTAACACTTTGAATTATCTGGATATCAAAACAGTCGTGGTGTCTTGTGGAACATGCTACGACCAACTTGCTGGCTACCAGTTTGAGCAGATCTTCCCGGGTTGCCGCATTATTGATATTCACGAGTATCTGATGGAGAAGGGTGTGAAGCTCTCGGGTGTGAATGGTGTGAAGTATATGTATCACGATCCTTGTCACTCACCGATGAAGTTGCAAGATCCTTTGAAGACGGTTAACGAGCTGATTCAGTTGGAAGACGGCAAAGCGATTGCTAAGAATGATCGTTGCTGTGGTGAGTCTGGAACTTTGGCCGTAACACGTCCTGATATCTCTACTCAAGTTCGCTTCCGTAAGCAAATCGAGATGGAGAAGAGCGCAAATGATTTACGCAAAGGTGACTTTACGGGCGATGTGAAGGTGCTCACTAGCTGCCCATCTTGCTTGCAAGGCTTGTCACGATTTAATGCTGACAGTGGGACTACTGCGGATTACATTGTGGTGGAGATGGCGCAAAAATTGCTTGGTGATAATTGGATGCAAGACTATGTTGCTAAGGCAAACCAAGGTGGTATTGAAAGGGTATTGGTTTAATGATTCCAAGTAATGTAGTGGTGCATCAGCAATCTAAAGTTCTTGAGCTTGCCTATGAAGATGGTCAAACTTTTCGCTTGCCATTTGAACTATTGAGGGTGGTATCACCTTCTGCTGAAGTGCAGGGTCATGGACCTGGTCAAGAAACCTTGCAAACAGGTAAGCGCGATGTTTTGATTTCTAGTCTTGAGCCTGTTGGCCACTATGCCTTAAAGCCAACATTTTCTGATGGGCATGATTCTGGTTTGTATTCTTGGGAGTATCTACGTTTCTTGTGTGAGAACCAAGAGCAAATCTGGCGGGAGCATTTAGATAAATTGGCGGCCGCTGGCCTTGATCGTGATGCCCCAATGGCGACAACAGGCCACTCTCATGGCCATTCTTGCGGAAGTCACTAATGAGCAAAACCCACTTTGGTTACCAAAGCGTTGATGAAGCAGAAAAAGCTGGCAAAGTAGCGGAAGTTTTTCATTCGGTAGCCAATAAATATGATGTGATGAATGACTTAATGTCATTTGGTTTGCATCGTGTTTGGAAAAAAATTACGATTGCACGCGCTAATGTACGCCCTGGTCAAAAAATATTAGATATTGCGGGAGGCACGGGTGATCTTGCCGCTGCATTTGCTAAAGCAACCGAATGGGGTCGTAATCCCGATGCTCAGGTTTGGTTAAGCGATATTAACGCATCCATGCTTGGTGTTGGACGTGATCGCTTGTTAGATCGTGGCGTCGCATTACCTTGTGTGCAATTTGATGCAGAAAAAATTCCTTTCCCCAATAATCATTTTGATGTGGTGACAGTTGCATTTGGCTTGCGCAATATGACTCATAAAGAAGTGGCGCTGGCTGAAATGTGTCGTGTGATTAAGCCAGGCGGTCGTGTATTGGTGCTCGAATTTTCTAAGCCAGATGCATTTTTGCAGCCCGTGTATGACGCTTACTCATTTAAGGTATTGCCTTGGTTGGGTGAAAAGATTGCGCAGGATTCAGAGAGCTACCGATATTTGGCTGAATCGATTCGGATGCACCCAGATGCAGATACCCTCAAGCAAATGATGTTGGACGTTAGTTTTGATGAAGTGGAAACCCACAGAATGACTGGGGGTATCGTTGCCTTACATATTGGTATTAAATACTGATTTAATGTACTTTCATTAACAAAAATGCCAATGAAATGATTAAAGGGGTAGTCAAAATGAATCAGCATTTTTTTAGAGCAACATTAGTAAGTCTCGCTTTGGTTTTTGCAAGTGTTGGACATGTAGAGGCGGCTCGCCTAGGCGGAGGAAAAAGCTTGGGTCGTGCTCCAAGTGCGCCAATTCAAAAACAAGCTACTCCTCCGCAAAAGCCTGCTCAGCAGGCTCAGCCAACTGCCCCAGCTCCTGCTGCTCCACAAGCGCCTGCACCCAGTCGTTTTGGTGGCATGGGCGGGATTTTGGGCGGCTTAGCCGCAGGTCTTGGTATTGGTTACCTTTTGTCACATTTTGGCTTGGGTGAGGCGGCATCGTCACTGGTAATGGGATTATTAATTGCAATGCTAGCTGGCTTTGTCATGATGTTCTTGATTCGTAGATTGTTGCCAGTGGTATCGCCCTCAGGTATGCAGCGTGCAAATCTCGGTCAGACACCAAGACAAGAACCGGCATTTATTCCAGCTGCCAATGCATTTGCTGATGTTGGTACTGATCCAGAAAAATTTCAATCAACCCTGCCTCCAGGATTTGATGAGCGTTCATTTTTGGAGAACGCCAAACAATTTTTTGTGACTTTGCAAAAAGCCTGGGATCAGGGTGATTTGCAGTCCTTAAAAGAATTCACAACCTCAGAGATGTTTGCAAGAATTTCACAAGATCTCGCTGGACGTGTTGATGCTGCCAATCAAACCGATGTCATTACGATTAATGCACGCTTGTTAGGGATTGAGACTAATGAAGCGCATTATTTCTGTAGTGTTCAATTTAGCGGGGTCATTCGCGAGCAACCTGGCGGTCCAGCTGATGATTTCTCAGAAATTTGGAACTTAAGCAAGCCGGTAGAAGGGCCTGGAGGCTGGGTACTAGCCGGTATCTCTCAGTTGGTTTAAGCTTAAGGTAATTTCCAACGGAAAACCCGCACTAGTGCGGGTTTTTTACACTCAATGAATAAGCTTTCTTCTTCTACTCATACAATTGCCGCTACCGTAGCTTGCCGTGGCATCAATCATGTTTTGGAGAGCGAACCTTGGGCCTGCTCAGAATTGGCAAAACATACATGCAAAATAATTTTGTTGCAATTGCCCGTCGGTCAGCTTGCTTTTCGCATTACTGATGCTGGGCGCCTTGAGGCATTGAAAGAGATTGAGAGCCCAAGCTTGACCTTAGAGGTGCCCGCTAAAGCTCTTGGTGATTTACTCGGTGGATCAGGAAATATCAAAGAGCAGGCAATTAAAGCTGTAAAAATTACCGGTGATGCGGATTTAGCGCAATTGATTGGCCGATTGGCTGGTCAATTACGTTGGGAGTATGAGGAGGATTTGGCTCGTGTTTTTGGTGATGCCCCTGCCCATTTTGCTGTTCAGAATGGAAAGAAGTTTATTTCAGCCACCAAATCAGCGGCCGGGGATTTGCTAGACAATCTAGTGGAATATGTTAGCGAAGAGAGAAAAGTGCTGTTGAACATGCGTGACTTTAGTATTCATAAATCTGAATTACACGAATTGCGCGATTCTGTTGATCGTTTAGAAAAACGTATTCAGCATCTCGAGCATAAGGGTAAATAAATCGTGCGCCGAATAGCTCGTCTTTCATTCATTTTCTTTACAGCGTGGCGCTATGGTTTATTACCGCTTCTTCGCGATGTTTTAAAGCCAGGCATTGGGCGTAGTTGCTTAACGATAGTTTGCTGGACTTCACCAGGAACCAGTCTGCCAAGAGGTGAGCGGATTCGCTTAACGCTTGAGGCGCTTGGTCCGATATTTGTGAAGTTTGGCCAAGTGCTATCAACCCGTCGTGATTTATTGCCAGAAGATATAGCCAATGAGTTGGCAAAGTTACAAGATCAAGTACCGCCGTTTTCGAATGCAGAATCTATGCGTCTAATAGAGACAGCATTGGGGCAATCGATTGATGAAACATTTCTGAGTTTTGATGCGAGTCCTGTAGCTAGCGCCTCTGTTGCGCAAGTTCATCTAGGTGTTTTACGGGGAACCGAAAAGCATCCAGAGTGGCAGAATCAATCTGTTGCAGTGAAAGTGTTGCGTCCTGGAATATTGCCTGTAATCGAGGGTGATCTTGCATTGATGTATGACTTGGCAAAGATCATTGAGAAGAGCTCTGAAGATGGCCGTCGTTTAAAGCCTCGTGAAAACGTCGCAGAGTTTGATACCTATTTGCATGATGAGTTAGACCTCATGCGCGAGGCAGCCAATGCTAGTCAGCTACGTCGGCATTTTGCTGATTCCACGAAACTCATGATTCCGGAAATGTACTGGGATTTATGTCATACCAATGTCATCGTCATGGAGAAGATGGATGGCATTTCTATTGGGCGAACTGCAGAGCTCCGGGCGGCTGGTGTCGACTTTAAGAAATTGGCTGCGGATGGTGTAGAGATCTTTTTCACGCAAGTATTTGAATATGGATTTTTCCATGCAGACATGCATCCAGGAAATATCATGATCAGCTTGGCGCCAGAAACATTTGGACGTTTTATTTCTTTGGATTTTGGAATTGTCGGCGCCTTAAGTGAATCAGATAAAAATTATTTAGCGCTGAACTTCTTGGCCTTCTTTAATCGAGATTACCGCAGAGTGGCTGAGTTACATATCGAGTCAGGATGGGTGCCGGCTAATACTCGCGTTGAAGAGTTAGAGGGCGCAGTTCGTTCAGTATGCGAGCCATACTTTGATCGACCCCTGAAGGAAATTTCATTGGGTATTGTCTTGATGCGCCTGTTCCAGACTTCTCGTCGTTTCAAGGTGGAAATTCAGCCACAATTAACTTTGCTTCAAAAGACGCTTTTGAACGTGGAAGGCCTTGCCCGTCAACTAGACCCTGATCTAGACCTATGGAAAACTGCTAAGCCAATCTTAGAAAAGTGGGTAAGTAAGCAATTAGGTTGGCGGGGATTGATCGATGGTCTAAAACAAGAGGCGCCCACTTGGGCCAAAATCTTGCCATCTTTACCTCGTTTAATTGCTGACAGTTTGGCTCAAAGCCGGCACCCTGCAAAAGACCAAAATGCTGAATTAGAGGTTTTAAAGGCACTTTTGCTACAAGAAAGACGCAATCATCGTCTATTAGCAGGTTTCTTGCTATTTACTGGCGGGTTTTTGGCCGGAATATTGATCATCACCCTAGGCATTTATTAGTCTTTCGCTGATTGGGCTCTAACCCGCTAAAATAGCGGGTTAGGCAAAGACATGAAAAAATACTTTATCGCTGGCATCTTGGTTTGGGCACCATTGTCAATCACAGTTTGGGTGATTGCATGGGGCTTGGGTTTACTCGACGGCGTGTTTGGATCTGTAATACACGCCATCATCATGGTTCTTCCGCACGATGCTGCAGTAGATGTTCAGCATTTCCGAGAACTACCAGGCGTGGGCATTTTGATTGTGGTCGCAGTCATTATGTTGACTGGTGTTTTGGCGATCAGTTTTGCAGGGCAGTGGTGGCTGAAAGTTTGGGATAAGTTTGTTAATCGTATCCCGGTTGTGCGTTCAATTTATTCCAGCGTCCAACAGGTATCTTCAACATTATTTTCCGGTAGCGGTCAGGCTTTTAGTAAGGCCTTATTAATTCGTTACCCACATTCTGAATCTTGGGTAATTGCTTTTCAAACCGGTAATCCTGCTAAAGAGATTGCTAGTAAGTTGGGCGAAGGTTATGTGAATGTTTTTTTACCTACGACTCCAAATCCAACCTCTGGTTTTTTCATGATCGTGCCTCGTGCGCAAACGATCGAATTGGAGATGAGCGTAGAGGAGGCCCTGAAGCACATTGTTTCAATGGGTTCTGTTCCCCCAAATAATTCCAGTGGATTGACTTCTCAAGAGTTGCCACACCATTTTTGATTTATAGGAAATTGTTATGTCAATGCGTAGCCATAATTGCGGCCAAGTAACTGATGCGCTGATTGGTCAAGAGGTCACACTCTCAGGCTGGGTCAATCGTCGTCGTGACCACGGGGGCGTGATCTTTATTGACTTACGTGACCGCGAAGGTTTTGTGCAAGTGGTCTGCGATCCGGATCGCCCAGAAATGTTTGCGCTCGCAGAGCAGGTGCGCAATGAATACTGTATTCAGATTAGAGGGCTTGTGCGTGCGCGTCCTGCTGGCACAGAAAATAATGATCTAGCAACAGGTAAGGTTGAAGTGCTCTGCCACAGCTTAGTGATTTTGAATGCTTCGGTAACGCCACCATTTCAGATTGATGACGAGAACTTATCTGAAACTACACGCTTGACCCATCGTGTGCTGGACTTACGTCGCCCCCAAATGCAAAAGAATTTGCGTTTGCGCTACAAGGTTGCGATGGAGTGCCGCCGTTATTTAGATGATGCGGGTTTTATTGATATTGAAACCCCGATGTTGACTAAAAGCACACCAGAAGGTGCACGTGACTATTTAGTGCCATCACGCGTGCACGATGGCCAGTTTTTTGCTTTGCCACAGTCGCCCCAATTGTTTAAGCAGTTGTTGATGGTTGCTGGCTTTGATCGCTACTATCAAATTACTAAGTGTTTCCGAGATGAAGATTTGCGTGCAGATCGTCAGCCTGAATTTACTCAGATTGATTGTGAAACCGCTTTCTTGAGTGAATTAGAGATTCGGGACTTATTCGAAAACATGATTCGCCATATTTTCAAGAAGACCTTGAATGTGGAATTGCCAAATCCATTCCCAACGATGCCTTATTCAGAGGGTATGGCGCGTTTTGGTTCCGATAAGCCTGATCTGCGCGTGAACTTTGAGTTCACCGAGTTAACGGATTTGATGAAAGATGTTGACTTCAAGGTGTTCTCAGGCGCGGCAAATCAAGCTGGTGGTCGCGTGGTTGGTTTATGCGTACCTGGTGGCGCTGAAATTAGTCGTAGTGAAATCGATGATTACACCCAGTTTGTTGGCATTTATGGCGCCAAAGGTTTGGCGTGGATTAAGGTTAATTCGGTTGCGGAAGGCCGCAACGGTTTGCAATCACCAATCGTTAAGAATTTGCATGATGCAGCGATCGAAGGCATTTTGAAACGCACTGGTGCAAAAGATGGCGACATTATTTTCTTTGGTGCTGATAAAGAAAAAATCGTGAACGATGCCATCGGTAATTTGCGTCTACGCATTGGTCATTCCGCTTGGGGTAAAGAGCACGGCCTCCTCACTGAAGGCTGGAAGCCATTATGGGTTGTTGACTTTCCTATGTTCGACTATGACGAAGGTGAGGCGCGTTGGGTTGCTTGCCACCATCCGTTTACCAGCCCTAAAGATGAGCATATGCAGTATCTAGAAACTGATCCAGGCAAGTGCTTAGCTAAAGCCTATGACATGGTTCTAAACGGCAGTGAAATCGGTGGCGGCTCTGTACGTATTCATCAAGAGGCAGTTCAAAGCCAAGTATTCCGTGCGCTGAAGATTGGTGCTGAAGAAGCGCAGGCTAAGTTTGGTTTTTTATTGGATGCTTTGCAGTATGGCGCTCCTCCCCATGGCGGTATCGCATTTGGTTTGGACCGTATTGTGACAATGATGACAGGGGCCGAATCAATTCGCGATGTAATTGCATTCCCTAAAACACAACGCGCACAATGCTTGTTAACTCAAGCACCAAGCCCAGTGGATGAGCGTCAGTTACGTGAATTGCATATTCGCTTGCGTCAAGCTGCCCCCGCAGCATAAAAGCGGAAGCAGTATCGATCTTGAAAATCCCTATTTCGGTTTTGGTTGTTATCTATAAATCGAATAGGGATGTTTTATTGATAGAGCGTGCTGATCGCGAGGGATTCTGGCAGTCCGTTACTGGCAGCTTAGATTCACCAAGCGAAGATTTATCTGTGGCAGCAACCCGCGAGGTATTTGAAGAGACGGGTATCGCTGTTGACCAATTGCCAGGTGGGTCTCTGCGCGATATGCATCACCATATTGAATATGAAATCTATCCTGAGTGGCGCTTTCGATATGCTCCTGGCGTTACTCGTAATACTGAACATTGGTTCTCTCTTGAAGTGCCTGATGGTATTCAAATTCAGTTGGCGCCACGAGAGCATGTTGCCTATGAATGGTTGCCATTTGAAGAGGCCGCTAAGAGGTGTTTTTCTCGTAGCAATGGTGAAGCCATCATGAGACTCTTCTCGGCAGAGCAAAACAGAAGCGAATAAGATACAACGATGAGACATTCATCGGGCCACCATCGGTCTAGCGGCGAGCCAAATAAACCTCATCGTGGTGATTGGCGCGTTATTCGTGACCTTCTTCCTTATTTGCTCGAATACCGCTTCAGAGTCATTCTGGCTCTAAGTTGCTTAGTTGCTGCGAAGTTTGCTAATTTGGGTATCCCGATTTTGATGAAAGAGTTAATTGACTCTTTGGATATCAAAGCAAGCTCCCCCCAGGCGCTCTTAGTAGTTCCTGTCAGCATCATTGTTGCTTATGGTTTATTAAGAATTTCCGCCTCTTTGTTTACTGAGCTACGTGAAGCCTTGTTTGCTCACGTTACTCAAAATGCAGTGCGAAAGGTGGCGCTTCAAGTTTTTGAGCATTTACATTCATTGGCTCTGAGTTTTCATTTGGCTCGCCAAACGGGTGGTGTGAGCCGTGATATTGAGCGCGGTACCCGAGGTATTCAATCGCTCATTTCATATTCTCTCTATAGCATCTTGCCGACCTTGATTGAATTTTGTCTAGTGCTTGGCTATTTTGCATACTCATATGACATCTGGTTTGCGGCAATCACTCTTGTGGCTTTAGTTTTATATATTGCGTTCACGATTGTGGTTACCGAGTGGCGCACACACTATCGTCGCGCCATGAATGAGATGGACTCAAAAGCCAATCAAAAAGCAATTGATTCATTATTGAATTTTGAGACTGTTAAATATTTTGGTAATGAGGCTTTTGAAACTGCTCGCTACGATGACAATCTTTTGCGCTATCAATCAGCAGCCATCAAATCTCAGAAAACTTTAGCTTTCCTAAATTTAGGGCAGCAAACCATTATTGCAATAGGTTTGGTGTTGATTTTGTGGCGCGCTACCCTTGGAGTCGTCAATGGGACGATGACGCTGGGTGATCTGGTATTGGTAAATACCTTGATGATTCAGTTATATATTCCCTTAAATTTTTTAGGTGTCATCTATCGCGAGATCAAACAATCTTTAACAGATATGGATCGCATGTTTTCATTGCTCACCACGGAAAAGGAAATTGCGGATTCTCCGAATGCGCATCCTTTGCGTATTAATAACCCGAGTTACGGGCCTGATGTACGTTTTGAGAATGTGTCGTTTCATTATGACAGTAAGCGAGAAATTCTCTATAACGTGAGTTTTAATATTCCAGCGGGTACAACGACCGCAGTTGTTGGTCAGAGCGGTGCTGGTAAAAGTACTTTAGCAAGATTGCTATTTCGCTTCTATGATGTGCAGTTTGGAAAAATTATGATTGATGAACAAAATATTGCCGATGTTACGCAGTTGAGTTTGCGTAAAGCCATTGGTATTGTTCCGCAAGATACCGTTTTATTTAATGACACCATTGGTTACAACATAGCTTATGGTGACCCCTCGGCGAGTTTTGAAGAAGTAGAGCAGGCTGCTAAGGCGGCTCAAATTGATGGCTTTATTAAGCATCTACCAGATTCTTACCAAACTCAGGTGGGTGAGCGAGGCTTAAAGTTATCTGGCGGCGAGAAGCAACGTGTTGCGATTGCGAGAACACTATTGAAAAAACCAGCGATGCTGATTTTTGATGAAGCCACCTCCGCTTTAGATTCCAAAACAGAGCGTGCATTCCAGGAAGAGTTATTCAATTTGGCAAAAAATCGAACCACTCTCATCATTGCGCATCGCTTATCAACCATTGTTCATGCTGATCAAATTTTGGTAATGGATCATGGGCAGGTTGTAGAGCGAGGTACACATTTGGAGCTATTAGCAGCCAAAGGAAAATATGCCGAGATGTGGCAAATGCAAGAGCGTGCTGGGCTTGATTAGAATAAACCCATGACGCAACAACATTCTCAGCCAAAAAGTACCGAGACTATTCTCAAAAATGCTTTTGCAGCAGCAGTGGCAGTTGCGGATCCACAAGTTATTGTTCCTCAATATTTAGCAAAGATTTTTTCAGCGGGGCAAGAGCCTACAGGGAGATGCTTGGTTGTGGGTGCCGGTAAAGCGAGTGCAGCAATGGCGAGCGCACTAGAGGCTTATGCCAGAGAGCATTGGCCTCAAGTCAAGATTGAAGGGGTCGTATTGACGCGTTATGGACACAGCGCTCCAACCTCTCATATTAAGATTGTTGAAGCAGGTCATCCTGTTCCAGATCAGGCAGGCATGAATGGCGCAAAAGCTATTCTGGAATTAACTCAAACGCTTAAAGAAAATGATGTATTAATAGCTTTGGTTTCTGGTGGCGGATCTAGTTTGTTAACTTTGCCAGTCGAAGGAATTTCGATTGACGATATGCGCAAAACTACTGAAGCCTTGCTTCGTAGTGGCGCCCCAATCGAAGAGATGAATGTTGTACGTAAACATTTATCAGCCATCTTAGGCGGCAACCTAGCGAGATGTGCGATTGCTCGTGGAGCGCGAGTAGAGGCGCTATTAATTTCAGATGTAACGGGTGATGCCCCTGCTGATATTGCAAGTGGCCCTTGCGCAGCTGACTACTCAACGTATTTAGATGCATTGAATATTATTGAATCCTATCGCTTGCAGGAGCTTATTCCAGTACCAGTCATGACTCATCTAAAGCAGGGGGCTGCGGGGCAGAAGCCTGAAACTTTAAAAGATATTGATCTTGTTGGTGCACGAGTATCTAACCATGTGATTGCAACCGCTTATAAGAGCCTAGAGGCTGCAGCAAATTATGTAAAAGATTATGGATACAAGCCTGTTGTATTGGGCGATACGATCACGGGTGAGGCTCAGGAAGTTGGTGTGGCGCAGGCGCAGTTAGCGCGTGAGTATTTGGCAAAGACGAATCAAGCCGATAAACCCATTGCACTGATTTCTGGTGGTGAATGTACTGTGACCATCCCCGCTGGTACTAAAGGGCGTGGCGGACGTTGTAGCGAATATCTCCTTTCGCTATTGGCTGCTAGCGCAGATTTGCCCAAGATAGCAGCTTTAGCTGCGGATACGGATGGGATTGACGGAAGCGAAAAGAATGCAGGCGCCTGGTTTGATAGTGATATTCGGGAATCGGCCAAAGCTCATGGCGCCAATCCTAATGAGTATTTAACGGCTCATGATTGTTATGGTTTCTTTGCGCAATTTGGAGCTTTAGTGGAAACTGGTCCTACACTGACGAATGTCAATGATTTCCGTATCATCTTGCTTAATAAATAACTATGTCGAATTCGAATACGCCCTCAAGAATTGAAATGATCCAGCCAGATGACTGGCATTTGCATATTCGTGATGGTGATGTGATGAAGGATGTTTTGGCTGACACTGCCCGCCAATTTGCGCGTGCAATCATCATGCCAAATTTGAAGCCACCAGTCACCACGGTTGATTTGGCAAAGGCGTATCAATCCCGTATTGATGCCAACTTAAAAACGTTGGGCATCAATAGCTTTACTCCGCTAATGACTTTATATCTGACTGATAACACTTCCGCAGATGAGGTGCGTAAAGCAAAGGCAGAAGGTATTGCTGCTTTTAAGTTATATCCCGCAGGTGCAACAACAAATAGTGATGCTGGTGTTAGTGACATTAAGCGTTGCCACCAAGTACTGGAAGCCATGCAGGCAGTGGGGATGCCATTGTTAGTGCATGGGGAAGTAACCACTGCCGATATTGATATCTTTGATCGTGAGGCTGTATTTATTGACTCTGTGCTTGAGCCCTTACGCAAAGATTTTCCCGAATTAAAGATCGTGTTTGAACACATCACCACTAAGCAGGCTGCGCATTATGTTCGTGACGCGTCGACTCATGGAAAAAATACATTAGCTGCGACGATTACACCGCAACATCTGCTAATGAATCGTAACGCCATTTTTGCTGGAGGTATTCGTCCTCACAACTATTGCTTGCCAGTATTAAAGCGTGAAGAACATCGAGTTGCTTTAGTTGATGCTGCCACCAGTGGAAATTCACGTTTCTTCTTAGGAACGGACAGCGCTCCACATGCCAAGGGTGCAAAAGAAGCTGCATGTGGTTGTGCAGGTTGCTACAGCGCCTTCAATGCATTAGGTTTGTATGCCGAAGCATTTGAGAGTGTTGGCAAATTAGATAAATTAGAAGGTTTCGCTAGTTTCTTTGGTCCTGACTTTTATGTCTTGCCGCGCAATACTAAAAAAATTACCATGTCTAAGCAGACTCAAGCTATTCCTGCAGAATTGCCACTCGGTGATGCGACGATTGTTCCGCTACGCGCAGGGGAATCAATTGCTTGGTCATTGGTTGAATAAATCACTTTTATTTTTATCAGCTAATTTGCTCTGACTGCGTTAGACTGCAGGCGCAGAGTCAATTAGGCAATCGCCGCCTCTTTATTGAGGGGGAGGAAAGTCCGGACTCCATAGGGTAGGGTGATGGCTAACGGCCATCCACGGTGACGTGAGGAATAGGGCCACAGAGACGAGCGTATTTAGTTACGGTGAAACGCGGTAACCTCCACCTGGAGCAATCCCAAGTATGCAGACGATGAGGCGTCCCGCTGAGTCTGCGGGTAGGGAGCTTGAGCCGTCAGGTAACTGACGGCCTAGAGGAATGATTGCCCCTAAATGAAAATTTAGGCGACAGAATCCGGCTTATCGATTGACTCTGCACTTATTCCGCGATGACTTCAACGCTGTAGGTCAACTCAGCAGTTTTTGCCAGCATCGTTGTAGCGGAGCAGTACTTTTCGTGGGATAGCTTAACTGCTCGATCTACTTTTGCTACATCTAGATCTTTCCCTTTAACTTTGAAATGCAAATTAATCTTGGTGAAGACTTTTGGGTCCTCCGCAGCTCTTTCTGCCTGCAGGGTCACTTCACAGCCGCTAACAGCCTGACGGGATCTTTGTAGGATCAATACGACATCAAAGGCAGAGCAGCCACCAGCACCAGCCAAAATGAGCTCCATTGGCCTTGGGGCTAGGTTTCTGCCTCCCGCTTCGGGGGCACCATCCATGTTTACGAGGTGTCCACTGCCGGTTTCTGCAGAAAAAGTCATGCCGCCATTACCCAACCAAGATACTCGACATTCCATATTAGTGACCCCTAACTTACTAAATTAATCAATATTATCAATAGTTTACCAATTTTAGACCCATGAATAGTTGTTGCATAGCAACATAAAATGATTGATTTTGGTCAATTTTCTTGCGTTGCAGAATGTTCTTTGTGTAGAATACCCATATTGGTAGTCAGTCTTATATAAGACTGCGACTTACCTCCCAGTGTCTCCTCCACCCAAACATAGGTGGATTCCAACCCAGGACTAGCTCCTGGGTTTTTTTTGGTTTATAATTCAAGGCTTTACTGGATTGTCGATTAGTCAGCGGCAATCGTTGTACCAGTTAAATCGCTGAATCTGCGAGCTTGCAAATATAAGCAGGGCCAAAGTGGAAGTTGTTTGATTGGAGTATTTTTTGACTATAACAATTTGAGAAATCATGAAAACTTTTTCCGCAAAATCCCATGAGGTAAAGCGTGAATGGTTCGTGATTGACGCAACGGACAAAGTCCTCGGTCGTGTCGCCAGTGAAGTGGCACACCGTCTACGCGGCAAGCACAAGCCTGAATTCACTCCACACGTTGACACTGGCGACTTTATCGTCGTGATCAATTCATCTAAGTTACGTGTTACAGGCACTAAGGGCTTGAACAAAATGTATTACCGTCACAGCGGATACCCAGGTGGTATTTCCGAGACCAACTTTGACAAGATGCAAGACCGTTTCCCAGGTCGCGCTTTGGAGAAGGCTGTGAAAGGTATGTTGCCAAAAGGCCCACTCGGCTACGCCATGATCAAGAAATTGAAGGTCTATGGCGATGCTAATCATCCGCATGCGGCTCAACAGCCAAAAGCGTTAGAGATTTAAGGAAACCAAATGGCTATTAATTACGGAAGTTGGAATTACGGTACAGGTCGCCGCAAGAGTTCTGTTGCGCGCGTTTTCATTAAGTCTGGCAAAGGCGAAATTACTGTTAACGGTAAGCCTATCGATGCTTATTTTGCTCGTGAAACATCACGCATGATTGCTCGTCAGCCTTTGGCTCTCACATCTCACCTCACTACCTTTGATATCAAAGTAAACGTATCTGGTGGTGGCGAGACTGGTCAAGCTGGTGCGGTACGTCACGGTGTAACACGTGCTTTGATCGATTACGACAATGCGTTAAAGCCCACCCTGTCTAAAGCAGGTTTGGTTACTCGTGATGCTCGTGAAGTTGAGCGTAAAAAAGTTGGTCTGCATGGCGCGCGTCGTCGTAAGCAGTTCAGCAAGCGCTAATTTCTTTCGGTCACTGTTGTTTTATCGAAAGGGTCGCGCAAGCGGCCCTTTTTGTTTCTACAATGAGGTTTATAAAGTTTGAGTATTGCTTCTCGATTTAGGCGTTTTGGGGAAAGACATGATTAAAGTTGGCATTGTTGGGGGTACTGGTTATACCGGCGTGGAACTGTTGCGTTTATTGGCGCAACATCCTGAGGTCAAGATCGTTGCCATTACTTCTCGTACTGAGGCTGGCATGCCAGTAGCTGAGATGTTTCCATCATTGCGTGGCCGCGTTGATCTGAAATTTACTACTCCAGATGAAGCCAAGCTCAATGACTGCGATGTGGTTTTCTTTGCCACACCTCATGGGGTGGCCATGGCTCAAGCAAAAGAGTTGCTAGCAAACAATGTCAAGATTTTGGATTTAGCTGCAGACTTCCGTCTTAAGGATGTGAAAGAATTTGCAAAGTGGTACGGCATGGAGCATAGCTGCCCAGAAATTTTGGCAGAAGCGGTTTATGGCTTAGCAGAAATTAATCGCGAAGCTATTAAGAAGGCACGTGTTGTTGGTTTAGCAGGATGCTACCCAACTTCAGTACAACTCGGTCTTGCACCATTGCTTTCACCAAAGTCGACTGGTGGCAAGCAATTGATTGATGGTGAACATATTATTTCGGATTCGAAGTCTGGTACCTCTGGTGCTGGACGTAAAGCTGAGATTGGTACTTTGCTGTCTGAAGCAAGCGATAACTTCAAGGCTTATGGAGTAAAAGGTCACCGCCATCTTCCAGAAATTGTTCAGGGTTTGAAAGCAATTGCTGGGCACGATCAAATTGGTTTGACCTTTGTGCCACACCTCACGCCAATGGTAAGAGGCATTCATTCGACCTTATATGTACGTTTAACTGAGGCCGGTAAAGATGTCGATTATCAGAAGCTCTACGAGAACTTTTATAAGGATGAGCCCTTTGTCGATGTGATGCCTGCAGGCAGTCATCCTGAGACGCGGTCTGTACGGGGTAGCAATGGGATTCGGATTGCTATTCATCGTCCCGGCGGTGGGGATACATTGGTCATTTTGGTCGTAGAAGATAACTTGGTTAAGGGTGCTTCTGGCCAGGGTGTGCAGTGTATGAATTTAATGTTTGGCTTTCCTGAAACTACGGGTTTGACGCAGATTGCGGTATCGCCCTAATTGAGGTGGGGGTATCAACTCATGAGCCTTCAGCAAGCTGGGCATTAAAAGCCTAAAATAAGACATTGCCTTTTGAATTAGGAGTAAATCATGACTGAATTGGCTACGCAAACTACCCAAGATTTGGCTGAACCACCAACCCCTTTGGTGTTTACAGATGCCGCCGCCGCTAAAGTAGCTGACTTGATTGCAGAAGAAGGCAATCCAGATTTGAAGTTACGTGTATTCGTTCAGGGTGGTGGTTGCTCTGGTTTTCAGTACGGCTTCACATTTGATGATGCGGTAAATGAAGATGACACTCAGTTTGAAAAAAATGGCGTGACATTGTTGGTGGACTCAATGAGCTTCCAATATTTAGTTGGCGCTGAGATTGATTACAAAGAGGATATCAATGGATCTCAATTTGTCATCAAGAACCCTAATGCAACAACAACTTGTGGTTGCGGCTCTTCTTTCTCCGCCTAAGAGTTCAATTGATTTAAGCGGGATAGCAAGCACCTAGAATTCTAGGTCCCTTGGCTCCTGTAACGGCTGGCAAATTTGCTGGCCGTTTTTGTTGGTGAGCCCAGGCAAGCCAAGCAAATGCCAAGCCTTCAACGAGTTGTGGATCAATTCCTTCGGCATCACTAGTAGTAATTTCTAGGGGCTGTTTAAAGAATTTTTCACTTTGAGATTTGAGTAATTTCATTAATGCAGCATTACGGGCGCCACCGCCGCACACAATCAGTTTCTGGGTTTGCGGGGCATGGCGGGCAAGCGCCTCTAGAGATGAGTGTGCAGTGAGATGAAGCAAGGTCGCTTGCACATCTTCTAATGGGTGATTTTCATTACTGAGTTTCTCTTCTAGCCAAGCAAGATGAAAATCATCTCGACCAGTGCTCTTTGGTGGCGCTTTCGAGAAAAAAGAATCTGCTAATAAATTTTCGAGTAGTGCTGTATTGAGTTTTCCTTGACTGGCCCAACTTCCATTTTCATCAAAGGCGTTTCCTTGATGCTCATGTATCCAGGCATCCATCAATATATTTCCTGGGCCACAATCAAAGCCTGAAACTTCTCCATTTGCTGGCAGTAGAGTCAAGTTTGCGATGCCACCAATATTCAGAATGGCAATATCTTCTTTGGATGAAAATTGTTTCGCATGAAATGCTGGCACTAATGGCGCGCCATGACCGCCTGCGGCAAGATCTCTACTTCTAAAATCGGCAATCACGGTAATCCCTGTTTTTTCGGCCAGCAGGGCAGGATTCAATGTTTGATGAGTGTAAGCAAGTTCGCCGAGCTGAGGTTGATGACGAATTGTCTGACCATGGGCGCCAATCGCCGCAATATCAGAAGCTTGTAGTTTTGATTTTGCGAGCAGCTGTTTGACCGCATCTGCATAAGCAAGGGCTAGGGCATTGCCGGCCTGCTTATCCCGATGAAGTTCGTTGGGGCCGGGGCTTTGAAGCTCAAATAAGGCTTTACGCAATTCTGCTTGAAAGGGTAGGCTCACAGCATCTAGGGCAACGGCCTGTCCATTTGCGTCAATTTTGGCAAGTACCGCATCAATCCCATCTAGGCTGGTGCCTGACATGATGCCGATATAGAGGGAATGGGGCTGATTCATGGGGTTCTGGGCTTTGTTCTCAGGAATGCGACAATTATGCTTTAGCAATTTAAATACTAATTTAACTGTATCAGTTATCAGAATCAGCATGACGGATAAACCAGAACAAAAATATCCTTTAACCCCTGAGGTTTTTGCTGCCCTCGAAATCACGAAGCGTGGTTGCGATGAGCTGCTGGTAGAGGCTGACTGGGTCCAGAAATTGGCTCGTAGTCAGGCCACTAAGACTCCTTTGCGAATTAAGTTGGGCTTGGATCCAACTGCGCCGGATATTCATTTGGGGCATACTGTTGTCTTGAATAAATTACGCCAATTACAAGATTTAGGTCACACCGTGATTTTTTTGATTGGTGATTTCACAAGCATGATTGGCGATCCATCGGGTCGCAATGCTACTCGCCCTCCATTAACCGCAGAAGAGATTGCTGTGAATGCGGAGACCTACTATCGCCAAGCGAGCATGGTATTAGATCCAGCTAAAACAGAGGTGCGTTACAACAGTGAGTGGTGCGACCCTTTAGGCGCTAGAGGGATGATTCAGTTAGCTGCTAAACATACCGTTGCACGAATGTTAGAGCGTGATGACTTTACAAAGCGTTATCGCAATGGTGTGCCCATTTCGATTCATGAGTTTTTATATCCCCTGATGCAAGGTTATGACTCAGTTGCGCTCAAGAGCGATCTAGAGCTCGGTGGAACGGATCAAAAATTTAATTTACTCGTGGGTCGTGAACTCCAACGAGAGTATGGCCAGGAGCCACAATGCATTTTGACTATGCCTTTGTTAGTGGGTCTTGATGGCGTTGAGAAAATGAGCAAGTCCAAAGGGAACTACATTGGTATCAGTGAAAGCCCGGGCGATATGTTCGGCAAGTTGTTGAGCATCTCTGACGACCTCATGTGGGATTACTTCACCTTGTTGTCATTCCGTCCTATGTCAGAGATTGATTTGATGAAGCAAGAGGTTGCTGCAGGCCGTAATCCAAAAGATTGCAAAGTACTGCTTGCGCAAGAAATCGTCGCGCGCTTTCATTCGCAAGCTGCCGCAGAAAAGGCTTTAGAGGACTTTAATCATCGCGCTAAGGGTGGTGTTCCAGATGATATTCCGCAAGTGAATTTATCTGGTGCGCCAATGGGAATCGCAACTCTCTTAAAGTCTGCTGGCTTAGCACCATCGACATCTGAGGCGATGCGCAATATTGAACAGAATGGTGTAAAAGTTGACGGTACAACCGTATCTGACAAACAAGCAAAAATTGAAGCAGGAACTTACGTCGTGCAAGTGGGCAAACGCAAATTTGCTAAGGTCACACTTAGCTAAAAATCTTGGACTTAGATATCTAGGCTGCCTGTAGTGCTTGGCGGAGTTAGTCCAAAGTGTTCATAGGCTTGACGAGTAGCCACGCGACCTCGAGAGGTTCTCTGGAGATAGCCTTGTTGAATGAGGTAAGGCTCAAGTACATCTTCAATGGTGTCGCGTTCCTCACCAATTGCAGCTGCCAAATTATCGATACCTACAGGACCACCATCAAATTTGTGCAAAATGGCCTCAAGTAATTTTCTGTCCATCACATCAAATCCACTAGGATCAACATCGAGCATTTTTAAGGCAGCATCCGCTATGGCTTTGGTAATGGTGCCGGTGCCTTTGACCTCCGCATAGTCTCGTACGCGACGTAAGAGACGGTTTGCGATACGTGGCGTACCGCGGGCGCGTTTTGCGATTTCTACAGACCCATCAGGATCAATCTTTGCTTTTAGTAGATTTGCAGAACGATCGATAATTTTGGTGAGCTCATCGGTGTTGTAAAACTCTAATCTAGCAACAATGCCGAACCGATCACGTAAGGGATTAGTCAACATACCAGCGCGTGTAGTTGCACCAATCAATGTAAATGGTTTGAGATCAATCTTGACGCTACGTGCTGCTGGACCTTCGCCAATCATGATGTCTAGGCTGTAATCTTCTAGAGCGGGATAGAGGATTTCTTCTACAACTGGTGAGAGTCTATGAATCTCATCAATAAAGAGCACATCGTTTGCTTCCAGGTTGGTTAGCAAGGCCGCAAGATCGCCAGGTCTATCTAAAACAGGTCCACTAGTTTGACGAAGATTGACGCCAAGCTCTCTGGCAATAATGTGTGCCAAAGTAGTTTTACCAAGGCCTGGAGGACCAAATAGCAGCACATGATCAAGCGCTTCTTGTCGCGCTCTAGTGGCGCTGATAAAGATTTCTAATTGGGCGCGCGCTTTGGTTTGACCAACGTATTCGTCAAGTTGCTTGGGGCGCAAAGCTTTTTCGAAAATAGCCTCTGCATTTCCTGCGGCACCGCTGA
This sequence comes from Polynucleobacter sp. MWH-UH19D, assembly GCF_040409795.1. Classification (NCBI taxonomy): domain Bacteria; kingdom Pseudomonadati; phylum Pseudomonadota; class Betaproteobacteria; order Burkholderiales; family Burkholderiaceae; genus Polynucleobacter; species Polynucleobacter sp. MWH-UH19D. The sequence continues at coordinate 1,774,084 of NZ_CP099571.1, read as the reverse complement.
CAAGTCGGTCTCTCCCTTCTGGTAAATCTTCGGGGATAGCGCTTAGGTCGTCAGTATGAATTGCCATGCTATGAGTTTATTCGGTTTGGCGATTAGCCCTTAGATAAATACTTTAAGCCCATACGAATACCATCAGACACCGATGTGTCAGGCGGAATTTGCTTCAGAGCTAGGAGCGCTTCTTTTTCTGAATAGCCAAGAGATAAAAGTGCTTGTAAAACTTCGCTATGAGCATCGGGCGCATGAGTTTTTCCTGGCGCCACTCCTAAGTCAGGCGCAAGTTTGCCTTTGAGTTCTAGGCAAAGTCGTTCAGCAGTTTTCTTGCCAATGCCAGGAACTTGGGTGAGGCGATTTGCTTCTTGTAGGGCAATTGCTTGGGCAAGTTCATTCACGCTCATGCCAGAAAGAATGGCTAATGCAGTCCGTGAACCAACGCCACTAATTTTAATTAGTTGCCTAAATGCTTCCCGCTCTGTTTCAGTCGCAAAACCAAAAAGCTGCTGCGCATCCTCGCGTACCTGAAAGTGAGTCAGCAAGATAATTTTTTGTCCTGCTTGAGGTAATTGATATAGGGTGCTCATCGGCACATCCACCTCGTAACCAATGCCTTGGCAATCAACCAATAAGCGAGGAGGGTGAACTGAAACGAGGATTCCTTGAATGCGACCAATCATATGAAGATCTTAACCTGTAATGCGCTTTGGCATGGCCTAGCGTTTACGCTTTTTGGGAGTTAAGTTAGATGCGGCAGACGTGATTGCTTGGGGAATTTGCGCATGGTGTGCCGCGCATATGGCGACGCCTAATGCGTCCGATGCATCGCTTCCAGGGGCGCGACTGAGTCTTAACAAACGCTTTACCATCTCTTGCACCTGCGGTTTAGCTGCTCGACCAGTCCCAACAATGGCTTGTTTAACTCTTAGGGCACTGAACTCAGACACGGGTAAGTTTGCAGAGACCAATGCCGCAATTACCGCACCCCTTGCTTGGCCCAGCATCAGGGTAGAGCGCGGATTGACATTCAGAAAGACTTCTTCAATCGCAGCGGACTCAGGTTGGTATGTGTCAAGAACCTCCTTAACGCCTTGATAAAGAGTGCCTAGACGGTCAGGCAATCCCTTAGCAGGGTCTCCGCTTTCGATTGTTCCCGAGGCTACATAAGTCAGCCTTTGGCCTTCAACATCAATGACTCCAAAACCAGTCGTACGCAGACCCGGGTCAATTCCAATCCAACGCATGAATAATGATCTACTTAGTGACGGAAGTGTCGTGTGCCAGTGAAAATCATGGCAATCCCGTGTTCATCAGCAGCGGCAATGATTTCTTCATCGCGCATACTGCCGCCTGGCTGAATTGCGCAGCTGGCGCCACCATTCACTACGACGTCTAGACCATCACGAAACGGAAAGAAAGCATCACTCGCTACTGCCGAGCCTTTTAGGCTCAAGCCAGCGTTTTCAGCCTTGATACTGGCCATACGGGCGGAGTCTACGCGGCTCATTTGGCCTGCGCCAATGCCTAGAGTCATACCATTAGCGCAATACACAATCGCATTGGATTTAACAAATTTAGCAACACGCCATGCAAACATCATGTCATTCATTTCGCTTGGGGTAGGCTGTCTTTTGCTCACCACTCGCATTTCACTTTGCAGGACATTTTTTGCGTCTGGTGATTGGACTAATAATCCACCACCAACACGTTTGAAGTCATAAGCATTGAATGCATTACCTAATGAAATTTCGAGGAGGCGAACATTTTGCTTGCTTGCAAAAATAGCTTTCGCTTCTTCGCTAAAGCTAGGTGCAATTAAAACCTCAACGAATTGTTTTGAGATCGCCTCAGCAGCGGCACCATCACATGGCACATTGAAGGCAATAATTCCGCCAAAAGCAGAGCTCGGGTCGGTTTTAAATGCCTTTTGATAAGCCTCAAGCGCAGTTGCACCAACTGCCACGCCACAGGGATTTGCGTGTTTGATGATCACGCAGGCTGCAGCACCACCTGCATTGCCAGTAAAACTTTTCACACATTCCCAAGCAGAGTCAGCATCGGCAATATTGTTATATGACAGCTCTTTACCTTGAAGTTGTTTGTAATTGGCGAGTGCGCCAGCAACAGGATGGATATCCTTGTAAAAAGCAGCTGACTGATGCGGGTTCTCACCATAGCGCATCTCTTGGACTTTCTCAAAAGCAAGATGCAAGGTTTCTGGATACGGTGAACGTGCCTTGTGATCTAAATCATCGCCCAAAGCAGATAAGTAGTTGGCAATAGCGCCATCGTATTGAGCGGTGTGCGCAAATACTTTTTTAGCAAGACCGAGATTTGTTTTATAGGAGACAAGGTTTTTATTTGCTTTCATCTCAGCAAGAACAGGTGCGTAATCATCAGGTGAAATCAGCACGGTGACATCTTGATGATTCTTAGCGCCCGCACGCAACATTGCTGGGCCACCAATATCAATATTTTCGACTGCATCTTCAAAAGAGCAATTTTCTTTAGCAACAGTTTCATTAAATGGATATAAATTAATTACTAGCATATCAATGGTGTCGATGCCATGCTCTTTGAGTGCTGCCATGTGCTCAGGAAAATCTCTGCGTGCTAGTAGGCCACCATGCACCATTGGGTGTAAGGTTTTAACGCGCCCATCGAGCATTTCTGGAAATTTGGTTAGGGAAGATACCTCGACCACTGGTAATTGATTCTCTGCTAATAATTTTGCGGTGCCGCCGGTTGAGATCAACTTGATGCCTTGCTCATGGAGGGCTTTAGCAAAAGGGACAATGCCATTTTTATCAGAGACGGAAAGAAGTGCTGTACGGATCATATTGTTTAAAGGAATAAATAAATCAATGGCTAAATGGCTTGAAAGAAATCAGTAAATTACTTCAATAGCTGATGCTCAACTAACTTTTTATGTAAGGTGTTGCGGTTAATGCCTAGGTATTGGGCTGCGAGAGATTGGTTCTGCTTTGCATGGCGCATGACGATCTCTAACATCGGTTTTTCTACTACCGCTAGTACCATTTGATAGACATCGGATGGTGCAGTTCCTTTGAGATCATTTAAGTAGCCTTGGAGGTGGGTTTCAATGCATTCAGTTATCGGGTGCTTGTTGTTCATAAAAAATCAATGAATACTAATAATGAAAATGTAAATAAGAAAAATGAATCAGTAAAAATAAGTAAATTAAGCAGCTTCTAAAAAGATGAGACGATCAGAGTGTGATTTCATTTCATCAAAATAATCATTCACCATTTGGAGTTGTGTTTTACAGTCGTCAGCAGTATTCATGCGCTGACGAAATGCGTGAGAATTTCTGAGGCCTTTGCAATACCAGCCAATGTGTTTGCGAGCTGTTCGCAGGCCAATGTGCTCGCCATAGAATTCGTAATGATCAACAAGGTGGGCATTCATGATGCTTTGGATTTCATTAATTTCAGGTATGGGTAATCTTTCACCAGTAATGAGATAGTGATTGATCTCTCGAAAGATCCAGGGCCTACCTTGCGCTGCGCGACCAATCATGATGGCATCTGCGCCAGTATTATTCAGTACATATTCCGCTTTTTCGGGACTATCAATATCGCCATTGGCAACCACCGGAATCTTGACGCTATTTTTAACGGCTTGAATTGTGTCGTATTCCGCTTCGCCGTGATACAAATCTGCACGTGTGCGGCCATGAACTGTCAGCATGGAGATGCCAGACTGTTCTGCAATACGAGCGACCTCTAAAGCATTTTTATGTTCACGATCCCAGCCTGTGCGAATCTTTAAGGTAACCGGTATAGCATCTGGACCAACCCCCACAGCATTCACCACAGCTTCCAAAATCGTTTTGACTAATGGCTCGTCACGCAGGAGTGCAGAACCGGCGGCGACATTGCAGACTTTTTTTGCTGGGCATCCCATGTTGATGTCGATGATTTGTGCGCCATGATCCACGTTCACTTTTGCAGCAGCAGCCATCATTGCAGGATCTGCGCCAGCAATTTGAACTGCGATGGGTTTGAACTCGCCTTGGTGATTAGCACGTCGTTGTGTTTTTTCGCTTTTCCATAGCAAGGCATTGGATGCCACCATTTCTGAAACCGCGTAACCAGCCCCCAATGTTTTGCAAAGTTGTCTAAATGGGCGATCTGTAACCCCAGCCATTGGGGCGACAAAAAGTCGATTTGAGAGGGTGTGAGGGCCAATCTTCATTTATTGCGAATTGGTGCTGGAGAAATATTGGTGTGTCTTGCGGAAAGCATGACACTTTAGCACATTTGTAAGCTAATTTGCCTATTTTTTAGGCAGAAGATCAAGTACTACAAAGTTCGGATTTAAACCTCTTTAAAAGGCTTTAGGAGCCTCTTAGCGCCTGCCAAACATCATTTGGCGAGCTAAGGCTGTTTTGACTGGTGGAAGCCATTGAAGCGCTGATAAAGCTAATCCTCGAGCAAAGACAATAGGCGCTAAATTTGAAGTAAAAATTCTGGCCATAAAGTCCGTCAAGCCAATGGTTGCAGTTCTGTCTGCCTTTCGGCTTTGTGCGTATTCTTCGAGCGCGCTATGAATTTGCGTAGGATTTTGTTCATCAATGGGGCCTGCAAAAACACGACTTAATTTTTCCGCAAGCAAAAAAGAATCTCTTAATCCAAGATTCAGTCCTTGGCCTGCAACGGGATGAAGGGTTTGAGCGGCATTCCCGATCCACACTTCAGTATCTTTAATAATTTCTTTGCGATAGTTCAAGCCGAGTTCATATAAGCGACGATCTTGCACTTTCAAAAATTTACCGATACGAGAGCCAAATTCGTTTTGTAATGACGCAAGAAAATCAGTATCACTAAGTTGTAAGCGGTATTGCGAAGATTCAGGTGAGCCACACCATACGAGATTCAATATATTAGGGCCGTAGTGGCTTGGCAGAATGGCTAATGGCCCTTCTGAGGTAAATCGTTCCCAAGCTTGGTGAGGTGCTGCCTTTTCTACTTCGACCAAACCAACAAGGGCAGACTGCCCATAGTCTCTTCCAGACTCAACCCAATCTTGTTTCTTAAATAAACCACCTTCGGCATGCACAATACATTTAGCTTGTATGGCATTTAGTGCGTCATCATTGGTCACATGCTGCCATTGGAAACAAGAACTTTTCTTTTGAATAATTCGCAAGGCTTGACGTAAAGCAAGATGAATGTCGTGATAACGAACAATGTGCCCGAGCGCGCTTTGATTAAGCTCTTCCCGAGTCATTAATGCTCGTCCAAAGCGACCTGCTTGTGAGACATGTACTCGATGAATTTCAGCGTAATCTCTAGGCCACGCCTGAATTGTCTCGAGTAGTAGCTTGCTTCCATGAGAAAGTGCGATCCCGCGACTATCACCCGCTTTTAAGTCAGCATCATTACTAGGATTTCGATCAATTAGGGTAAGTTTTGCTTCAGGAAGTTTTTGCAATATCCAGGCAGCACAAGCCAGCCCAACGGGGCCACCACCTTGAATCACAATATCGCAAGATTGAGTGTTCATATATGCAAAAGACTAGTGCTTCATGAGTGCTTCAATTTCATCGACTTTGACTGGCACTCCACGAGAAATGAGTTCACAGCCAGTCTCATTAATTACCGCGTCATCTTCTATGCGAATGCCGATATTCCAGAAGGCTTCATCAATATCATCAGCAGGCCTAATGTAAAGACCTGGCTCGATCGTGATTACCATGCCGCTTCTCAGAATGCGCCAAGGCTTTTCTGTTTGGGGCTTGGAAATTTCTTCTCTATAAGAGCCCACATCATGGACATCCATTCCAAGCCAATGAGAAGTGCGGTGCATATAAAAGCGTCTGTAGGCGCTTGTTTCGATAGCATTCTCTAATGAGCCGACATCACTTAGCTTAATCAGCTTTTCATCTAATAAACCTTGTGTGAGCACTTTGACTGCAGCCTCATGAGGCTGCATGAAAGTGTTGCCAGCTTTGGCCATAGAAATTGCTGCCTCTTGAGCTGCAAGAGTAATCTCATATAAAGCGCGCTGCGGACCAGAGTACCTCCCATTGACTGGAAAGGTACGCGTGATATCCGAAGCGTAGCTGTCCAATTCACATCCTGCATCGATCAGGCAAAGCTCGCCACTACGTAATTCGGTTGAGCCAGCGCGATAGTGAAGGATGCAAGAGTTGGCACCTCCAGCAACAATGCTGTTGTAAGCCACACTTTGTGCGCCGCTATTGCGGAATTCATGAAGCAATTCCGCCTCTAGTTGGTACTCGCGCATACCAGGTTTACAAACTTGCATGGCACGAATGTGGGCGCGAGCAGAAATAGCCGCCGCGCGACGCATGATATCGAGTTCATGTGTATCTTTAAACAAGCGCATTTCATGAATCAGCACTTCAATATCGTGTAACTCAGATGGTGTGTTAATTCCACTACGCGCTTGTGATCGAACCTGTTTCATCCAGCGCCTAAGTTGCGCATCCGCTTCTTTGTTTTGAGCTAGTCGGATATATATAGCGGTTTGATCTGCTAAAAGTTCACCAAGCTTTTGATCAAGATCGTGATTGCTGTAGGCAAAGTCAATTCCCAATGCTTTGGGTGCCGCTTCTGGCCCTAGACGAATGCCATCCCAGATTTCACGTTCAAGATCTTTGGGTCTGCAAAACAGATGCGATTCAAGTGAATGTGAACTGCCATTAGCAGAAACTTTCATTACCAAGGTTGCGCCTGGCTCTTCAAAGCCTGTTAAATAAAAAAAGTCACTGTCATGGCGATAGGGAAAGTCACTATCTCGGTTGCGTACAAGCTCTGGGGCAGTTGAGATAACCGCAATACCGCCACCAGTTTTGGCAAAAATATGTTTAGCTAAGGCATTTCTGCGAAGTTGGTAAATATCTGTTTTATTCATATGCGGCATTGAGTTCTTGTAAGCGTTGTGGCGTACCTACATCGTGCCATGGACCAAGATATTTTTCACCAGACACTTTGCCTTGTTCCATAGCAGCCCGTAATAATGGCGCTAATTTAGCTGGACTGCCAATCTCCAGGTCTTGAAAAAGGTCTTTGTGATAAATGCCAATTCCAGAAAAGGTGAGTTTTTCTGAGTTACTTACTTTGTGAGAGCTTACGCGATTACTCTGAAGGTAAAAATCACCATTTGGATGCTGAACGGGGTTTGGCACCATTAATAGATGTGCCAATACAGGATTTGCTTGATTTTTTATTCTGTCAACTTCGTCGAGCAATTTATGAATCGGTAAATTTGGACAAAACACATCACCATTAATGACCAAAAAATAATCTTCTGCTTGCAGTAAAGGTAGTGCCTTTACTATTCCGCCAGCGGTTTCAAGAGCGGTTTCTTCTGGCGAGTATTGAATTTGCAGACCAAATTGCTTTCCGTTGCCCAAAGATTCCTCAATTTTGTGACCAAGCCATGCATGATTAATCACCACCTTTTTAAACCCTGCGTTTGTTAGTGTTTCTAGATGCCATGTAAGTAAAGATTTGTTTTGAATGGTGAGCAAAGGTTTTGGCAAATTGTCAGTAAGAGGACGCATACGCTCCCCTCTGCCAGCAGCAAGCAAAAAGCATGGAAGAGAAGTGCGTTGATTCATGATTGCCAATATTTATTGCTGAGAGTTTCGAGTAGATTCCAAAATACGCGCTAAGGGTTTTAATTCAATATAGCGGTTCGCAGTTGCGATAGCGTATTCGAGTACTAGTGGAATATCTTTCAAATATCCATCTTTGCCATCGCGGTGAAACAGTCTGGCAAAAATACCGAGTACCTTGAGATGACGCTGTAGTCCCATCCATTCAAAATCTCGATAGAACTGTCCAAAGTCATCTGGCATTGATAGTCCAGCTTTTCGGCCTTGTTCCCAAAATTTAATGACCCAATCAATCACACGTTCTTCAGGCCAAGAGATATATGCATCTCGCCAAAGTGATGCAGCGTCATAAGTGATGGGTCCATATACTGCATCTTGAAAGTCGAGAACCCCTGGGTTCTGTTCGGCTGTAACCATCAAATTGCGTGAATGGTAATCGCGATGAACATAGACTTTTGGTTGAGCTAAATTGTTTTCGATGATTAAAGCAAAGGCATCTTTGAGTTGTTGCTTTTGAATATCAGTAAGTTCAATTTGAAGATGTGCTTTGAGATACCAATCAGGAAATAAATCTAATTCTCTTTGTAGCAATGCCTCATCATAATTTGGCAAGATGTTTGGCTTACTCGCAAGTTGCATTTGGATTAATGCTTGTGTTGCACCTTGATAGAGTGCATTTGCAGTTTGATTATTTAGTGCCGCAAGGTAAGTTTGATTACCAAGATCGTTTAGTAACAAGAATCCTTCTGGTGCATTTTGTTCCAAGATTTTGGGTACATTTAATCCCGCATTTGCAAGCAGTGAATCAACCTGAATAAATGCGTCCAGAGGTTCATGTTGGGGCGGGGCATCCATAATGATGAGGGTCCCAAATTTTGGATTTTGGGACTGAATGCGGAAATAACGTCGAAAGCTGGCGTCGGCAGAGGCCGGGGCTAAAGTGTCGAGATCTAATTGCCAGTTAGCCTGGAGGGCTTTTAGCCAGTTTTTTAGGGTGTTTAAGCGAGAGTCAGTCATGGTCGATTCGTATAATAAGGCGGTCTGGATCCATGAGTCATTATCGCCGTCGCGCCGGCTTTTGCGCCCCTCTTTTTTTAGCCTTAACCCTGCGTGTAGTGATGGGGGTGGTATTACTCCCGGTTTCACTTTTAGGACATGCTCAGGCACCAGCAGCACTCCCCCCAGTTTCACAAGCTACTCAGAATTTCACGCTCTTACCTGATCGTGGAAATGTGACCGTCTTAAAGCTTGATGATCAATTGCGCGTTGGTAAACCCATCTCGGATGGTGAAGCTCTTACATTTACATCGAGTGATGTGATTGATGGCGTAGTTGATCGTGACATGCACTTAAGGGGGCGCGCTCAAATCCGTCGTAATGGAGCCGCATTAAAAGCGGATGAGATTACTTATAACCCTGATACTGATATTGCTGACTTGATTGGTAATGCTGAACTTTCAAAAGGGAATACAACTTTTAAAGGACCAAAGGGTCAATTCAAAGTTGATGCACGCGAAGGGTTTATGGAGACACCAAGCTATGAGCTTAGGGATACGCGTGGAAATGGTACAGCTAATAAATTAACTATTGAAAATTCAGACATCTTTGTATTTGATCGCGCTATCTATACAACTTGTACTCCAGAAAACATGGATTGGTATTTCTCGGCAAGTAGTCTTGAAATCGATAATGAACAAAAAGAAATGGTTGGCACTAATGGTGTGATGCGTTTTTTCAATGTGCCAATTGCTTACGTGCCTTACTTCACAGCGCCTACTTCTAGTGAGCGTAGAACTGGTTTACTAGCTCCAGTTGTTGGATATAACTCTAATAATGGCCTAGATATTACGGCGCCTTACTATGTCAACATCGCTCCAAATCGTGATCTATTGTTGTTGCCTCGCGAGATGAATCATCGCGGTTTCATGCTTGGTGCTTCTTATCGTTTTTTAGAGAGAGAGTATTCTGGCGTAGCAACGGGAGAGTACTTGCCGTATGACAAACAAACCGGAACAGATCGTTGGAAATACGATTGGCAACAGCGACAAATCTTTGCGGGAGGAGTGGGTCCTGGTGGCGCACCATTGCCAGGATCTTGGAGTGGTTACGCAAACATGTCGCGGGTTTCAGATAGCTTGTATCCCACCAACTTTTCTCAAAGTATTGCTGGTCAAGTAACAAGTCAATTTCGTCAAGAGCTTGGCACATCGAAGCAATTGACTGGTGCGTTAAGTAATTGGACGGTTGGCGCTAAAGCCGCTGCCTTTCAAACCTTACAGCCCGACCCAAATAATTTAGTGCAAGCGCCTTACAACGTGTTACCTAATGTCACTGCCGCTTATAACAGTCAGCTTAGTCCAGTGGTGTCAGATCCAAGTGGTCGATATCTAGCTTTGCCAACGGGTCCTAAGACCACTTTTTCAGCTGACTACACTCGCTTTGCATATGCGCTGGGAAGTAACTTTAATGCTCCACCGCCAGGCGCATATACGCAAGCGGATCGTACTGTTGTCAAGGCTGGATTATCACTGCCGCAAATCACTCCTGGTTACTACATTACACCTACAGTAAGTTTGCAGTCGAATACATACAACGCTACCGCTAATCCAGCGGCTTATACCGGAACAAGTCCTGCGGCAGTTCAGGGTTTCACAATCCCCACATTCAGCCTAGATTCTGGTTTGGCATTTGAAAGAGATGCGTCAGAGCTTCATGGCTTCTTTGGTCGCGACATGCTCCTGACGATGGAGCCGAGAGCGTTTTATGCTTACACACCATACCAAAGTCAGGCCAGTACGCCAGTATTCGATACTGCTGATGCAGGTTTTGGCGTTTCACAAATTTTTACAGCGAACACGTTTATTGGTAATGATCGCGTTGCCGATACCAATGCTGCAACCCTGGGCTTAACCAGTCGCATGATTGAGTCAAATACGGGAGCTGAGCGGGCGAATGTGACCTTGGCCCAAAAGCAACAATTTACAGCGCAAAAAGTTGGACTTAATGGAAATATTGCGAGCCCGACAACCTACTCAGACACTCTGGGCTCTGCTTCGGTTCGATTGCTTGGTAACTTTAGTGCAGATATGTTTGGGCAGTACAACACGCAATTAAATCGTTTTGTACAAACCACAGTTGGTGCTAGTTGGCGTCCAACTGTTGGCAGAAGCTTGAACTTTGGTTACCGCAATGTGTGGACGCCACCGATTCAAGCATCTGCACAGAATAATCAGGTTGCAACCCCAGCAGCAACTACTACTGATCAATACAATATTTCTGGTCAATGGCCATTAACGCGTGAAGTTTCCGTCCTGGGTCGCTGGGGTTATGATGCTTTAACAACAAAAACCTTGAATACATTAGTTGGTTTGGAGTGGACCAGAGATTGCTGGACTTTCCGCGGCGCCTATTCCCAGGCAGTCAATACTTCCCTTATTACCACTACCCAAGTCTTATTTCAGATCGAATTTAGGGGCTTTGCTAGCGCAGGAAGTAATCCAGTTGATATCATGAAGTTAAATGTACCTGGGTATATGCCAACTTCTAAGCCTATCCCTCCATCCATATATGAGAATTACCAATGATGCTTTGTAGGTTCAGTTTGAATAAATATATTTGTCTTGCCATATTCCTTGGCTCATTTGGATTGGTCGCGATAGCTAGTGCTCAAGATGCCAATAAAACGCCGTCCGCAAGCGATAACAAAATTCGTAATATCGATGGCGTTGCTGCTGTGGTGAATACAGGTTATGTGACCCGTAAAGATATTGATGATCGAATTGCAGCGCTAAGAAAGCAGGGCGCAAAATTGCCAGATGATGGTTCGCTTCGGAAAGTGATTCTAGAGCGCTTAATCATTGAAAAAATTCAGTTACAAAATGCTGAACAAGAAGGCGTCACGGTTACCAATAAAGAACTTGATAGGATCATTGCTGATATTGCTGAAAAAAATAAAATCAGCGTGGCTGAATTCAAGGCAAAAGTAGTTGCATCAGGAAGTACATTTGAACGCTACAAACAATTACTGCGTGATGATGTTGTATTAAGTCGCTATCGTGAACGGGAAGTTGAAGCGAAGATCAAGATTTCGGATGCGGAGATAGATAACTTTATTGCGGAGAGAACCCGAGCTATCGGCGGTGCCGCACCGCGTTCCACCCCAGCTGGTAAGGGAGAGCCCGAAGAGATTGATGTAGCTCAAATTTTTATTCCCGTAGACGCTTCTGCTGGTGTTGGTGCTCAAGCTGAAGCAAAAAGAAAAGCAGATCAACTTTTGCGGGATGCAAAAGGGGATGCAGACTTTATGCAACTTGGCGCTATGGCCGCCAAAGAAAATCCAAAAATTAAATTCCAAGACTTAGGTTATCGATCTGCTGATCGACTTCCGCAGTTGTTTTATGAAGCAATTCGTAATACAGGTGGCGGACAGGTTGCGAATGCCGTGGTTAAAAGTCCTGCGGGATATCATGTCCTCAAAGTAATGGATCGCCGTGCCTTGGTCGCTGGGCAAGCTACTCAGCAAGTTGAGCCAGCTGCATCAAGTTCGAATACTCCACAAAATATTCCGATTACACAAACAATGGCTCGCCATATTTTGTTGCGCAATCGTCCCGGTTTAACCGATCAAGATGCTGAGCGTCGTTTAGCTGGATATCGTGATCAGGTTCGTGCAAAAACTGCTGATTTTGCTGAGTTGGCAAAAAAATATTCAGAGGACGGATCTGCACCTAATGGTGGAAACTTGGGTTGGATGGGTCCAGGGGATTTAGTTCCTGAATTTGAGCAGGCTATGAATCGCTTGCAAATCGGTGAAGTGAGCAACCCAGTCAAGACAGAATTTGGTTGGCATTTAATCCAGGTTTTAGAGCGTCGCGAAGCTCAGTTAACTGTTGAAAAGCAACGTCAATTTGCGCGTGCTGCTATTCGAGAAAGAAAGTTCGAGCAAGCTTATCAGGATTGGTTGCGTGAGATACGAGATACCGCAACAGTAAAAATCTTGAATGTTGAAGATGCGGCAACTGGAACCCCTCGTTAAACTCGTCATTACTACCGGTGAGCCTGCCGGCATTGGCCCTGAGGTATCAATAGTGGCAGCCAAGCAATTTTTGCTTGAGCAGCCAAATGCGAGTATTACTTTATTGGGGGATCAAACCCTTTTAAAAGAGGCTCTTCATGGCTCTAATGATGATCGTCTTCAGGTAGAGGTTGTACCCCTTATTGCCCCCTCAATTCCAGGTGTTTTAGATGCTCAAAATAGCCCATATGTAATTCAATTATTAGATCGGGCTATCGATGGTTGTATCGCAGGGCAGTTTGACGCGATGGTTACAGCACCTCTTCAGAAGAGTGTTATTAATCAATCAGGGCTAGCTTTTACTGGCCATACTGAATATTTAGCGCAGCGTTGCAGTGTGAAGCATGTCGTAATGCTATTAAGTGCCGCTCTTAATGAGGGGTTTTTAGGGATTTCTAGTGCAAGAGATTTCAGGGTTGCCTTAGTAACAACCCATTTACCTTTGCAAAAAGTTTCTTCTTCTTTAAGCCAAGAGTTGATATTAGACACAATCCAAATTGTGCATCGGGATCTCCAGTTAAAAATGGGTATTAGTAATCCTGTAATTCGTATGTCGGGATTAAATCCTCATGCTGGTGAATCTGGTTATTTGGGTCGAGAAGAAATCGACATGATTTCCCCAGCAATTGACGCTGCTAAAAAAACGGGGATCAATGTATCTGGACCATATCCCGGCGATACGATGTTTGATCCTAAAGCTTTGGAAGAGGTAGATGCTTTTATCGCCATGTATCACGACCAAGGTTTGGCACCATTCAAATTTATTACTTTTGGGGGTGGCGTTAATATCACTTTAGGTTTGCCGATAATACGAACCTCGGTGGATCATGGAACAGCTTTAGATATTGCTGGCAAGGCCTTAGCGGATGCTGGATCAATGTTAGAGGCTATACGAGCCGCTTATCAAATGGCGCGCACCCAAAAAAAATTGGTTAACTAATGCATCGCGCACGCAAACGTTTTGGCCAAAACTTTCTTCAGGATCAAGGCATTATTCATGCAATCGTGCGCTTGATTAACCCGAGTTCGGATATGCATGTCATTGAGATCGGACCCGGTCTTGGTGCTCTAACAAGGCCGCTGCTAAGTAACCTTACCCATCTTGATTTGCTGGAAATCGACCGTGATTTAGTAGCTTACTGGCAGCATGAAAATCTTTCAGGTTTAACAGTTATTGAGGGTGATGCTCTCAAGTTTGATTTCAATAAGTGGGCGCAACAGCGTTCTGAAAAGTCGGGTTTATGTAAGGTAGTTGGTAATTTGCCTTACAACATTTCATCGCCTTTACTGTTTCATTTGGTTTCTGCAGCCTCACACATTGATGAGCAAGTATTTATGTTGCAGGCTGAAGTGGTAGAGCGCATGGTTGCACAAGCTGGCAGCTCCGATTTCAGTCGGCTCTCCGTGATGTTGCAAGCTCGCTACGATATGGAATTGGTGCTTGAGGTACCCCCTGAAGCTTTCGAGCCGGCGCCTAAAGTGAATTCAGCGGTAGTACGCATGATTCCTAGAAAAGAGTTTCATTTAAATTTTGCTCAATGGAGTGCTTTAGAGCAAGTGGTCGCAGCTGCTTTTTCGCAAAGAAGAAAAATGCTCAGAACAAATCTACAGCCATTTTCTTCCAGGCTTAAGCTCTCGGAAGATGAGTTAAAAGTCAGAGCTCAAGATATTTCAGTAGATCGTTATATTGAATGGGCTAAGCTTTTAGCCAACTAAACTTTAATGGTCTTTAGTTATAGGCGCTTGGGTCTATAACGCGCATTTCAGATTCGATCCAGCTCTCGACTTCTTGTTGCAACTCTTCTCCCGATTTTCCTTCGGAAATAATCGCTGGACCTATAGAGAAGATTACAGTGCCTGGGCGCTTCAAGAAGCTATTTTTTGGCCAACATAAGCCCGCATTGTGGGCAATCGGAATCACTAAAGCCCCAGTAGCGCTCGCCAGTCTTGCGCCACCCTTGCGGTAGGGTTTAGTTGAGCCCCTAGGGGTTCTTGTGCCCTCTGGAAACAGCATGATCCACTTACCTTCACTCAGGCGTTTACGGCCCTGGCTAGCTACTGATAGGGCAGCGGTTTGTTTATTGGCGCGATTAATATGAATCATTTTTAGCAAGGCAAGCGCCCAGCCAAAAAATGGTATCCAAAATAATTCGCGTTTAAAAACAAAACAAAGCTGTTTTGGTAAGAGCGCTATATAGGCAATGGTTTCATAGGCTGATTGATGTTTACTCAGGATGACTATGGGCTGATTTAAAACGGCACGCATGTTTTCCATGCCGCGAATTTCATAATGAATGCCGCAAAGATGCCATAAGACCCATATGACTACTTTGTTCCAAATTCCGATAAAGCTATAGCGATTTTCAGCGCTTAGGAAGGGAAAAGCGAGCATGCATAACACCGACCAAATCGGCGTGAAGATTAACAAGAAGAGGGCAAAAATCGTAGATCGAATCAATACCATAAATATTCTAGGCTTTATCTGCTAGCAGAGAGTTCGCGAATGCCATGAGATCCGCATGAATTTGTGTGCCTTCAGGAAGCTCGCCCTTTGCCAAAGTTTTTTGCCCTTTTCCAGTCAGCACTAAATGCGGTGACGCTCCTAATGTTACGCCCGCTTGTAAATCCCGCAGAGAATCGCCAACAATGGGAACGCCTAATAAAGGATGTTTTGTATCCGTCCTTTTGTAGCGCAAAGCAATCTCTTTCATCAGTCCTGGAGCGGGCTTTCTGCAATCGCAAGCATGAGCATCAGTATGGGGGCAGAAAAAAATACTATCGATATTGCCGCCCAATGGCTTGAGAAGCTTTTCCATTTTGCTATGCATGGCATGTAATTCGTTGATCGTGAAATACCCCCTTGCTAATCCAGATTGATTGGTAGCAATTGCTATCTGATAGCCAGCCTGATTGAGTAGCGCTATCGCTTCCAAACTACCTGGCAAGGGAATCCATTCATCTACTGATTTGACGTAATCATCACGATCTTCATTGATTACGCCGTCGCGATCCAAAATAACGAGCTTGGCAGAGCTGGTACTCATGCTAGTTTGCCGAGATCGGCAACCAGATTCATTTTTTGGTGCAGTTGTTGCAAAAGCGCTAAACGGTTATCACGCAATTCAGTGTTTGGATCCATCACCATAACATCCGCGAAGAACTGATCAATCGGTGCGCTCAAGGCAACCAATGTTTCCAAAAGCTCAACATATTGACGTTTCTCAAAAGCTGTAGTGAGTGTTGGAGTAATGGATTCTAGGGCTTGATGCAGAGCAATTTCTGCGGGAATTTGTAAAAGCTTGCTTGAACAATTTTCTGGAATGTATGTGCTGGTCTTTTTGAGAATGTTGCTGATACGTTTATTCGCAGCAGCCAATTGGGCTGCCTGAGGCAATGCATTGAATTTACGAAGAGCGGTCAGACGTTCAATCACATCATTAATTTGTTCAGGAGATTGACTTAGAGCCGCCTCAATTTCTGCGCTGGTGAATGGCTTACCAGCTATCGATTGGTCACGTAAGTAGGCTCGCAAGCGATCGATAATGAACTCATAGATATCTGCCATTTTCGCTTTTTCTTGAACATCCTTTTGAGTAAATTGACTACGCGCTAAGTCAATTAATTCTGGCAAATTTAACGAAAGATTTTTTTCTAAAAGCAGACGACAAATACCAAGTGCATGACGGCGTAGTGCGTAGGGATCTTTGTCACCGGTTGGCGCAAGTCCTACACCCCAAATGCCTACTAGCGTCTCGAGCTTATCGGCGATTGCCAATATTGTCCCGGTTTGCGTTTGAGGCAATGCATCGCCAGCAAAACGTGGCATGTAATGTTCGCTGCATGCTGAGGCTACATCAGTATTCTCACCATCATGCTTTGCATAGTAAGTTCCCATAATGCCTTGCAGTTCAGGAAACTCACCAACCATGTCAGTAAGCAAATCGGTTTTAGCAATCTCCGCTGCGCGATTTGCTAATTTTTCATCTGCGTTGAGTTTCTTGGCGATACCAATAGCGATACCTTGCACGCGTTTAGTGCGATCAAGCTGGTTGCCAAGTTGATTGTGATAGACCACTTTTCCGAGGTCTGCCACACGAGAAGCTAGCGGGCGCTTTTGATCTTGTTGGAAGAAAAAGCGCGCATCCGATAAGCGGGGACGTACTACTCTCTCATTTCCAGAAATAATTGCATCAGGTGTAGCAGTTTCTATATTAGAAACAATTAAGAATCGATTGCGCAGCTTTCCTTGTTTATCAGTTAGCGCAAAATATTTCTGATTGGTTTGCATGGTCAGAATCAGACATTCTTGCGGCACTTCTAAAAATTCTGGATCAAAGTGACATTCATAAATAGCTGGCCATTCGACCAGTGAGGTCACCTCATCTAAGAGGCTGTCAGGCATTAAAACGAGATCATTGCCTGCCGCTTTAAGTAAGGCCGCTTTAATTTGTTCGCGACGCTTAGTAAAGCTAGGAATTACTTTTGCTTTGCTTTGCAATTCATTTTCGTATTGATCTGCATTGCTGATCGTAAATACGCCAGGCGCTAGGAAGCGGTGTCCCTCAGTTTGATTGCCAGCATCAATCCCGAGACTATGAATATTGAGAACTTTATCGCCATGAAGTGCCAAAATGCGATGCGCTGGTCGTGCAAACTGAACATCGCTAAGTTCACCGTTTTTTTGTTGCACTTGGTAATGCATCATTTTGGCAATTGGTAATTTGTTCAGTGTTTGCTCTAAACCGGTTTGTGCAGTTTTTTCAAGCGAGGCACCTTTGGCGATCACATTGAGATAGAGCGCTTCATTCTTACCTTCACCTGACTTTTCTAGGGTAGATAGGTCAACATCAGAAAAACCAAGAGCCGCTAACTTTTTTAACAAAGGCGCTGTTGCTTTACCTTCGGCATCATAAGCAATGCTTGTTGGCAGCAGCTTTTCTCTTACTGGGTAATCCTGTGCTTGACCCAATACATTGCTAACTTGAACCGCTAAGCGACGTGGAGTAGCAAATCCAACTGCAACAGAAGACTCGGTAGTGAGATTGGCTGCTTTAAGACTTGCAAAAATACCTTCACTAAATGCATCACCCAAACGGCGTAAAGACTTGGGTGGCAATTCTTCGGTAAAGACCTCAATCAATAAGCTTGCTGACGGAGTATTTGAATTGGATGAGCTCATAGGAAAACAATCATTTCAATCAGTCAGGCTCTTAAGCCTTGGTTTGGCGATGGCACATGGGAAAGCCAAGTTTTTCTCGGGAATCAAAGTAGGCTTGCGCAACTGCACGCGATAGATTGCGTATGCGGCCGATATAAGCAGCGCGCTCAGTCACAGAAATGGCGCCGCGAGCATCTAGTAGATTAAAGGTATGCGCTGCTTTCAAAACCATTTCATAGGCAGGCAAGGCTAAGGGCACCTCCATTAAGCGTTTTGCTTCACTTTCGTAGTTGCCAAAATTCGCAAACAAAAGTTCTGTGTTGGAGTGTTCAAAGTTATAGCAAGATTGCTCAACTTCGTTTTGGTGATAGACATCACCATAAGAAATTCCATCAGCCCAAACTAGGTCGTAAACATTAGAGCAATTTTGGATGTACATTGCCAGGCGCTCAATGCCATAAGTAATCTCGCCTAAAACAGGTTTACAGTCCAAGCCGCCAACTTGCTGGAAGTAGGTGAACTGCGTGACTTCCATGCCGTTGAGCCATACTTCCCAGCCCAAACCCCAGGCACCCAGAGTTGGATTTTCCCAGTCGTCTTCAACAAAGCGAATATCGTTTTGTTTGAGATCTAAACCAAGTGCTGACAAGGATCCTAAATACAACTCCAGAATATTTTCAGGGGCTGGTTTTAGAACAACTTGATATTGATAGTAGTGCTGTAAGCGATTTGGATTTTCACCATAGCGCCCATCTTTAGGTCGGCGTGATGGTTGCACATAAGCGGCCTTCCAAGGCTCTGGACCGATTGCTCTTAGGAAGGTGGCGGTATGAGAGGTTCCTGCTCCCACCTCTAGATCGATAGGTTGCAAAAGGGCACAACCTTGTTGGTCCCAATAATCTTGAAGTTTGAGAATGATTTGCTGAAAAGTAAGCATGATTAACCTGGCTAAGCCATTGATTTTACATGGCTAGCGTGCTGCAGAGTTAAAAATGCTCAAAAACGACGATGACGAATAAAGCCCCAGATTAATAATGCGACAGAAAGACTGAGGATCGGTAGGTTGCCCCATCTCACGTAGGGTGTTTGACCGCTGTAGGGCTGAATTTTGTAGGTAAGTGTAGCCTGGGTAAATTCGGGAAGGGCTTCAAGTACTTTCCCGTTTGGCCCCAGGGCAGCGGTAATTCCAGTGTTGGTTGCTCTTAAGGCTGGCAGGCCCGTCTCCAGTGAGCGTAATTGTGAGAGCCGTAATTGTTGAGTGGGGGCTTGTGATTGACCAAACCAAGCCAAATTAGTCATATTGATTAGCAGGTGAACTGGTTCTGGGTTATGTCGTAAGCGTGAAGCTAGCTCATCCCCAAAGACATCCTCATAGCAAATCGTAATTGCCGCATGAACGTCCTCTTGATCTTTGCGCTCAATGCTAAATGGTTTTTGATCAAAGCTACCACGTGCAAAGTCACTTAACGGAACATTAAATGCTTTGATAAACCAGTGAAATCCTGTAGGTATAAATTCTCCGAATGGAACAAGATGAACTTTGTCATACAGATAGGGTTGAGTATTCGGTGATAAGCCAACTGCTCGATTCGTATATTGCACTCCTTGCTTACTGGAAACCTCTCCCACTAAACCAAGCAAGAGATTGCTTAAGCTCACATTCGAATAATTTTGCAGGTGGTTTAGTAGGCCGACTGGTAGATTATTTTGTGGCCAAGGAAAAGCAGTCTCGGGAATGATGATGAGGTCAGCCGATTTTTTTTGAATTTCTGATACATAAAAGTCAATCTGCTCACCAATTGCTTGTGGATTAAATTTTAGGCTCTGTTCAAAGTTGCCCTGAATGAGGCGCACACTGACTGGTTCGCCAAAGGGCTTTGTATAAGAAATTTGCCCAGCCAGTTGAGTCAGGGCAATTGTTGCGAGAATGGTTGTGCTGCAGATTACAGGCCGCACTCTTATTTGCAAAATTTCCCATGAGGCCCACACTGCTAAGAATGTGCAGGCCAGCCCGCCAAATATAGGTGCAATCGCTGCAAAGGGACCATTGAATTGATTTTCTGCCAAGCCCATCCAGGGAAAGCCGGTAAATAAGTAGCTCCGTAAATATTCCATCGCCACCCAGCTGGCAGCAAGCAGTAAGCCATTAATAGAACTTTGTTTAGAGTAGCGAATGGAAAAGCTAGCCACAGAAAAATACAGCGCCATGTAAAGCGATAGCATGAAAACCGCTAGGCTTGAGAGAACAGGATTCATGCCGCCAACATCATGCATGCTGATGTAGAGCCACCATAACCCAATCAGAAAATAACCAAGTCCAAACATCAGGCCATAAGCAAAGTAGCGCTTTAATGTTTGAGAAACTTCAAGACGAAGTCTCCACCAGATGGTGCTCAAAATTGGTATTTGAAGCCAACCACCATAGGGTAGTTCAGCAATCAGTGCAAGCAGTGCCCCAAGTCCAAAAAGAATAAGTCCTGCAAACACTCGCCTTGAAAACAATTGAGGAATGAGCAAGGGAAGCCCTAGTCGATCTTTTGAGGTAATTGCCGCGCTAGCAGCACGTGTATTTGCCGTGGATCCGCGCGCTGTACTTCAAATTCTATGCCATCAATAGTGATACGTTCACCTATTTTGGGAACCCGTCCTAAATGCTGAATCACTAGGCCAGCTACGGTATCAATATCTTCAATCGCAAACTGAGTGCCAATGGTTTGGTTAAATTGCTCGAGTTCTGTAATACCTTTAACTCGAATGTCTCCGTTATCGAGTGCAATGATGTTATCTGCTTCCTCATCAATATCATGCTCATCTTCGATATTGCCAACAATCTGTTCAAGGACATCCTCAATCGTAATAATGCCGGCTACACCACCATATTCATCCACGACGATGGCTAGGTGATTGCGGTTATCTTTAAAGTCACGCAATAAAACACTCAGACGTTTTGATTCTGGTATGAATACAGCGGGACGTAACCAGTCCCGTATTTGAAAATCTTTTTCAGTGGCATGGCGCAATAAGTCCTTGGCAAGCAGAATACCAATAACGTTATCGCGAGTTCCCTCAAACACTGGAAAGCGGGAGTGAGCCGCTTCAATTGCGTTTTTCATTAAATCTGCCAAGGGCAGGTTGATATCAATCCAGTCAATTTGTGCTCGTGGCACCAAAATATCGCGTGCACATAATTGCCCTACCTGAAAGACCCCCTCAATCATAGAAAGCGCATCAGCATCGATCAGCCCCTCCGTTTGGGCTTCTCGAAGCGTATCAATCAATTCTTGACGACGCTCGTTGGGGCTGGTTGGTTTTGGCGATAAAAAATCGGCCAGGAGATCTAATAGAGATTTGGGGTCAGGCATATAGCAAGAATAGCGTAGAACTGTGACAAAAGAAAATCACGTATTTAGATATGGATTGGTAAACCCTAGCGTTTTAAGAAGCTTAATTTCTAGCGCTTCCATCTTTTTAGCATCACGATCATTCTCATGGTCATAGCCTTGGGCATGAAGAGAGCCATGAATCACTAAATGCGCCAAATGGGCTTTGAGTGTTTTGCCCTGTTCTTTCGCTTCTTTTTGAATAACGGGTAAGCAAAAAATAATATCGGCTGTGAGGTCACCCTTTGAATGCTCATAAGGAAAGGTGAGCACATTGGTTGCGTAATTTTTCTTACGGAAGGATTGATTTAGTTTTTTGCCTTCTGCAGTATTGACAAATCTCAGAGTAATTAAACCTGACTTGGCGCCTGTACTTTTAACCCATTTCTTAATTAGCGCTGAAGAAGCATTTTTCTCTACAGTGCTTTCAAGGCTTGGGCTAGCAAACTGAAGATCAATCATCAATTTAGCGGGCATGTGCTTCTACCATTTCACCTCTTAGGGTGTAATTGAGTACTTCAGTAATTTGAATGTCGATCATTTGACCTGTAAGAGATTCAATTTCATCACTTGGTGCAGCAAAATGAACAACCCGATTATTTTCTGCTCTGCCTTGTAGGTTAACTCCATCTTTTGCCAAGCCTTCCACTAAAACCGTTTCAATATTACCTAGCATTTGTTGGCTAATTTGATTGGCTTGATCTTCGACAACGCTAAGCAAAGTTTGCAAGCGCTTTAATTTGACTTCATATGGTGTGGTGTCACTCAGATTGGCTGCGGGTGTACCAGGGCGTGGACTAAAGATAAAGCAAAAACTGTTATCAAAATGTAGTTCACGCACCATCTTGAGAAGTTTTTCAAAATCAGCATCTGTTTCACCAGGAAAGCCAACGATAAAGTCGCTAGAGAGGGTGAGGTCAGGACGCACAGCTCGCATTTTGCGAATAATGCTTTTGAACTCAAGTGCGGTATAGCCTCGTTTCATCGCTGATAGCATGGCGTCTGAACCATGTTGTACAGGCAAGTGTAGATGACTTACTAACTTTGGTACTTTGGAATACACATCGATTAAGCGCTGGGTAAATTCTTTGGGATGGCTAGTGGTAAAGCGGATGCGCTCAACACCAGGCACTTCAGCAATGTATTCAATAAGCAAGGCAAAATCAGCAAGCTCTGCGGTATTGCCCATTCTTCCGCGATAAGCATTGACATTTTGTCCAAGCAAAACAATTTCTTTGACGCCATTGGCGGCAAGTCCAGCAACTTCAGTGAGAACATCGTCAAAAGGGCGTGATACCTCTTCACCTCGGGTATAGGGAACCACGCAATAGCTGCAATATTTTGAACAGCCTTCCATGATCGATACATACGCGGATCCACGCGTTTGACGCGATGCTGGTAGACGATCAAATTTTTCAATTTCAGGAAACGAGATATCTACTTGAGGAAGTCCGGTTGTGCGGCGTTTCGCAATGAGATCAGTCAGGCGATGTAGTGTTTGAGGGCCAAAAACAACATCAACATAGGGTGCCCGACTAACGATTTGTTGACCTTCTTGGCTAGCGACACAGCCACCAACTCCAATAAGTAAATTGGGTTTTGTCTTTTTTAATTCTCTTAGACGTCCAAGGTCAGAGAAAACTTTATCCTCTGCTTTTTCTCGTATAGAGCATGTATTCAGAAGGACAACATCTGCATCTTCTGGTGAGTTGGTCATTTCCATGCCTTCATCGGCATGTAGAAGATCGGCCATTTTGCCCGAGTCATACTCGTTCATTTGGCAGCCAAAGGTTTTGATATAAAGCTTTTTCATATGCCGTTCTCAGATTTATAGCTGGGGGCGAAGCTTTGATTTTACTGCCTATAACGTTTACTAGATTGGGAGCAGGCGATAGGCCGCAATGGTTACCAGTGTGGGGGGTATTGCAGCAAGTAGTAGATAAAGGGCTGAAACGGCACCACCAGGAAAGTGGCTACGTAATATGGCAATTCCTGCTGGGTTTGGCGCATTTGCAATAACGGTAAGTCCACCACCAGCTACTGCGCCACCCACTAAAGCAAGCTTAAAGTCCAAAGATGTGCCTGTTACTAATGATCCTAAATACGTGAGTGCAGCATTATCAGTAAACGCAGTCAGGGCCAAACTGCCATAAAACACTGCTGTTGGGCTCATCATTTCTAGAATGGGTTGTAACCACCAGCCCTGCAGACCCCCAAGTACAACTAAGCCAGCCAAGAAGAAGCCCACCAATAAAGCTTCTTTCAAAATAAGGGGGCTTTGGTGTTTTGGATAAGCAGTGGTGTATCCAATAAAAAACAAAAGAAGCCATATAAAAATAATTGGATCATGAGCAAATATCACCACTCCTAATAAGAAAAGTAGGTGCGCTACGATGACTGCCAACGGAATTTTTTCAGCTTGATTTGATGTTGTAGGCTCAATCAGTTGGCGATGAAATAAAAGAGTTGCGCCAAGTGCATTAATCAATATTGCAATGCAGGATTCAATGCCGAAATTGCTAAACATAAATCCTGAGCTCCACCCCCAAGTGGATGCAACCATGAGCACGGGTGGCGCTGCAAAATTGGTCAGGGTGCCACCAATCGAGATATTGACAAATAGAACACCAAGCGTGCCGAACAATAATGATTTGGAGCATCGGTGTCGATACACCAAATCGCGCAATAAAAAAGCAGCTAATGTCATTGCCGCAGGCTCGGTAATGAGTGAACCTAGCAGTGGAGTCAAACCAAGGGTTAAAAAGTACAGCGGTGGAGCACCTCTAATGCCAAGTAAGCGTTTTAATATATTTGCCGCGGCATGCAGTAGTTGTGTGGAAAAGTGCAATATGGGTTTGCTGCCAGCTACGATCATGATGGCAAAAACAAACAAGGGCTCTGTAAAGTTGCGAGAGTTTAAGTAGGATTTAGCTTCCTGTAGATTGCCAATAAGGCAGATATAAATGACGAGCGCAGCTGCCCAAAAGCCAAAGACAATTTCGACTTCTCCTAAGAGATGCCAAAGGCCCGCATGTCTGGCGGAGTGTTTTGCTAAAGATTCAAAATAACTAGTGCAAAAAGTATGCAAGACAGCGATTGCAAAAATAATAGTTGCACCAAGTTCTATCGGGGTAAAGTTCATAGGAGAATGTTAGCAGGTGACTCAAAGATAAAGAGAATTGTCACTTTAGGAGATTTTGGTGAAATTAAAGATTGGGTATAAGGCGTTAATTAATAGTGCCACAGAACAAATTGAAACGATTGGACTGGAGCAGGCTCAAAAACTACTCGAGGATTCCAGTGCAGTTTTTGTGGATATTCGTGATGTACGAGAGCTTGAGCGCGAGGGAATGATTCCTGGCGCATTGCATGCTCCGCGTGGAATGCTGGAGTTTTGGGTTGATCCAGAAAGCCCTTATTACAAGCCTATTTTTGGCGAGGGCAAGCGTTTTATTCTGTATTGCGCTTCTGCTTGGCGCTCTGCACTTGCTACAAAAACTTTACAAGATATGGGCCTTCCTAATGTGTGCCATTTAGAAGGTGGATTTACTGCATGGAAGCAAGCCAACTTGGCCGTTGCAGAGAAGGTATCAAAAGCTTCTAAGATTTAAGTTGTACTAATAATTAGCTATTTAATATGGAGACAGCATGAGAAAAGTAGTTTCACAGTTTGGTGATGGACCCTTGCAGCAGAAATTGCAAACAGGCGATTTGCATTTTTTATCGGATGCGTATCTTAGCAATGGTGGGCAGGAAACGGGTCCCACGCCTCATGAATATTTGGGTGCGGCATTGGCAGCATGCACTAGCATGACATTAAAAATGTACGCCGGTCGTAAATCAATGCATTTAGAGAATGCGATTGTGACTGTCGATATTGAACGAGTGAATGATGTAGAGATATTTACGCGTGAAATTCAACTACAAGGCAAGCTTAGCGAAGAGGAAAAAAATCGCTTAGTAGAGATTGCAAACAAATGCCCAATACACAAGGCATTAGCTGGAGAAGTTCAAATAAAAACCCAGCTTGTAAATTAATGCAAGCTGGGTAGTTTTTACAGTGACGCCAATAAAAGGCGTGGGGTTAAATCAGGATTAGTTCGGAGCGTTTGCTGGCTTGTTATTTTTACCAGCGTTGTAGCCTGCGTTGTATTCAGATGCCTGTTCTTTTTTGTAGGAATCATAAATATAGCCAGATGCTGCACCAACTGCCGCGCCACCAACTGCACCCCAGATTGGGTTGCCATGGAAAATCGCCGCGCCAACACCACCAGCAACTGCACCAATTGATGCGCCAGAGAGAGTGCGTTGTTCAGTGTTACTCATATTGGAGCAGCCAGCTATTGCAAGAGTTGCTGCAGTAATCGCGATAACTTTTTTCATATCAACAGATCCTTTAATTAAATTGAGTTCAGTAGCTTGATTTGATTATTTTCTAGCGCAAGGGAATTTTGCTGACAAGAAGCCTAAGAAAACCCCAGAGGCTGGTTTGTCGGCAGTTTGTGGATTCTCTTGTCCGAATTTCACAAAATCTGCAATCACTTCATCGCGTGATGGAGCTGGTTGCTTTACGCAGATGAATGGTTTGGCGCGCTGTGGGTGGCGTGTAGCCAAATAGGTGTCATAAATTGCAGTTGAGTATCCAATACAAAAACTTCTGGATTCAGGGCTTGCAGGTAATTTGCAAACGTTGACCAACTCTTGTGTGCTGAGAACCTTAACGCCAGCATTAGGTTGGGCTTGTGCCAAGCCACAAAATGCGGTTATTGCAGCAAAAAAAACGAGGACTTTCTTCATGGGTGTTCCTTTAAGTGTATGTAAAACAATCATAAACCATCACTTTAGCGAATAAATGCACTAAATAAGTGCATAGTGCACCTAAATGCGATTGTTTACTCCCCATAATGATGCGAAAAATAGAAGGGGAAAACAAGTGGAAATTTTGAAATCTGGCAGTGATGCTCTATTCATTTTGTTGGGCGCCATCATGGTGCTGGCCATGCATGCTGGTTTTGCATTTTTAGAGTTAGGCACCGTACGTAAGAAGAACCAAGTAAATGCTTTGGTAAAAATCTTAGTGGATTTTGCGGTTTCAACAATCGCTTATTTCTTCATCGGTTACAGCATTGCGTATGGAGTCAACTTCTTTTCAGGCGCAGAAATCTTGGCTGAAAAGAATGGTTACGAGCTGGTGAAGTTTTTCTTTCTCCTGACTTTTGCTGCAGCAATACCGGCAATTATTTCTGGTGGAATCGCTGAGAGAGCAAAGTTCAATCCTCAATTAATTGCTACTTTTGTGTTGGTTGGTTTCATTTATCCCTTTTTCGAGGGTATTGCTTGGAACCAGCATTACGGTATTCAGGCTTGGATCAAGGGTTTCACTGGCGAAGAGTTTCATGATTTCGCGGGTTCGGTTGTAGTGCATGCAGTTGGTGGCTGGATTGCATTGCCGGCAGTCATTCTCTTGGGCGCACGTCGCGGTCGTTACACCAAAGAGGGTCAAATTTCTGCGCATCCGCCATCCAGCATTCCATTTTTGGCTTTAGGTGCTTGGATTCTAGCGGTAGGTTGGTTTGGTTTTAATGTGATGAGTGCGCAAACCATCGACAAGATTAGTGGTTTGGTTGCTATGAATTCTTTAATGGCAATGGTTGGTGGAACGCTGGCAGCATGGGTTGTTGGACGCAATGATCCAGGCTTCGCATATAACGGGCCACTTGCCGGTTTAGTTGCAGTTTGCGCTGGCTCAGATTTGATGCATCCAGTTGGCGCTTTATTTGTTGGCTTGGTGGCTGGTGCTTTATTTGTGTATATGTTCACCTTAGTGCAAAACCGTTGGAAGTTAGATGATGTATTGGGTGTTTGGCCCCTTCACGGCTTATGTGGTCTTTGGGGTGGTTTAGCCGCAGGCATTTTTGGTACGAAGGCGTTTGGCGGTATTGGTGGTATTACCTTTACAGGTCAGCTGATTGGTAGCCTGATGGGAGTTGCCATTGCCCTAGTTGGTGGTTTTGTAGTCTATGGTGCACTTAAGGCGGCAATCGGTATTCGGATGTCACAAGAAGAAGAGTTTGAGGGCGCCGATATTAGTGTGCATCGTATCTCTTCAACTCCAGACCGCGAGCCTAACTGGTAAGTTGATTCAAGCTGTGCAGATATAGCCTGATTCGTACCTATAATGGGTCATGGCTATATTTGAACTAGATGGAAATGCCCCCCAAGTCTCCGATGGGGCTTGGGTTGCTGAAAGCGCTGAAGTTATCGGCAAAGTTGAGCTTCATAAAAATGCTAACGTTTGGCCAAAAGTTGTAATCCGTGGCGATAACGACTTAATCCAGATTGGTGAGGGCAGTAATGTGCAGGACGCATCTGTTTTGCATACTGATCCTGGTTACCCACTGACCATTGGTAAGAATGTCACTGTAGGACATCAGGTGATGTTGCATGGTTGTCAAATTGGCGATCATAGTTTGATAGGTATTGGTGCAGTGATTCTGAATGGCGCAAAAATTGGTAAGCATTGTCTAGTAGGTGCTGGCGCTCTTGTTACAGAAGGCAAAGAATTTCCTGATGGATCCATGATTATTGGATCACCTGCAAAAGCAGTGAAAACTTTGACTCCTGAGCAAATATCAGGGATTAGTGAAATCGCAGGACGGTATGTCAAGAATGCGCAACGCTATGCAAAGACCTTAAAGAAGATTTCTTAATTCTGTATACGCTACCTTGCTTTACGTATTTAATGTAGTTCTGCCAGTTTTTGCACTCATACTGATTGGGTATGCTTGTGGTCGCACCAGAAAATTGGGTGAGAGCGCCTCAATTGAGCTGAATCGTTTCGTAGTCTGGTTGGCACTTCCTGCTCAGCTTTTCAGTTTTGCTGCAAATAGCGGTTGGCAAAATCTTTGGCAGCCAGGATTTATTGCCGCTTTTTTCTTCAGTTGCTTGATTGTATTTTCAGCGGTTCTCGCTATTAGTTATTTCAAGGGTAAAGATTTGGCTGCGGCAAGTTTTAATGGCTTAAGCGCCTCTTATTCAAATACAGGTTATATGGGTATACCGCTTTGTGCCCTGGCCCTGGGTCAGGAAGGAATAGCGCCAGCAATCATTTCTACTTTTATTGTGTTTGTGATGTTTGCTTTGGTTACGGTACTCATTGAGATCGATATTTTGTCTCACAAAAAACATCATGAAATTTTATTTAGCGTATTAAAGTCGCTTTGCGCCAACCCATTATTGGTTGCTCCAGTGGCGGGCTTAGCATGGGCTTCAACGGGTCAATCTTTATATGGCCCCGTTGACCAGGTCATTGTATTTTTGGCAGCAGCAGCCACACCATGCGCTTTGGTGTCGATTGGTTTATTTTTGCTGCAAAAAAGTAAGGCTTCAGCTAGTCAAGCATGGAGCATCAGCTTTGCAAAATTGTTTGTGCAGCCGCTGATTGCCTGGTTGATTGCGGGCCCTATTTTGAGTCTGCCAACTCTTTGGTTAAATGCGGTTGTAATTTTGAGTGCACTACCAACAGGAACTGGCCCATTTATGCTGGCGCAATATTACAAGGCTGATGGCAGTGTGATTTCTCGCGTAGTGCTCATTACGACTATTGGTTCTTTGCTGACATTGTCATTATTTTTGTGGTGGAATTCTGGGGTTTAGACCCTCAGCATCAATTTGCTTTTCCCAAGAAGCTTCAATAAAGGCGGGAAGCATTAAGCACTCATGCAAAATCTTGAGTAAGGTTGGATAAGGACTGAGATCCATCTCGCTACTGAGTGCATTGAACAATTGCGGGACCAGGCAAACCTCCACAAGTCCAGGTTGATCTCCATAAGCAAAGCGACCAAGGCGAGAGTCTGAGCGCAATTGTTTCTCTAGACTCTCAAGGCCTAACCGAATCCAGTGCTGATACCAAATCTCTTTTGCTTCTTTATCGCAGCCCAAATCTTTTAGAAGATATTTCAAAACTCGTACATTATTAATAGGGTGAATATCACATGCAATATCCATTGCTAATGAGCGAACCCAAGCGCGGTCCTGGGGGGATGCAGGCAAAAGAGGTGGAGCAGGATGCGTTTCCTCCAAATACTCAATGATGGCTAGTGATTGATGAATACTAATTTCATTATCTTCAAACAGCGGTACCAAGTGAGTAGGATTTTTTTCTGAATAATCTGGATTAAATTGAGCGCCACCATTTTTGGTGAGATGAATAGGAATAATCTCGTAAGGAATCCCCTTGAGATTCAATGCAATTCTCACACGGAAGGCTGCTGAGCTTCGCCAAAAACTGTAGAGCTTAGGCTTGGATTGAGATTTCGTGGTCATCATCTATTTATAGCGAATTATTTACTCTCAGTATATGCATGGTGGCAAATTGAGATGAACTTTATTTAAAGTGTTTTAGACTCATTCCTATGGAACATATTCAATTTTGGGTCGGCGTTATTGCAACCATGGCGTTTGCAGTTACGGGCGTATTAGCAATTGCGGATCGAGGAGTTGATCTATTTGGGGTGTTGGTTCTTGGGCTCATTACCGCTATTGGTGGCGGAACCATTCGTGACATTATTTTGGAGGCTCCTGTCTTTTGGTCTGAAAATCAAGTGTATGTGTGGCTAGCTTTAGGTGCGAGTGTTCTCACTTTTGTTGCCGAATCTTTTTTTACACAACCACAAATTTATCGTTTGATGCTTTACATAGATGGTTTTGGTGCCGCATTGTTTGCAATACAGGGCGCTGACAAAGCTTGGAGTATTAACTATGGTTTACCGGTTGCCCCAGTAATTTTAGGTGTCATTACTGCTATTGGTGGCGGATTGATACGGGATGTTTTGGCCGGAAGAAAAACGCTCATCATGTCGCATGAGCTCTATGCTATTCCGGTAACTTTTGGTTGCTGTGCTTACGTCTTGATTCTGAATTTTTTTCCGCAATATGCCATCGAGGGCTCTGTTCTTTGCATGTTGGGAATATTTGGATTACGCGCAGCCGCTATTTATTGGGATCTGCGCGTACCTAAACTATTTATTACTAAAACGCGCTAACTGCTCCATCGCTTCGAGGGTCCCAGCCACCGCGCAGGGTACCGGATGGTTCGCGAATGATGCAACCTGCATGACCTACGGTTTCATCGAAGGCATCAAGCATTTCAATTTCGTGACCCATTTCATGAAGTTCTTTTGCGACCCACGGGCTGAAGCGAGACTCTAATTTAAGGCTATCACTTGTTTGACCCCAAGTGCGACCCAATAACCAGCGAGGACGACTAATAGCATCTTGAGGATCTAGGCCGTAAGTAGCGGTGCGTGTAAATACTGCACATTGCGTTTGGGGTTGACCATCTCCACCCATAGTCCCATAGACCATTGAACGACCGTCTTTAAATAAAGCCATGGCTGGATTAAGGGTGTGAAATGGTTTTCGATAGGGCTCAAGGTGATTAAGTGTTTTAGGGTCGAGAGAGAAACTACAGCCGCGGTTTTGCCAATTGATTCCGGATTGGGGTAGAACAATACCTGCGCCAAACTCGTGATAGATGCTTTGAATAAAGGATACGCAATTACCATCACCATCAATTACGCCCATCCAAATCGTATCGGCAGGTCCCTTGCCTTGACCCCATGGTAGGGCTTTATTTGGGTCGATGTTCTTGGCAAGTTTTTTTAGAAACTCTGGAGATAAGAATGATTGCGCATTCTTGGTCATGTAAGCAGGGTCTGTAACAAATTGATCGCGAATCTTGAACGCTTGTTTGGTTGCTTCAACGCAGTGATGGACGTATTCAGTGCTATCAACTTTGAAGCGCTTGAGATTTAACTGGTCCAAGATGCCAATGATCATGAGCGAAACCACGCCTTGGGTAGGCGGAATCATGTTGTAAACATTGCCGATGCTGTGCTTGAGTTCTAGGGGGTCAATGAGCTTGGCATGATGGCGCTGAAGATCTGCCAGACGTAGCGGGCTTCCAATCTCTGCAAGTTCTTTTCCGATAAGTTCAGCAAGGTCGCCACGATAAAAATCTTCCGTACCCTTAGTAGCAATTTGGCGAAGTGTTTTTGCAAGACGAGCTTGTTTAAAAATGCTGCCAACTTCAGGGGCCTTGCCATTTACCAAAAATGTTTTTGCAAAGCCTGGAATGGGCTTTAGCTCTTCACTCTTTTTTGCCGTTAAGCTCGATTGGCTATGGGTAACTGGCACCCCACTTTCAGCGTAGTGAATAGCATCTGCCAGTAATCTAGATAGAGGCATTCTTCCGCCCAAGCCCTGCTTGGAAAGTTTGTGAGCAGCACCCCAGCCTGAAATTGTTCCAGCAACAGTATTGGCAGCTATTGGACCTCTAAAAGGAATTGTCTTGGTAATGCCACGCTCTCTGTACCACTCTTTAGTTGCTAAGCCAGCTGCGGCACCGCAAGCATCAATTCCGCCCATGGCTTTTCCAGGAGAGTGAATGACCCAAAAGGAATCACCGCCAATGGAATTCATATGCGGGTAGACCACGGCAATAGTTGCTGCCGCAGCAATCATTGCTTCTAGTGCGTTACCCCCCTCGCGGAGAACTGCCAAAGCAGATTCAGACGCGAGAGAGTGGGGCGCTACCGCCATCCCCCTGATTCCCCATTTTGGTTGCATGCAAAACCTCTACTTTTTAGTTTTATTTATTTTCTCGAAGCTGACGCTCGATTTCTGCACTAGAGTCTACAGTGATTTCATTTTGCTCAACACCAGCAAGTGGATCAATTGACGGACCATTTGCATCGATCGCTACTGTAGGCTTATCAATAAAGTAGGTAACAGTTTCTGGTATGAAAATGATGATAGCCACTAGCATGAGTTGTAAAGCCACCCATGGCAGTGCACCATAGTAGATATCAGAGCTTTTGAGAGATTTTGGTGCCACTCCACGCAAATAGAACAAGGCAAAACCAAATGGTGGATGCATGAATGATGTTTGCATATTAGCTCCTAGCAACACACCAAACCAAATGAGATCAATCCCAAGCTTATCTGCAACCGGCGCTAAGAGCGGGATGATGATGAAGGCGATTTCGAAATAGTCTAAGAAGAAGGCTAAGAAGAAAACAAACAGGTTCACCACGATTAAAAAGCCTACTTGGCCACCAGGTAGACCTGATAAGAGATGCTCAATCCAAAGGTCGCCATCAACGCCGCGGAATGCGAGGCCAAATACAGTGGAGCCGATCAGAATGAAAATCACCATCGCATTGATGCGCATGGTTGAGGTCATTGCTTCCCAGACCAAAGACTTTTCTAAACGCTTATTCATTGCTGCCAGTACTAAGGCTCCGACAGATCCCATTGCGCCGCCTTCGGTGGGGGTGGCAAGACCCATCAAGATGGTTCCCAGTACCAAGAAGATCAGAGCAATCGATGGAACGATGCCCCATAAGATTCGCCTGAATAATTTCCAATCAATTTTTGGACGTGCTTCTGGCGGAAGCGCTGGAACATCCTGGGGTCTGAAAATTGATAAGAAGAAAATGAATAGGCAAAACAGAACGACTTGAATGATGGATGGTCCAATAGCGCCAGCATACATATCGCCAACGGATTTACCCAACTGGTCTGCCAACACAATCAATACCAATGAGGGAGGAATGAGTTGAGTAATTGTTCCAGACGCTGCAATCACACCCGTTGCTACGCGTGGGTTATATCCATAGCGCAGCATGATAGGCAAGGAAATTAAGCCCATTGCAATGACTGATGCAGCCACAGTTCCAGTAATTGCCCCAAGAATTGCGCCAACAATAATGACCGCGTAGGCTAAACCACCACGTATTGGTCCAAAGAGCTGGCCTAGACCTTCGAGCATGTCTTCTGCTAATCCACACTTTTCAAGAATGGCCCCCATGAAGGTGAAGAAGGGTATGGATAACAAAAGGTCATTCGAAAGAATTCCGAAAACGCGGTCTGGTAGTGCTTGCAAGAATGTGGGCTGAAACATTCCTATTTCAATACCAATTAAGGAGAAGAACAGACCAACTGCGCCGAGAGAGAAGGCTGCTGGATATCCAAGCAGCAAAAATACAATTAAGCCCCCAAACATAATGGGGGCCATCAAGTCATGACTAATCATTGCAAGGGTCTTTCGTACTTAGGATCGATCTGAATCATGCCGATAATCGCTGCATAGCGCTTAATGACTTCAGAGATGCCTTGAAGGGTTAGCAAAAAGAAGCCTAAAGTAATTACGCCACGCACTGGCCAGCGAATAAGTCCGCCGGGGTTACTTGAGGTTTCACTTTGAATGATCGAAGTTATGAAAAACTCCCAGGAATACCAGCCAATAATGATGGTCATGGGCAGGAAGAAAACGATTCCACCCCAAAAATCTAACCAGAGACGCACTTTATTGGGATAAAGGGCATAAAGCACGTCTACCCGCACATGCTCATTAAGACGAAAGGTGGTTGCGGCACCAAACATAACCATTCCCGCAAACAAATACCATTGAGCCTCTAACCAACCGTTTGAGCTGATATTAAAGCCGTACCGGATCAGCGCATTTGCAGTGCTGATCAGTACGGCAATAAGAACCATCCAACTTGCTAAAACACCAAAACGGTCATTTAAGCGATCAACGAAATTTGCAAAAACTAAAAATTGTTTTGGCATTTCAGTATCTCGCTTTGGTTTACTTGACTGGGTTGGTTAGCATGAAGCTCATGAGAGTCTGCTCAGCGACTTTATTCCAGAGCATTTGATCATTGCGGAATTTTTTCCATGGCTCATAAATCTTCTTAAAGGAAGGATTTTTGCCAGCCTCTTCTTCATACATCTCAAAGGCTGCGGTTGATGCTGCTTTCATAATTTCAGTTGAATATGATTGCAGTTTCACACCATTTTTGATCAAGCTCTGCAGGGCAATTGGATTCTTGTAGTCATACTCGGCCATCATGTCGATGTTGCATTCCGCACAGGCTGAGGCAAGGGCTTCTTGATATTGCTTAGGAAGCTTTTCCCATTCTTTGATGTTTACATACATGGAGTACATCGAACATGCCTCCCACCATCCTGGATAGTAGTAGTACGGGGCTATTTTGTAGAAGCCCAATTTTTCATCGTCATATGGACCGACCCACTCTGCTGCGTCGATCACACCCTTTTCGAGTGCAGGATAAATGTCGCCACCTGCGATCTGTTGTGGAATTGCACCTAGACGAGACATGACTTCACCGCCAAGACCAGCGATACGCATCTTGAGGCCTTTGAGGTCTGCAACAGTTTTCACTGGCTTTTTGAACCATCCACCCATCTGAGTTCCTGTATTGCCTGCTGGAAAGGAGATGATGTTGTAGTCGCGTAAGAACTCGCGTTGCAGTTTTAAGCCACCACCCCAATACATCCACGCATTTTGTTGGCGCTGGTTCATGCCAAACGGCACGGTAGTGTCAAAGGCAAAAGTCTTGTTCTTGCCGACAAAGTAGTAGCCAGCTGTGTGAGTACATTCCACAGTACCCTGCTGGACCGCGTCCACGGTGCCAAAGGCAGGGACAATCTCGCCAGCACCAAAAATACGAATTTGAAATTTACCGTCAGTAAGAGCTGCTACACGTTTAGAAATAAATTCGCCACCACCATAAATAGTGTCTAAGCTCTTGGGAAAACTGGATGCGCATCGCCATTTCACCTCTGGCATGGATTGAGCGATTGCTGGTGCTGCTAAAACACCTGCAGCAGCGCCTAGTGTGGTCTTGCCTAAAAAGTCACGTCTTTTCATTTGATTTGCTCCTTGTGTAATATTTATTGGGGTATATCTAGCAACGCTATTTACTATCTTCAGAAAACATTAAAAACGGAGTGCAATATGACGAGTGAGATGATTTGCACTTGGTTTGCTCAACATGCACTTGACTTGGGCAGATTGCAATCAAATAGTGCAAATCCATGAAGACATCATGGATTAAGTGCGTTGCATCAAATCCACATTTTTCGGGAAAACCCCGATCCGATTTGATGGGGAATTACCCTAACTAGTGGATTTCTTTGATTTTTTTCACAGCATAATCGGTTCGTTGTTTATTTATTCAATAAAAATAGTTAGGAGCTACGGATGTCAACAGCACACAAAGCAGCCCCAATGACCGCCGAAGAGCGCAAAGTTATTTTTGCTTCTTCACTAGGTACGGTTTTTGAGTGGTATGACTTTTATTTATACGGTTCACTTGCGGCGGTTATCGCTAAGCAATTCTTCTCAGGCTTAGATGCTGGCTCTGCCTTCATTTTCGCTTTGTTAGCGTTTGCTGCTGGTTTCATCGTGCGTCCATTCGGCGCATTGGTGTTCGGTCGCTTAGGTGATTTGATTGGTCGTAAGTACACCTTCTTGGTGACCATCCTGTTAATGGGTGGCGCGACTTTCATCGTGGGTATTCTGCCTAACTATGCAACCATCGGTGTTGCTGCTCCAGTCATCTTGATTGCATTGCGTATGCTTCAAGGTTTGGCTTTGGGTGGTGAGTACGGCGGTGCAGCTACTTATGTTGCGGAGCATGCTCCTCATGGTCGTCGCGGTGCATACACAGCATGGATTCAGACTACAGCTACTTTAGGCTTGTTCTTGTCTTTGCTCGTGATTTTGTTCACACGTGAATTCACTGGCCCAGACTTTGATGTGTGGGGTTGGCGTGTTCCTTTCATCGTTTCTATCGCATTGTTGGCAGTCTCTGTTTGGATTCGTTTGTCCATGAATGAGTCGCCAGCTTTCAAGAAGATGAAAGAAGAAGGTAAGTTATCTAAAGCTCCTTTGGGCGAGTCATTCGGTCAGTGGAAAAACTTGAAGATCGTTATCTTGGCATTGTTTGGTCTGGTTGCAGGTCAAGCGGTGGTTTGGTATACGGGCCAGTTCTACGCTTTGTTCTATCTCACCCAAGTATTGAAGGTAGATGCTAAGACTGCAAACTTATTAATTGCTGCTTCATTGGTAATTGGTACACCATTCTTCGTCGTGTTCGGTAGCTTGTCTGACAAGATTGGTCGTAAAGTCATCATCATGGGCGGTTTGTTATTGGCTGTAATTACTTACATCCCTAACACTCCTGTTTCCGTGTTTAATGCTTTGACACACTTTGCTAACCCAGCATTGGAAAAGGCAATGGCTACTGCACCAGCAACTATTACTGCTGATGTAAACGAATGTACCTTCCAGTTCAACCCAACTGGTACAGCTAAGTTCACTAGTTCTTGCGATATTGCAAAACAAGTGATGGCTTCTAACTCTGCTAGCTATAGCACTGTTGCTGGCCCTGCTGGTTCCACAGCGGTTGTGAAGATTGGCGATATTGAAGTTCAGGGCTACTCAGCTAAGGGCATTGATCCTGCTGAGGCAAAAGCAAAAGATGCTGAATTCAAGAAAGCTATTCGCGAAGCTTTGAATAAAGAAGGTTATCCAGCTAAAGCTGATCCAGCACAGGTTAACTATGTTGCTGTATTGCTCTTGTTGGTGTACTTGGTGATCTTGGTAACCATGGTTTATGGTCCAATCGCCGCAATGTTGGTTGAGATGTTCCCAACCCGCATTCGCTACACCTCTATGTCATTGCCATACCATATTGGTAACGGCTGGTTCGGTGGCTTGTTGCCAACGATCTCCTTTGCCTTGGTTGCGCAGAACGGTAACATTTACTATGGTCTCTGGTACCCAATCATCATCGCTGCGATGACATTGGTAATCGGTACACTGTTTGTACGTGAAACTAAAGACGTAGATATCTACGCGCGTGACTAAGATTCTTTAGTCTGGAGGAAATTAAAAACCCGATCAGAAATGATCGGGTTTTTTTATATCAATCCCAAAGATCTTTCTGATTGCGCTTCATGAGCAGATTTTGATTTTGCTGAGCGATGGAAGTATTTCTTGGGCCTGGGATTAGCTTAATGGTTGCTCCTGCTGACACCAGCCCAGTTTTCAGTACTCGCAAATACCAGCCACTATAGCCAGATTGAACCATAGCTTTTGCAGCACCCTTATAGCCAAGTGCTGCGTTGAATTTAAAGCATGGCTCTCGTAATTTGGTAACAGCAAATTCCAGATCACCAATCTCTAATTTATCGCCAACAAATACCTCGGTTTCTAGTAAACCCTCAATGGTGAAATTTTCACCAAGTGATCCATGTTTAAGAGAGGTGGGTTTTTTGGTTTCCCGAGTAAGTAGTTGATTCCAAAAAACGTAATGTTCTGCTGGGTAAACGTAAATAGCTTTTTCAACTCCACCATGTACATTAAGGTCCGCTTGTTCATCATCTTGAACACCAAGTTTGTTGATGTGAATTTGTACGCAACTTTCTAAATTACTGATACTAGTTTTGCGAATAGCTGATGGAACGGATTTGTAGTCTGGATGGTGATCGCCAAACAAAGGCGCTACCTTGCCAGAGGATATTGAAAGCAATCGCATTAGCTCGATTCCAAAGAATTACATTAATAACGACAGCGGGCGTCGCTCTTGTACTTGGTGTAATAGACAATCAAGTCAGCCTCGGATTTGTATTGGGTGTAAGCAATTACAGCGCGTGCATCGCTTTTGTATTTTGTGTAAAACCACACGCCAGGTTCGGTGTCACTGGAGTATTGGGTCTCATACACAATGCAATTCGCTTCAGAAGGATATTTAGTGACAAATACCTTTGCATTAGCTTCTGACGGATAGTTAGTTATATAGATCTGAGCGGCAAATGCCCCTAGTGGCGCAAAAGCGAGCAAAACAAACCAGATCAGGATTTTAGGGAAGTGCGTTCTCATGTGCCTATATTACGGTTTATGGGCTTTGCGGTTACAGAATGAGGCGGATTTGCTACAATCACACCTTCGGCGAATTAGCTCAGTTGGTTAGAGCGACGGAATCATAACTCGCAAGGTTCTTAGGTTGCCGACCCTTTTCCCAATAAAATCAAACACTTAGAAAACCATGGTTTTCGCCGTGCTACACACCGCCTGCAAAGTACCGAAGAATAAGGGTTTGCTGGAAAAAACCCTGTAACCATATGGCTCAGAGCGGAGGGTAGCGGCATGAGGTGTCGTTTAAAACGACTGATTCTAAAAAATATAAGATGAGGGTGTGAATACATCCCCTCAGAAGCCCCTATGCAAGATTCTTAGCCTCGATGGTGGAGGGTCGAAGGGCATGTATACCCTCGGGGTACTTTCAGAGCTTGAGGCAGCTTTAGGGGATAAACCCCTTGGTTTGCACTTTGATCTAATTTATGGAACCAGTACAGGTGCAATTATTGCAACCATGCTTGGTCTTGGTAAGTCTGTAAGTGAGATCGTTGATCAATACAGGCGCCTTATTCCAGAAATAATGTCCCAAAAAACTTCAAATGGAAGAACTCAAAAGTTGGAGTTATATGCGAATGAGTTATTTGGGCATTACACCGTTTCAGATTTAAAAGTTAAGCTGGGTATTGTTGCGTCAAAGTGGCTGGAAGAGAAGCCGATGATTTTTAAGTCAAACCTAGAACAGGCGCACGGTATGACTGCCAGTTTTAAGCCTGGATTTGGGTGTTCTTTGGCTGATGCTGTAGTTTCATCATGTTCGGCGTATCCATTGTTTGAGAGAAAAGTAGTGCAGGCGGATGATGGCCTTACATGGGAGCTAATAGACGGTGGATACATCGCAAACAACCCGACTCTTTTTTCAATCAGTGATGCAGTAGGCCCCCTTAATTACTCTGAATTCGATTTGCGTGTTGTAAGTGTGGGAGTTGGTGACTATATAGAGCCGATAAAGCCTTGGTATCAGAGAATGATATTTATTTGGACCTTAGAGAGGCTACTTAAAAAAACCTTGAATATGAATACCCGCTCTATGGAGCAGTTGACGAATTTGATATTCAAAAATGTCCCGATTGTAAGAATTAATGAGTCTTCAACTAAGGGTGCTTTAGCTGTTGACCTGTTGGAGTCTGATATCAAGAAATTGAACTTATTATTTCAATTTGGTCGAGACTCCTTTAGAAAATATGAAGTGGCCCTAAGAGCCTTGAATTTATGAGGGAGTCGAAATGCCAATTTCAGAGTTAGAGTTGGAGTCTATGTCTTCTATAGGCGCCCAGGTAACATCAAAGGAGACATATTCGACTATTAGAGGCGTCCTTGAGGATAGAAATGCAGCCTATCAATCAAAAGCCACAAAGATCTTTTTACAGGGATCTTATGCAAATGACACAAATGTCATTGGAGAGAGTGATGTAGACATCATCATTCGACTTGATTCCGCATTTACATATGATTTAAGCCTAATTTCTGATAATCAAAAGAATAAATTTCAAGCCGCATTTCCTATTAGTGCGGCATATAAATATTCTGATTTTAGAGGTGATGTAGTTAATTTATTGATAGCAAGATTCGATTCTGAGGTTGTAATTGGCTCGAAGGCCATACAAATATCACCCAAAGGAAATCGTCGCAAAGCTGATGTATTAGTCGCAATCAAGCACCGAAAATATTTTTCTTTTGATCCAATGAAACCAGATGATTATCTTGAGGGAATTAGTTTTTATAAAAAAGATGGCACTCATATTGTTAACTTTCCTCAGCTTCACAAGGATTATCTAGTAGAAAAAAACAAAAGAACTCTTGGAATGTTGAAGCATGTGATTAGAATTTTTAAAAACCTAAGAAAAAAGTTAGTTGAACAGAAAATTATTAATATTGGTAGTGCGCCTTCATACTTTATTGAGGGAATGTTAAGTAACGTCCCAGACGAGTTATTCAATACAAGCACCTACACTGAGGCAGTAATAAATTGTATTGATTGGCTTAAAAGAGTCGACTCTTCTAAATTGTTCTGTGCAAATATGCAGCATAGATTAATAAATGGCGGAGCTGATATCTCGTGGAATAAGAGAGAGTTTGAGGAATTTATTTTTGGCGCCGCTCATGTTTTATTTAAATAGATTTTGCGACTTAAGGCTTTTCTCGGAGTAGTAATAGATCGCACTAATTATTTCACCAAGCAAATCAAGAAGCTAGAGTGTGATCTAGTGGGTGTGTATTGAATTGTCGTTTAAAACGACAAATCATCACAACAGTTCAACCCCAAAGTTTTTCATCAATAAGGCAAAGAGCCCGAAACAAATAACTGTCACCACAACACTTGCTCCCATAGTGAGCCAAAAACCTAGTCTTGGTAGCAAATAGGGAAATAGTAAAAACATCGGTAGTGTCGGGATCACATACCAAAAAGTGTAATAAGCGTGGTTTGCTATTTTCTCTTCCGATTGATTCTCAATGAATAGCCAAGTAAGAGTAAGTAATGTCATCAAGGGCAATGCCGCAATGAATCCACCTAACTTATCGCTTCGCTTGGCAACTTCACTAATGAATACAACCATTCCGGCTGTCAGTAAGTATTTGGTGATAATCCAAGTCATAACGCCTCCTTAAAATAATTTATCAACTTCAAGTAATGTGAGTACGCCCATTACTGCGAAGATGCCGGCCGCAATAGAGTGAACCAGCTTCATCGGAATCTTCTTGGCGAACTTATTGCCTACAAATACTGCTGGTACATCCGCAATGAGCATTCCTAAAGTCGTTCCTACAACAACGGCTAAAGGAGCGACATAGTGAGCGGCCAAGGCGATAGTAGCCAATTGAGTCTTGTCACCCATCTCTGCTAAAAAGAAAGTGATAAAGGTTGCTCCAAATACGCCCAAGTGTTTAGCAACCTGCGTTTCCTCTTCTTCAATCTTGTCTGGGATCAAAGTCCAAATAGCCATACCAATAAATGAGGCGCCTAATATCCAGCGCAATACTTCAGGGTTGACCATTGCTGTAATCCAGGCGCCTAATGCGCCAGCCAAGCCGTGGTTGATGATGGTTGCCGCAAGAATACCCAAAATAATCGGAACAGGCTTTTTAAAGCGAGCCGCAAGAATAAATGCCAGTAACTGGGTTTTATCGCCCATCTCGGCAAGAGCCACAACGCCAGTGGAGATTAAGAGTGAATCCATTTTGATAGTCCTCTAGGCTGTGACATAAACAAATGACTACAACGCACCCACAGCCTAAGTAAGTGTTTGTAGTCAAAAGTCTTGCCAAGTATCTAAACCGCTTACACCATAAGCTAGAAGCTCAAGTATGTTGATGTAAGCCATCTTCTGTAGAGAAGAGAGGCTACTCCCTAGTGACGTGTCAATTATAGCAATTCTTGTATGAAAGTATTATGAAATCCTATACATTCCGAATATATGAAAGAAAAACAATCCCAACTTGTAGTTGAAACAACATTTCATGTGCCGGCTATGGATTGCCCCTCTGAAGAGCAAATGATTAGGATGGTCTTGGGTTCATTGGTAATTCATTCAATGAATTTTGATATTCCTAATCGCAAAGTGGTGATTTGTCACTCCGAAGAGCCTAATCATGTATTAGCAAAATTAGAGCCGTTAAATTTTGGGGCAAGCATTCAGAGCAATAAATCTGTTGATTCTGTGCCCATTCGGCCTAAAGATACAGAAGAAACAGCAAGAGAGCTTCAAGTCTTGATTTGGCTTTTGGTGCTTAACGGAGCCATGTTCTTTGTAGAGATCATTGCTGGTTGGTTGGCAGAGTCGGCGGGACTTATTGCTGATGCCTTGGATATGTTTGCTGATGCGGCAGTCTATGGAGTTGCTTTATATGCTGTTGGAAAAGCTGCCTCTAATAAATTAAAGGCCGCGAAATTAGCAGGCGTTGTTGAGTTATTTTTAGCCGTAGGCGCTCTTTGGCGATCAGGCTATCAGATCTATATTGGTGCCGAACCCGAAGCCAATACGATGATTTGGATTTCTGTGTTGGCGTTAGCTGTCAATGTGACCTGCTTGTTCTTGATATCTAAGCGTAAGAACGATGGCGTTCATATGCGGGCAAGCTATATCTTCTCTGCTAATGATGTTTTGGCGAATTTGGGTGTCATCATTGCTGGTGTATTGGTTGCTTGGTTTAACAGTCCAGTTCCCGACTGGATTATTGGCTTAGCCATTGGATTTTTAGTATTGAGTGGGGCTATACGAATATTAAGACTTAAATAAAGCAAGTCATTATCGGAGTGGTAATAGATCGCACTAATCAATTCACCAGCTAATACAAGGGTCTAAGACCGATTTGGGCGGGTGTGTAACAGAGTGTCGTTTTAAACGACAAAAAACTAGTAATTACTTTCGAGCTTTTTGTTGTTCAATCATCAGATTGCGAAACTTCACAAATGCCTCATGATGGTCTAAGGCGTCAATAGTTTCAATCTCGGTTTGGCCATTACTTAACTTATAAGTAACTACCCAGTATTTACCGCCAGCATTTTCAATTGAAAGTATTTCATAAGAATTCAAAGCGTCATCCTATAAATAATCTTGCTTTTTTAGTCGGTCAACTAGACCCATAAATAAACCTAAAGACTCCATGGAGAACTCTTCTAGCTTGATAGGCGGCAGGTTAGTAATACGAAGTTGTTTTTTCTCATCTTGCTGTATAAATCCCATTTCTTCGAGTTTTCTAATTTTTCGTCTAACTGTTTCTCTGGGGATCCCGGTTGATAGGCTAATTGAGTGAGCATTACTTCCCCGGTACTTAGTAGCTACCTCACTAAGCATTAATCTTTCTTCGGTTAGCTCGGAATAAACGTTTTGTACATTGTGATGGGCAATTTCGCCAAGCACAATGCAACATTCAATATCTCCTTCAAATAAGCGATAAATCCGAATCAAATGGTTGATGTAGTGATCATTTATTGCAAATAAAAGACCGCTGAGTTTTAAAGAAACTTCTTTATCCATGACTTGAGAATACTCATAAAAAAACAGGTTTGTAGGCAAACTGCCCAAAATGGGTAATTTGCCTACAAATTTAAATTTATCCCTTGTATTGTTTGGTCAGCTAATTTAGAACCAGGCTGCATATAAAACAATCAGATAGGGCAATTTTGTGGATTTAGGTTTTGAAAACACCTCTAGTGGTGATAGTTACAACTTTAATAACCCCAAACTACAGTTGGCGGTATCTAACCTTAGTCGGGGCCGTTATGAGGCGGCATTCGAAATTTTCTTTGATTTGGCAGTTAATGAGCTAGATTCTGAAGCGCAGTTTGCTTTGACCAAAATGTGTTTTGATGGGCATCTAGATGCTGGACAGATTGATCGACTTTTTGAATGGGTGAACTCAAACAGTAGTCTAGGTAATGGTTATGCTCACTTTAATGTTGGATTAATGCACGAACGCGGTATGGGTATGATTGAGAGAAATATCCCTGTGGCAGTTGAGTATTATGAAAAAGCCATTAAAGAAGAAGTGCTCGATGCTTACTGTAATTTAGGCAATATCTATGTTGTTGGTACTGGCGAGGACCAAGGTGTTCAGAAGAATATTTCTCGGGGTGTGGAGCTTCTTACCGTGGGAGCCAACGATGGTAGCCGTCAGTCTGCTTATAACCTAGGCGTTCTCTACGAAAAGGGTGAATATATCAAGCAAGATCATCAGAAGGCCTTTTACTTCTTAACACTTGCCACTCTTTTAAAGCACCAACATGCACATCGCTGTCTAATCATCATGCAGCACGCCATTAAGCAAAACTTTACCCAAGCGTTTGATGCAGCAGAGAGGCAGTATCACAAGATTGAGAATCTCAGAAAGATGTATAGGGTTTTGTAAAGTATCTAAACTAAAAGTTACGGACTGATAACTCTGTCAAAAATTCTATCAACAGTCCTCTAAACGGATACTCAAAAATGTCGTTTAAAACGACAAATAAGAGTAAATTGAGCCTGTCATGTTTAAAAGTATTCTCGCTCTTCCTCGTACCGTTTGGCTCATCGGGCTCATTAGTCTAGTCAATGACTCGGCCAGCGAGATGCTTTATCCCTTAATGCCTTTGTACCTAGCATCAGTCTTAATGGCGGGGCCAAAGGCGCTGGGCATTATTGAAGGGATTGCTGAGGCCACTTCGAGCATCTTTAAGTTGGTTTCAGGCGTAATCGTAGATCGCACCAAAAAGGCAAAGCCATGGATTGTTCTGGGTTATTCACTTGCGGGCATTGGTAGGCCACTAATAGCAATCGCCAGTTCTTGGTTATGGGTTTTGGCAATTCGCTTTACAGATCGCATGGGCAAAGGTCTTCGTAGTTCGCCTCGAGACGCCTTATTAGCGGAGAGCGTCAATGAAAATCAGAGAGGTATTACCTTTGGGCTTCATCGCTCTATGGATAATGCTGGAGCTGTCATTGGCCCGTTGTTGGCCGCTCTATTATTATCTTTGGGGGTGCCACTCAGAGATATTTTTCTGTGGGCAGTTGTGCCGGCGGTTATCACGATTGCCCTTGCCTTGTGTATTAAAGAGCCTCACAAAGAAGCCGC
This sequence comes from Polynucleobacter sp. MWH-UH19D, assembly GCF_040409795.1. NCBI lineage: Bacteria > Pseudomonadati > Pseudomonadota > Betaproteobacteria > Burkholderiales > Burkholderiaceae > Polynucleobacter > Polynucleobacter sp. MWH-UH19D. The sequence continues at coordinate 1,729,522 of NZ_CP099571.1, read as the reverse complement.
TCCTCAAGCGAGTAAGTTTAGCTGGTCTCTGGAAGGCATGCCTGATCAATTTAAAAGATACCTTGTTGTAGCCGGTATCTTTGCCTTAGCTAACTCATCAGATATGTTCTTGCTATTAAGAGCAAAAGAAGCTGGCGTGCCCCAAGAGAATATCCCGCTGTTATGGGCTGGTATTTCGTTGATCACAACCGTATTTGGTGCACCATTATCGGCGCTATCCGATCAGTTTGGACGCAAACGATTTATTTTGATTGCGTGGATTGCTTTTGCTTTCTTTTACATCGCCATGGGCATGCCCAGTATTTCCATATTCCAAATATTTGCTCTGTTTGGAATCTATGGATTGTTTAAGGCCGCAACGGAAGGGGTGGAGAAAGCATTGGTAGCTGATATGGCGCCTAAGGGTCTAGCGGGAACGGCATTTGGTTGGTTCAATTTAGTCACCGGACTGATGCTCTTTCCAGCTTCATTCATTTTTGGTTGGATTTATGAGGCGATTGCGCCTTTATATGCTTTCCTATTTTCAGGTGGCTGTGCGCTGGTAGCGTTTATGTTGATGGCGTTTTGGGTTCATGGACCCGATAAAGCTTAGTTTAAAAGTATGTCGTTTTAAACGACAAAACCATTAAATAGGCATAGAATAAAAATATGAGAAAACTATGTATTGCTCTCTGCTTTAGTCTTTTTGCCAGCCTCATTCATGCGGGCAGCATGTCTGCGTCATATGAGTCTTCAAGTGATGCTCATGTTCAGCATGTGGTTCAACATGACTGTCATACAAATGCCGACACCAAGATTAAAAAGTCACAATCAAGCAATCATCAAACTCACCATCAGTGCTGTTTGGGTGTTGTGGCGAACCTATCTACAAATCAATACACTCAACCTGATCTTTTAAGTCACTATACCCCTCAAGTTTCTCTATTGGTCGTTGAGGCATTTCCTGCCCATATCTTCAAGCCTCCAAGACAATTTAGTTAATTTTTGTTTTAACTAATTTTTGTGGCAGCAAGCCACTACTATCTATTGGAGAAATATATGAACATGACTCACTACATGGAGTTATTGGCTGTTAACCAGCCTTGGAATTTAATTATCTTTATGGCTATCCCAGTCATCTTGGCTGAGACTTTGGCTATTACTGAGTTATACCTACTCTTTACTCGCAAGTTTGATGGGGCGGTCTATTACCTGAATCGTTTTGCTGGTATTGCTGTTGGTGTTTATTTTGTAGGCATCATTTACTACATCATGACCAATGCTGTCATACCAATCACCAAAGCGGGAGAATGGAGAACGGTGGTTGATCCGATTGCTGTGGGCAGTTATGTAATTGCTGGTTTGCCGCTCATTTGGATTGCTCTACAAGAGATGGGTGTAGTCAATAAGGCTTTGGATCAAATGGGTAAACTTAAGATCCATGCTATATGCGTAGCTTTATTCCTAGTGTTTGGCCATATCGCCATGATTGCCGGCATGGTTGATCCAAGTATTCTTGGCTATAAGGGCTCTAGTGCTCATCAAATGAGTGGAAGCAATGACTATGAACATTGTGATCCAGCACTTCATCAGCAAATGATGGGTAATCATCAAAAGATGATGAATGGGCAGATACCAATGGGTAATGGTCAAATGCCGATGAATAACCAAGGACATAATCATTGATATTCGATTGGGTATCTCTGCTCCTGGTCAATTCCGATTCAAGCCACTTAGTAGTGACAAAACCACCCTTGGGTGGTTTTTCTTTGGACTCTCGGACTGGTAATAGATCGCACTAATGAATCCTCCATTGAATATAAGGGTCTAGAACAGATTTAGGTGGGTGTGTAACAGAGTGTCGTTTTAAACGACAATTCAAGTCATATTGTTAATTTGTCACGAAATTCTTTAGCTAGCAAATCTTTGATGGCATCATCATTTTTCTTTATAGAGTCGAGGATAGCCATTTCATTCTTATAAGCTAGCTTTCTCAATAGGCTATTACCTTTGAGTGACTTTAGTAAATAAAAGTCGTTATAGGTAAATTCATTGAGAGAATTAGTGCGTTCGATCCACGCCTCAAATGTTTGATAAATCCTATTAAGAGCCGAATAGCTGGCCTTAGAGGAAAATGAGCACATTACTGGATAAATCCCTGAAAGTTTCACTAGCAATAAATTACTTGTCTTGTAATTAATAATGTTTGTAACGTATTTGTACCCTCCAATATCTAGAGCAGGAATTAATAAGGCTAACCTTTTTAGTTCTTCACAAGAATGATTTATGCGAGGGATATTTTGCTCAATAATTACGCTTCCAGAAAACCAGGTGTCAATTCTAGGATCTAGAGAGTCCGAGAATAGAAACAGTTGATTTAGTGGTTTAGTTTTCTTTTTCATGAGTAGTTGGCCCGCCAGTAAAGGCGGGCTTTAGTAAATTAAAAAGTGATGTTTGTGGGGATATTTTTGCGACGAATGAGGCGCTCAATATTGTGTGTAATATTTCGAAATGAGCCATTGGCAGCTTTGATGGTTGGTAGCAACTCTTCATCAGTCATTTCAACTCCAATCGCTTTTGCTGTTGCTTGTGCCAATGGAAGCAGTTGGTCCTCCTTTGCTGCATTCATTTCAATAAGAACGCAGCGATCTAGCAAGCCGCGATCGAGATTGGCAATATGATTTGTTGTCAAAATAAAGATACAACGTTTATTGTTCAATGCCGATTTAAGACTCTCTTGAGCTAGCTTAGTGAGTAAGTCGACCTCATCAATAATGATGTAATGAAGGTTGCTAAGATTAATTGAATTCTTATCTAAAATTTTGGCAATAAAGTCTGTTACTTGCGGTCCGTTAAATCCTTGCTGACAGCAAATCATGTCCTCTGGCATATTTAGATCGCAGCCTGTTTTTCCTTTTTCGATTGCGTTAGGTAGCATAGTGGCCAGTGTGGTTTTACCTGTACCCCATGTTCCGTAGAGAAGAATGGCTGATTTGCCGCTTGAGGGTAGTGATTCAGCGCCTGTAACGATGTCATGAATACGCAGTTTGCTCTCATAGTTACCGAAAATAATGTCATTAAGTGTTTTAGGTTCATTCATTAGTTCCTCCTGATAATTTTCAAATGGGGCTACATTTAAGTAGCCCCCAACTAATTAGCCTTGTAGGGCAAGAGCACCATCGGCATCATTTGCAGCCGCAACTTCGGCTTCGGCTTTAGCAATTGAAGTTTTTTGCTTTGCATACAGAGCCGAATACGCTGCATTTAGTGCTGATGGATTACGAATGACTGCGCGAACGCTAAAGCTGCCGTCAGCTTGCTGTTCAGCAAGCAGTACACAGGCTTGGCCGATGAAGCCTGGGTCAGCTTCGACAGATAAAAATTCAGATTGAACAACGCCTAAATCAGGCTTGCCTTCAAAATACATCTTGCCCACTGATGCTTTTTGCGATGCACTAATAAAAGATGGACTACGGCTAAGGCGAATTTCTTGAATACCCCCGCGCTCCTCTATCCAAGAGGCTAGATTGTTACAGCTAATATTTTCCTTTTGCGCTTGACGAAGTACGAGAGAGTATGTGCTAATGCGACGACGATCGATGTCGCCAAATACTGCACGTACAACGCGAGTAACAAGTGGAGTATCTTCCTTGTACTTATAACCACGCTCTTTGTAGAAATTTGCGAGAGCAGCATTGCGAAGTTTAGCCATCGAGACGGTTAATTCGCCGCTATAGACTAAGCATTCTGCAAGAACTTGATAGAGTGCTTGATTGCTAGTGCGAAATGCACCATCTTCCCAGTAAATGCGCTTAGCCTCCATGGAGCGCAGTTCAAGATTTGCTGGTTTAATGGCCTCATCTTTGTCGTTCAAAACGACGGATGAAATGTTAAATGAATCTGCTACTACCTTATTTGATACGATCATGTTAATTCTCCTTATATGTTCGCTACCGGTTTGAAATGGTTACTGCGTGGTAACGAGCATGAGGATTAAAAACCTAAAGTTAGCTAAAAATTAGGGATATGAAATTGAACTAATCTACCTAAATAGTGAGTAAGTTGAATTAATGATGTCGTAATATGAAGTGGGATGATTATCCAAATTTGGGGTTGGGTAATTTAGGGATTAAGAAAAGATGGGATGAACCTAAATGGCAGTTAAATTTTTCTTAAAAGGCCTTTCTGCCGAAGATAGGATCTTTCCACAGACTATTGAGAGCTCTGCAAAATTAGCAAAGGGCACACTTTATGAGGCATGGTTTGATGCGCTTCAAATTTCCCCTTGGTATCGCGAGTCTACCGTGACCGGTGTTTTTAAGAGTGCTGCCGCAGAAGAGGTCTGGGAAAAGTTTGGAGATTTGCGTAATCTTGACTTTACTTCGTGGTGGAAAACAGTTGGTTATAAGATCTTTTCTGAATCAGTTCCATATCAACCCCTAACCATTATCGAGCCAACTGTAAAAGTTCAAGCATTAGCAAGTGGCAAAAAACCACCCGTATTAAAAATAGAAGTGCCTCTAAATCTTCACCCAAAAGCATTAAGAGAGCAATTTGATGAAATATTAAAACAGCACAGTGATTATTATTCTGAGAGCAAGGATCGTTGGGATCACAGTACTGCTGAGGCTCACCAGTATCGAGAATCAAAACTAAGTTATCAGACTATTTCGCGATGGCTTCAGGTCTATCGTGAATATGAAAAACAAAAAGATCAAAAAAACTTTAAGTTATATAACTTTGCAAAAGAAATGGAGCTGCATCCAAAGCTCTTCAAGGGGTTATTAAAGAATGTTGATGTTCCAGAAGATCTTCGAGTTGAAGCTGCAAATGTAGCAAGCGATATCCTGAAGCAGGTAAGAAATTTAATGGCTCATGCAACAGAGCTTCGTTTTCCATGTACAGATCCCCATGAATGGACTACTACGCAAAAGCGATTAAAAAAGCCCAATCTATAGAGTACTTTGATATTCTTATAGCAATTAATGACAGTTAAAGGAGTTTGTATGGACTTTTATCTAAAAGCACCGAAGTGGAATGACAAAAAATGCCCACATAAAGATCCTCTAGCTAAGCCCACCAAGTCAAAGACATTGAGCGGAGTTACAGTAATAAAGGTGAAAAATGCCAAATATCGCTCTGCAACAATAGATGGCATTTTTGCTGTAGTTAATGGCCGCGATATTAAAGTGTCTAAATCAGGCAAAGCTACAAAAAAAGTGTTTTGTACTTGGTATGGCCATAGCATTCTTACCGATTATCCAGAGCTAACTCTTGATTCAAAAAATACCGAAGTAATTGAAGGCTATACGGGTAAGGTTGTAGTTGATATTGGTAAGGCCAAATAACTAAACAAGCTCTACAGCCGCTTTCATTTGATCTGGACTTGAGTACAAATATCCTGCGGTCGTACTAATATTGCGGTGACCCGCCAGCGACTTCAATATATGTATGGCTGTCCCTTTATTCGCCAAGGAAGTTAAAAATGATCTTCTTCCTGAATGCGAGCTACAGCCCTCAAGTCCAGCACGTCTATATAAGAAGTGAAAGTACTGTGTAAGCGTATTGGCTGAGAACCCAGCTCGTTTTTGTGTATAGAACAAAGGCTTGCTTGTATCAGTAATGTGTAATAGCTTGATGTAATGAGCAATCTCCTTTTGCATGCGGGCATTGATATACACAGTTCTGGCATATTTTCCCTTGGTTTGTTCTGGTTTTAAGCGGATTTCATCTTTAATCGTGCCGCTGTCGTTCAAAACGTCGCAAATGCGTAATGCTGCAACTTCCCCCACTCGCATTCCTGCGTAATGAGTTAAAAGCAGGGCGCATCGATTACGGGCTGAATGCTTGCGTGTAGCGATGTGATCTAGGACTCTGCGTAGTTCTATTGCATTTAATGTTTTGGCTTGTGACATAAGTAGCTCCAAAATGTAATAAATAAGCAACTACAGTATGTTTTCTTAGGTTTGGTTTGAGCAACCGAAATCTGACTTACAAGATCTTTCCAAAAATCAATGACTTATCTCTAAATGTAATAGTTTCGTGCTTCTATTACATTTCGTGGCGTAAATGCCACGGCTAAATCCTTCACATAAGCGCACATATTTACCCCTCAGCTACCCATGTATGCGAGTTAGTTAGATCACCGCTTAAACGAATGATTTGAAGTCCAAATGGGTTTTTGTCAATTAAAAATTGAGCTGCAAAAAATTTAGGTGGAGTACTTATCATTTCAGGGTGGTGATTTTTGACCGATGCCACTAATTAATGGCGAACTTCAGTTCGCCTGTGTATCGCTCTCGCTCACACTTTTCTTTCTTTTTGTTTTTTACTTTTGTTAGATTCAACCTACACTGAGCCTTAAGCAACAGGCTCAGTTATAGAAAAGTTCTTTTGTTGAGTTCTTTACTACACCACTTATGGCACAACCAAATTGGTTAGGGCGGTTTCGCGATCTCCTTTTACGTGCGGTTGAAATGAAACGCAACATTTACAACAGCAGTAAGTGGCTACCGTTGTAATGTTTGCAAGTTGCTGTGTATGGCAGGGCTTGCTCGTGACGCAATAGCGTTAGCTATCGTCTTGTGCTGAAATATTCTTGTATCAATTGGATAGCAAGTCCAATGGCATCTAGGGGTAGTGATAACAAGTCTCTGCTACTGCTCAGAATTTCCATCCCTGCGATCACCAATGTCCAGGTTTAGGGCGGCATAACAACTGAGTGCCGCTACTCATATCAGTAGTAACTTTAGTACAGGGCGGTTATTTGCCTGTTACTAAAGTTATTTAGCGAAATCTAATGAAAGAAGAGTAGATCTGGCTTAAATCCTTTGGTTTTGGAAGATATTGGCAAAAAGAGGTTGTCCAACCAAAACTTGTGACCATAAATTAAGTGTGCCCATTAACTACAAAGGAGAAATGCAATGAGCACATTAAATAGTTTGAAAATGGTTAATTCCAAAAAGCCAACTTCTATCCCGCCAATCTTGCAGCGTCGAAATAAACTTTCTACAAAAGTCTGGGAACAGATACAGCTTGCAAAAGCCCAGCGCGAAGGAAATACATTTACGGTAAAGAAATTCAAGTCAGTAAAAGATCTTGATGGTTCGAGAAAGATGGTAGAGCATCAAAAACGTGTTCGTCCATGGTGGTTTGTCGCCCAAGATGGGAAAGTTTGTTTAAATGTTCGCTATGGCGCCAGAGTGATTGAGTTTGCCAAAGGCAAAACTGCTGTAGAGGTAAGCTCTGCAGATGAACTTATTAAGGCTTTAGAAATTATTAAGGGAGCGGTAGAGGCTGGAGAGCTTGATGCTCAAATTGAGCAAGCCAGTGGTGCCGTTCGTGCTGGATTTGGTAAGTAGTGGTCATGTAAAGGCGCATATAAATAATCGTATGCGCTTTTACGAATTCAAACCTACTAAACCATTGACGCCTTCACAAGCCCGCATTAACTCACTTAAGCGTAATGCTCAAATTGCTAAGCAAGCATTGGATACAGAGCGTAAAGCGCAACAAATTCAAAAAGCTCAAGCTAAGATCAAAAAATTAAGCGCACAGAAAGTTGTGCTTTAACTACTTTTTTAGATCCCACTTGATTTTGACTACTCAATAATTCGGTCATTTGATTCAAAATCGCTGATTTTTACAGTTGATCAATCTGAATTAAGTTTTACCTGATTAACTATGCAAGAGCCATTTTAAATGGTTCCTATCCCGCTAGTTTCTCAGCTGCTAGCGTTGCAGTTAGTTTGCTGTAAAAGCGTTCCAGCATTTGTACGGAAGTGCCCATTTGCTTTGCTAGCGTATGAATATCCATGCCCCATTCCACTAAGCTAAAGGTAGCGTAGGTATGTCTGAAGCTATACATGGTGCGCTTATGCCCTGTAGTCGATAGCAATAATCCAGAGTCTTTCATAAGCCACTTAAAGCTGCTCACAAAGTCATATGGGCGCTCACCATTAGGATGTCGCCATACAAACTCTTCACGCTTTTCTTCAAGCAATTGATCAAGCGTTAAGTGATCCCATTCTGTAAAGCGAGCTTTAAGTCGCTCTATTACTGGAACAGCTTCGTGTCTTGCAATTAGCCAGCGAGCGCCTGTTTTGCCATTCACCCATATGCGTAAGTATCTAACGCTCTTATCTGTATGCCACTCTAAATGGCGCCATTGGATGTTAAATGCTTCTGTACCATGGCGCATTCCTGTGGCCATCAATATTTCGATGTAATCGCGAAGCAATAGCCTGCCTTGGTGAGCTTCTTGATTTTTGCCGCCTTGACTCCAGGTTTTTAAGAATTCCAGCAAGTAGTCAATTTCTTTTCTAGTAAAGGCTGGCCTCGGAGTGCTTTTCTCCCCTTTAGTACCCAGTCTAGGTACGGCGTGTTTATCGCTTAGCCAGCCACGCTTGATTGCTGAATCAAACACTCTGTTGTATGCGGAGAAGTGCGTCATCATGGTTGAGCGCATGAGCTTGCGTTTCATCTTGTCTGCTCGCCATACTTCATATTCAGCAATATCTTGGTGGTTAATGTTAGTTAAGTGTTTCTTGCCAAAGAAGGGAATCAGGTAGTTATCAATTACTGCGATGTAATCTACATAGATCTTTTTGCCTACGCCATTATCTAAATCACCTTGTAGTTCTATCTTGGTTGACTCTGCAGCTGAATCAAAGCGTTTATTGAGGGGTGGCAATCCCAGCTCTTCCATAAAGCGGGCTCTATCGTAAATATCGCCAGCTTTCTTTTTGGCGTATTCCAGATCTTCATAGCCTGTACTGACTCTGTGCCACTTTTTGTCATAAAGCCTAAAGCGCATTTGCCACTGTTTACTGCGCTCTCGCTTATACAAAGTGATGTTGCCATCCCTCATATGTACTAGCTTGCCAGTAGCTAAGTTTTCTAGGTATTTGAGTTGGGGTGATTTTTCAGAGGTAGAGGCGCTTTGAAAGAAAAGGGCAAGCACTTCTGTTTCTTTAAGCATGTTTTTTGTGGCGAAAAACATAGCTTAATTTCGGTGTGTAGAGTTGGGCAACCAGAAAATGCAGGATAAAAATTACAGCATCATTTCTAAATGCCGCTCATAATTAGGCTATGGCATACCTTCAAAATTCCCAAGAATTTTTAGATAAGTTTGGCGACATTAATTTCGCAGGCTTTGATGACCCTACGTTGCTAACCGATGCTAAGGTCGGATTTTCGATTCAAAAAAATTATCCCAATGATATTAGATACAAGCCAGCAAAGGATAAGAAGGGAAATCCAGACAACATAGCCGTTATTTGGGCCGTGTATGAGAATAGGTTTGAATTAAAAGGAGATAGGTACATACCGCTTAGATTTCGTATTGCGGTAATGAGTAAATATAGGACTAAAAATATTGACTATGACTATGATGATCCTAGTTGCCCCACTAAAGATTCTGTTGCCATAAGTTTTTCTACTCCAAAACCAATGGATTTGGATTTAATTGGGTCTTATTTTTATGATTCAGAGAAGGACTGCTTTGTAGATGATGCATACAAGCTGGTTCCAGGCGTAAAAATTTTAGTTACCTTATTTGAGGCTCATATTGATTCAGTGCATCTTGTTAAAGGGATTGGCCTGAGATCGAAGGCTTTTGTTTCAGGTTTTATTACCAAGCTATTAGATGTGCTGATAAATTCCGTCAAATTCCTTTTGGAAGGATGCTTTGGAAGAACTCTCGACGAAAGTTTAGAGAGAATGACTTACTTTGACGGCTATTCCAAAAATAGTCTTAAGGTGACTGGCACGGATTTTTTAGAAATTGCTGGATATAAAGCCTCAAAAAGAGTAATTATTCTTTTTGCAGTAGTCGTGGCAATTTTTTGTTGGATGATGCTGCCAGTTGATGAGGATACGTATCTTGGAAATCTAATAGGAAGTGATTTTTTATTACTTGTACATAGCTTGATATTGCTTGTCTTCTTGGATAATGTATTCCCAAAAGCCTTATTTCATCTGCTTAATTGGCTAATTCGCATAAGAAAGTTTTATATTAATTTGAGATTGCGTGTAAGTCGAAAAAGAAAGTCTAAAGTTGTCGTTTAAAACGACAGTAGACATTACCCCAAGTCTTTATTAGCATTTAAAAATGCTCACAAGCGAATCGAAGAAGATTAAAAAGACTTTAGATGACCTGCTAAATGACAAATCGGTCATTACAGGCAAAGACTTAATTAATCGTCATAAAGAGGCTGAGAAACAAAAAGCGATATTGGACGGGGCTATTGAGTTTGAGCGTAGAAATCGAAAGCGCAAATAACGTCGTTTAAAACGACATTTATTGAAGGGCTAATGAACGGCAACTTCTAATGGTTTCTCTTCTTCAAATAATTTATGGACAAGATATTCTTTTTTGGAAGTGGCTTGAATTAGGTATTCATCAAAATAATCTGGAATATTTTCTTTGTTCTCATGATGAAGGTAACACAGGCTGTAGCTTAGATTGTCAGCATCTCCTCCATGAAGTAAATAAGTTTCCGATTCGTTGTGATCTACCACCCTCAATCCTCTGACAAAGTTAGGCTTCTCTTTATCAGCAAAATTTATATCTAGACGGTCAATATCAAAGCGTTTGCTACGATATATGTTCCAGATTGTGAATCGATAGCCATCTATGTATGTATAGTCACGCATCTTCTCTCCTTACCTAATTCTTGTTGCACTTATTCTGAAATAATTATTAAAAAATTCTCGTCTTGTATTGGATTGATAGGTCTGACTTGAATCCATTTCATTTAAGTAGACAGTTTTCAAAATATGCTTATCAAAAGACTTCATTCTTGGTAGTCCAATGATTCTTGAAAGATCAATTGCGCTACGTATCAAGACGGGTTCGGGCTTGATTGTCGCCAAAGCAATAGCAATTACTAGGGATGCAATCATTTTTTTGCTGGGGTATACCCAATCCTGTTTCCGCTATTGTCAAAATAGTTTGTAACCCCACTTGGGGCTTTAACTTCATAACCAATGCGATTGCCAGAATTGTCGTAAACCCCATTTGTTGAATTTAAGTTGTATGGACTGTTCTCGATGTTGTAAGGGCTATTTCGCATGTTGTAGGGCGAGTTCTCCATGTTGTAGGGCGAGTTCTCCATGTTGTATGGGGAGCTATTTAGGTTGTAAGGCTGAGCATATGCCCCGAATGTTGCAAATAGTATTGTGAAAAAAGGTAATAATTTCATGTACTTATATCCTTAATATTGCAAAAATATATTATGAATATTTCTATATCTAAGTATAATTTTATGATATATTACAGAAATATATCAAATTTGTAGTAACACTGGAAGGAAAAATATGACTAAAGATACTGAGAAGTATGAGAAGTTTGAGCGCCTGGCCCAGAAAAGGGTATCAGAAGCTATGAATCGAATTAGGCTTATTGGAAACCTAAGTGATACGCGAAATTATTCATACAGCGAAGAGCATGTAAAAGAGATGTTTGATGCCCTTGAGTCTGAAATGAAAAACGCAAAACAGAGATATAAGTCAGGTTCAGCTGAAAGCCAGGTAGCATTTACCTTTAAAAATAAGTCTAAAAAATAGAATTAAAGGTTTTTTGAATGTATCGACATGTAGCTCTTTTTGCCGGATTGGGGGGATTTGTTCTTGCTGCCCAAAGAAACGGCGTTGAAACCGTTTTTATAAACGAAATGGATGATGCTTGTTGTCTTACGCTACGGCACAACTTCCCATCATCTACTGTGTTTATGGGGGATGTAAGAGAAGTTTGTCCATCGGAGTTCCCCGAGTTAAATGAAACTATAGATATTTTGTCTGCGGGGTTTCCCTGCCAATCATTTTCAGTGGCTGGTGAAAATCTAGGTTTTGATGACGAGCGTGGGAAGTTGTTTTTTGAGATTCCAAGAATTTGCGGGGAAATGGCAAACCCTCCAAAAGTGTTATTGCTTGAAAACGTTCCAAATTTGAAGTTATTTGATGGCGGGGCAAGATTGCGAGTCGTAATCAATGAACTTAGAAAGGCCGGTTACTGGGTCAATATTAATAACGCCCAAATATTGGATAGCTATGAAATCGGGGATACAGCACAAAGACGAGAGAGATTATTCATAGTTGCTACACACTCAAAATATTTTAAGAAAAATAAGTTCATATTTCCAGAAGTAAAAAAGGGTAAAAAAAATCTATGGAAATACATCAACAAAGATAAAAGAAGCGAAGCAAGACTCTATCTTGATGAAGAGAACAAATATGCAAGGATGATTAGAAGAAACGCCGAATTGGATGGGACAAATAGGCTCTTTCAAATTCGACGTGTGGATGCTCGTTCATGTCCTGAAAATGTTTGCCCTACATTAACCGCCAATATGGGCGGTGGTGGCCATAACGTGCCTTTTTTAGTCGATGACTTTGGTGTTCGTAAATTAAGTGTGGATGAGTTGATGAGGTTGCAATGCATTGAAAAGAAGGAATTTGAGTTTCCAGCTGGAATTTCAGAAAGCTCAAAACTTTCAATGATCGGAAATGCAATTTGTACAGATGTAGCAGATGAAATATTTAAAAAAATTATTCAAACAATATTAGAGGAAGAAAATGTCAAAGGCGAAATGGTACTTTCCTGATAACCAAGGGGGTCTAGCCGCAGGGTTTAATGATTCTGGGATAGACACTTTTAAAGGGCATCGACTTTCATCTCTCGTGAGAGAAATTGTTCAAAACAGCTTAGATGCAGGATTGATGAGAACTGAACCAGTTACAGTCTCATTCAATATAGTTAGCATCGATAAAAAAGATGTTCCAGAGGTATCGGAGCTTGAGGAGCATCTTGTTCAAGCAAAAGCTACTGCTAAGAAACAAAACCTCGATCCTGCTGTTGATTTTTATGATCGCGCAATCAAACTAATTAATGATGAAGAGAAAATTAATTTTTTGTGCATACACGACAGTAATACGACTGGATTAACTGGCCCAATTGGCGGGCCTAATGGAGCATGGTTCGCTTTGACTAAGGGTGCAGGCTTAAGTCAAAAGACTTCAGCTTCATCATTGGGGTCATTTGGACATGGTTCTAAAGCACCTTTTGCAAATAGCAATGTTCGCGCACTCTTTTATTTGACGAAAATTGAGCAAAATAATCAGCACGTTTATAGGTTTCAGGGTAAGAGCATCCTTCAGTCTTACAACAAAACTGAACATGAAATGACTCAAGGAACGGGTTTTTATGGAATACCTGCGGGCTGCCTTCCATTGGATGGCTTAGATATACCGCAATGGGCAATAGATATTAGAGAAAAGTTCTCAAAAAATACAGGTACAAGTATTTTTGTTCCACATACTATTTTTAATTTGAATTCGTATCCTTCTATTGTTATTACTGCAATAGCAAACTTTTTCTATGCAATTCGTAAAGGAAGTTTAATCGTCAAGATTGGTGAAGACGAGGAATTAAATTCTCAAAATATCGAAGAAAAGTATCAGTACTACAAAGATAGATTGAGCCAAGAGTTTGATGAGGTTAATAAAGATTATTTGTTAGATTGTTTCCAGGCAATTGAAACCGTTGTTAATAGTACTCATAAGGGCGAGCAACAGATACCTAAATTCGGAAGAATTGATTGGTACATAAGGATGAATGAAGATGTTGAAGGGCGTTCAGTAGCGATTGCTCGCGAAAATGGAATGTTGATAACAAGATCCGCACCGGCGTTGCAGAGATTTCCAAATTTGAAGCCTTTTGATTTCTTTGTTTGTGTAACTGGGGATGGGTCTGAAACCCTGAAAACACTTGAAAATCCCGAGCATAATAATTTTGCATTTGATCGGATTGACAATTTACAAAAACGTAAAGAAGCCGAAAAAAAATATTACACATTTTCTAATGCTGTAAGGGATCTACTTAAACGTTTTGCAGAGTATTCATCCACAGATCGCGTGACTGTAGATGAGCTCCAAGATCTTTTTTCTGAAATCTCTGAGAATCCAGAAGAAGGTAGTGGCACATTAGAGCGTGGTGCTTCAATTCAGATAGCTAATGGAAACTACTCATTTAAGCCAAAACCGACTCCTTCAGATAAACCCAAAGCGGGTGATGGCGACCCTGAAGAAATGGATGGGCGTGGCCTTAGAGGCGGCAATAAGAAGCGAAAAGGTAAGGGGGGCAACTTGCCAGATCCAAAAGGGGGTAAAAAGATTGTTGGGCCATCTTCTCCGACGCATGGAGGGCTACCCAAAAATTATCAGAAGTTAGAAAACTTGAGGATGCGGGCGACAGGTTCTAACCAAGCCTATATTTACTTTGATTCTCCTATAACAGGTTTGGCGTCGATTAGATTTAAAAAATCTGGTGAGATTGGAAGTGAGCCGATTAGCTTGATAGTTAATAACAAGCCAGTCACTGCGATAGACGTTGAACTAATTAGCGGGCAAAGGGAATATGTATTAGTAACCTTTGCGGATAAGACTGTAGATTTTGCGATAGAGGCTGAGGCACATGAAGTCAATAATTAAGGCATTTCCATATCCAATTTTGGGTCGAGGTGATGATTATCTAGACTCGGAGTTTCAATCAACGATGGATACACGTAAGGAGATGGCGGGCCCAGCAGAGCATGTCATTCTCGACTATAGCTTTTTATTATCTAACGATGACATTCAAAAGTTGATTGTAGCCAAGAAGGCATCTTATGCAATTGATGTCCATTGCTCCGACACTTTATTTAGAAAAGTATTTTTAGTTGGCAATGATGGGCAAATCGATTTTGAGACGGGCCAGTTATATGGAAAAGTTACGTTTACTCCTTTGGTTATTGTTTCCCAGAATATTCAAAGTTTTCAATCTGAAGACTTGAATGAAGAGTTTGGCGAAGAGCCATTCGCACTTCAAACGGGTGACATTATGGCAATCGATGATCCGCAAATTCGATACATTGAATTTGATAAATTGCAGTTTGAATCATTGGTTAGGGTTGAGACATCAACTGAAATTCCAGAAGAGACTTATCGCTTTAGTCTTGAGCAAGACATGATCATCATTTTGATGGGTAAAAAATTCCGACATGTTTGGGATGTATGTAGGGAGGAGCGGGATAAGGCTCCTATGTTGGCAATGTCTGTATATAAAGACTGTATACATGCAGCCTTGGAATACATCATTAAAAATGAAGACGCTGATGGATATAAGTGGGTAAGGGCCTTGAAGTTAAAGCTCGAAACTCTCGGTGTGCATATTAGCGAAGAGAGTGATTTCAATGAACTCTGCATAAATTCACAAAAACTAGTTGCCAAATATGGCGTACAAAGGTTGATTAGAAATGTCGGATAACTTATATAGCGTTTTAAAAACTGAGAGCGTACTAAAGCTCAAGAGATCTCTCTTGGCGAATCCAGCATTACTGGAACTGTCATTTGATGATTTGTGTGATGAATTGCATTTGTCTCTTGTGACAACAAATTACAAAGTTAATACTGAGGTTACTCTGGTGATGCCAAAGGGGGCAACTCAGGAATTAAATGGAGATACCGAAAACTGTAAATTGATTCTTCAAATTTTGCCTGAACTAACACCCGCCCAGGCAACCGATGAAAGATTATGGGTTACTTTATGTTTCTCCTTGTTTAAAGGATATGTAAACGAAAGATGGCCATTCAAATCATCAAGCGAAGAAAAGATTCAGAATCACATCTCAAGTCACTGGTTTGCCAATGGAGTCCGTGGTCGCATGAGAGATAACGCTATCTCTCGCTTGTGGTGGATGGGATATATGGCTAAAAACATACCAGCTTTCTCTGTCGATAAGGTTTTTGAAATTCTATTTTTCAATAGTGACTATCGATCATCTCTTTTAGAGAGAAATAGTTCAGCAAATGCAATTAATGTCACAACCGCCATTCTTAAAATTACTGATGAAGCCTACACATCTGGTACGCCTTTCAAGAGGGATAATTTTAGAAATTTCATGATGAAAGTTGATACATTGGGCGGTAGATCCAACTTAGCCGCAATGGATGTAGATTCATTGGTAAGAGTTCTTAAGCCAATTTACAAAGAGGCTTATGAAGTTAAGGTGGGATAGAAATGTCGTTTAAAACGACAAATTCTGTGCGCAAGGTGTGTACCGTTTCTAGACCGTGAAAATTCCGTTTCCAAAGACGAAAGAATTAAAACTATTTCACATAGCGATATGGAGTGAAATTTGCTACAATCACACCTTCGGCGAATTAGCTCAGTTGGTTAGAGCGACGGAATCATAATCCGCAGGTCCGGGGTTCAAATCCCTGATTCGCCACCAAATTCGAGAGCCATTGCGTACTGCAATGGCTTTTTTCTTGGGCTGCCTTAGTATTCATTCATGGCTAAATTTTGGAACTTTGTTTTTTTCCAACTTGGCTGGTTTGCTTGTGTCTTGGGCGCAGCCAACCATCAAGTTTTTTGGACGGTCCCGCTGACCTTGGCGTACATCGCCTTTCACATATGGCATTTGAATGAACCTAAGCAGTCCTTACGACTTTTGAGTCGGGCATTGCTTTTCGGCATTGTTGCTGACACCCTTCTAGTGCAGCTGGATTATTTGAATTTCCAGGATTCTTGGCCTACCAGCTATCTTTCCCCGGTCTGGATGTGGGTTTTATGGGTATTGGTAGCCACTACGATTAATGGCTCACTCTCTTGGCTTCGAGGCAGGCCTATCCTGGGCGCTGTTTTAGGTGGTATTTGCGGTCCAATGTCCTATGAGGCTGGCGTTCGATTGGGGGCTGGATCCTGGGGGTCTGGTGGCCAAATTATCGGTTTAATACTGATTGGGGTAATCTGGGCGCTAGCTATCCCGCTCTTTTTCTATTGGGATCGAACCCCAATTGAGCATGGATTAGTGGGAAATCCGTAAATTCTTTTAAAAAGTCGCTTGCAAAGGATACTGTTTTTATATACAGTAACTCCTAAGTTGTTGGAAAGTAGATAAAACTTCGGGAAATAGCCCAATACAAAGCGAAAAAGGAATAAAAATGGCCTTGGATGAGAAAAGAAAGTCAGCCTCCTCAGAGTTTGAGGGGATGAGTGGAGACAAGCAAAAGGCGTTAACAGCAGCTTTAGCGCAAATTGAAAAGCAATTTGGCAAAGGCTCAATCATGAGATTGGGCGATGCTGAAATTAGTCAAGATATTCAGGTGGTATCGAGCGGTTCGTTGGGTTTGGATATTGCGCTCGGCGTTGGTGGTCTTGCGCGTGGTCGCGTCATTGAAATTTACGGACCTGAGTCATCCGGTAAAACCACGTTAACTTTGCATGCAATTGCAGAGATGCAAAAGCTTGGTGGCACCTGTGCATTTATTGATGCTGAGCACGCATTAGATGTTCAGTACGCAGGCAAGTTGGGTGTTGACGTAAACAACCTCTTAATTTCTCAACCCGATACTGGCGAACAAGCTTTAGAAATTGCAGACGCATTAGTGCGTTCTGGTTCGATTGATTTAATCGTGGTGGACTCGGTTGCAGCATTGGTACCAAAAGCCGAAATTGAAGGCGACATGGGCGATTCTCTGCCAGGTTTACAGGCCCGCTTAATGAGCCAAGCCTTGCGCAAACTTACCGGGGCAATCAAGCGTACTAATACAACCGTTATCTTCATTAATCAGATTCGTATGAAGATCGGCGTGATGTTTGGTTCTCCAGAAACAACTACTGGTGGTAATGCGTTGAAGTTCTACGCTTCTATGCGGTTGGATATTCGTCGTATCGGTAGCATCAAGAAAGGCGATGAAGTTGTTGGTAATGAAACTCGTGTGAAAGTCGTGAAGAATAAGGTTTCTCCACCTTTCCGCGAAGCTATTTTTGACATCATGTATGGCGCGGGCATCTCAAGAGAAGGTGAAATTATCGATATGGGTGTTGAGGCTGATATCGTTGAAAAATCAGGTTCTTGGTATAGCTATAACGGCGATCGTATTGGTCAAGGCAAAGACAATGTGCGTGAATTCTTGAAAGAGAATCCAGACATCGCCAAAGAGATCGAAGCAAAAATCCGTGAAAAGTTGGGTGTCAAAGCTGGATCTGCGGTAGTGACAGATGTTCTAAGCGAGGAAGAGGAAGTCGAATAACTCGATGACAGAAGTTGGCAGTAAAAAACAGAAACAAAGCCCGAGTCTCAAAGCTCGGGCTTTGCGCCTTTTGTCCTTGCGAGAATACAGTCGCAAAACTTTAGGAGCAAAGCTTGCTGAATCTGAGGCGCGTTGGGCGAGGTTGACTGAAGTTGAGCCATCCTCAGAAGCAAGCGCTTTGAGTATTGAGGCGGTTCTTGATGATTTTGAAGCTCGTGGCTGGTTATCGGATGAGCGTTTCGCAGAAGCGTTAGTGCGACGCCGTAGTGAGCGTTATGGTGCCCGGAAAATTCAGGAGGACCTGCAAAGGGCGGGTGTGGATAGTAAGCAATCAGCCAAACTCTTGGCTGATTTAAAGGAAACGGAGTTTGAGCGTGCTTATGGACTTTGGTCTAAAAAGTATGGGGTAAAAGCGCAAGACCAGAAGGAGCGCGCAAGGCAATATCGTTTTTTGGCTAGCAAGGGATTTGGTCTGGACGTGGTGGCGAAGATTATTGGTGGCCAGACTCCTGATTAGGGCAATTACGGATCAGAAAACCCTATTTGCGGCATTGCAACATGATAGACTTAGAGAGTCGGTCAAGCCGTTCGTATTTATTCAAAAATTGGCTAATTTAGCTATTCCAGAGTAAGTATGGGATTTTGGCGACATTGTTTTAAATCCTCATCGCTTGCTAAAAAAGATACCGTTTCGGAGTCATTATGAAAATTCATGAGTACCAAGGCAAAGAACTTCTGCGCCAATTTAATGTGCCTGTTCCAAACGGCATTCCTGCATTTAGTGTTGATGAGGCGGTAAAAGCCGCAGAAAAACTAGGCGGCCCAGTATGGGTTGTTAAAGCTCAGATTCATGCTGGTGGACGCGGTAAGGGTGGTGGCGTGAAGTTAGCTAAAAGCATGGATGAAGTGAAAAAATACGCTTCTGAAATCTTGGGCATGCAACTCAAGACTCACCAAACTGGTCCTGAAGGCCAAAAAGTAAATCGCCTCTTGATTGAAGATGGCGCAGACATTAAAAAAGAGTATTACTTCAGTATCGTTACAGACCGAGCGACACAAAAGAATGTGATCATGGCTTCTAGCGAAGGCGGCATGGATATCGAAGAAGTGGCTGAGTCACATCCAGAAAAAATTATTAAAGTGTTTGTTGACCCATTGGTAGGATTAACCGATGCGGACTGCGACATTGTGGCAAAAGGAATTGGTGTTCCTGAAGCATCTATTCCAATGGCTCGTGATGTGTTTAAGAATTTATACAAAACCTATTGGGATACTGACGCATCCTTAGTAGAGATCAACCCGCTAATTCTTGAGGGTAATGGCAAGATTAAGGCATTAGATGCGAAGTTCAACTTCGATCCAAACGCTTTGTTTCGTCACCCAGAAATCGTGGCGTATCGCGACATTGATGAAGAAGATGCTGCTGAAATTGAAGCGTCTAAATTTGATCTTGCTTACATCTCATTAGATGGCAACATTGGTTGCTTGGTGAATGGTGCTGGTTTAGCGATGGCAACCATGGACACCATTAAGTTATTCGGTGGTGAGCCAGCAAACTTCTTGGACGTTGGTGGTGGCGCTACAGCAGAGAAAGTGACTGAAGCATTCAAGATCATGTTGAAAAACAAGAGCGTTGAAGCGATTTTAGTCAACATCTTCGGCGGAATTATGCGTTGTGACGTGATTGCTGATGGCGTTGTTACAGCATGTAAAGCGGTAAATCTGACAGTGCCATTAGTAGTGCGCATGAAAGGTACAAACGAAGAGCTCGGCAAAAAGATTCTTGCTGATTCAGGTTTGCCAATCATTAGCGCTGACTCCATGGCTGAAGCCGCTACCAAGGTAGTTGCTGCTGTTGCTAAAAACAAATAATCCAGGAATTTCAATATGTCTATTTTGATCAATAAAAACACCAAAGTCATTACACAAGGTATTACTGGTAAGACCGGTCAGTTTCATACTGAAAAATGTCAGGAATACGCAAACGGCAAAAACTGTTTTGTTGCTGGCGTGAATCCGAAAAAAGCTGGCGAATCTATTTTTGATATTCCAATCTACGCAACTGTAAAAGAGGCTGCACAGCAAACTGGTGCAACAACCTCAGTAATCTATGTTCCACCTCCAGGTGCGGCAGCAGCAATTTGGGAAGCGGTTGACGCAGATCTTGATTTTGTTATTTGCATTACAGAAGGTATTCCTGTGCGCGATATGCTTGAAGTGCGCAATAAGATGAAAGCCAAGGAAGCAAAGGGCGGCAAAAAGACTTTATTGCTTGGCCCTAACTGCCCTGGAATTATTACTCCTGATGAAATCAAAATTGGCATCATGCCAGGCCATATTCACAAGAAAGGTCGCATTGGTGTTGTGAGCCGTTCCGGTACTTTGACTTATGAAGCTGTAGGTCAATTAACTGCAATTGGTCTAGGTCAATCCACGGCGGTTGGTATTGGTGGTGACCCAATCAATGGTCTCAAGCATATTGATGTGATGCGCATGTTCAACGAAGATCCAGAAACTGATGCTGTCATCATGATCGGTGAAATCGGTGGACCAGACGAAGCTGAAGCGGCCCGCTGGTGCAAAGAAAACATGAAGAAGCCCGTTGTTGGCTTCATCGCAGGGGTAACTGCTCCTCCAGGAAAGCGTATGGGCCATGCTGGCGCATTGATTTCTGGCGGCGCTGATACCGCTGATGCCAAACTTGCAGTAATGGAAGAGTGTGGTTTCAAGGTAACAAAGAACCCATCAGAAATGGCGGCTTTATTGAAGGCTATGTTGTAATTAGCAATCCAAAAAAAGATACTGAGAGATCAGTATCTTTTTTAGTAGTTTGAGTAGTAAAAGAAAAGCAAAATTAAAATATAAAAACACGTAGGGAGACAACATGGATTTATCAGCATTTTCGGACGCCACCTTTTGGGCGGCGCTTCTATCAATTATCGTTGCAAATATTTTGCTGTCAGGTGATAACGCAGTAGTGATTGCTCTGGCATCAAGAAATTTACCTCCACATCAGCAAAAGCAAGCCATTTTTTGGGGTAGTGCTGCTGCGATTATTTTGCGTATCGTGCTAACCATTACTGCGGTTGCTTTGCTAACACTGCCTTATTTAAAAATTATTGGCGGTATTCTTTTGCTCTATATCGGTATTCAATTGCTCGCAGACAGTGGCGGCGAGGAAGATATGAAGGCGGAGTCTAGTATTTGGGCGGCCATCCGCACCATTTTGATTGCAGACTTGGTGATGAGCTTGGACAATGTTCTAGCAGTGGCAGCAGCAGCTCAAAAAGGACCAGAAGAAACTCGTTTGCTACTCTTGATCATCGGCTTAGGTCTTTCTATTCCGCTCATTATTTTTGGTAGCGCAATGTTGCTAAAAGTTATGGAGCGTTTTCCGATCATTATCACCTTAGGTGCTGGATTATTGGGTCTTCTTGCTGGCGGTATGTTGGTTGATGACCCTGCAATTAAATCTAGTATTCAAGAGGCTTTGGGCGATGCAAAACTGGCCTTTGAGGTAATCGGTGTTGTTATTGTTATTTTGGTGGGCACTTATTTGAAGAAAAAGAATAACCACGCAGAAGCCCAGAAGTAGTAATTTTTTCCATACCAAGGAATCAGAAAAAGCCGGCGAATTAAGCTGGCTTTTTTATTTTCTATTGCCTTGTTTAAAGGAGGTATAGACTGGAGTATGAGGTATTTGACCTCAGGAGCAAATGATATGAAAGCATGCAATAAAGAAGTTCAAGTGACTCGGGATCATCACGAGGCTGGGTTCACATTAATTGAAGTGATGGTGGTAGTGGCCATTATTGGCATCTTAGTGGCGGTAGCTGTCCCGCAGTATCAAGACTATATTGCTCGAACTCGCGTTGTAGAGGGAATGAACTTATCATCAAGTGCCAAGCTCGCAGTAACGGAAGCCTTTGCTAGTCGTGGCACTGTTGCCATGGATGAAGCTACCCATGGCTCATTCACCTTTACCCCAACAAGAAGCGTGAAATTAATTGAAATTACACCCTCCGGTGCTATTGCCATTGACTATCAGGTTAGCGTAGCGCCAGAAGGAAAAAATACCTTGCATCTTGTGCCTACCAATGAGCCTGATGCAAATTCACCCAAGCCAATTGATTTGTCTGCACCAGAGGGGGCAACTTGGGCTGGAGGTTGGTCATGCAGGTCTACTCAAACCAATCTAATACCGCAACTATTGCCTTCAGAGTGCAGAATCAGTAAATAATTTAGTGAGAATTAATAAACCACCTAACAATCCGGTGGTTTATTTAAATAACTTTATTAAGCTTTCCACTCACCAGACTTGCCACCACTCTTTTCTAGTAGCTTTACTTCACCTATTACCATTCCTCTATCAACTGCTTTGCACATATCGTAGATTGTGAGCAGGGCCACTTGCACTGCAGTGAGGGCTTCCATTTCAACGCCAGTTGGCCCAGTAGTTTCTGCCCTAACTTCGCAGCAAATGCTATTGGTCTTGGGTTCAAGTTGAAAGTCCAAGCTCACGTGGGTTAAAGAGAGTGGATGACAGAGTGGAATTAAATCAGAAGTCTTTTTGGATGCTTGGATACCCGCAATTCTGGCAATTCCAAGAACATCACCTTTTTTATGAGTGCCATCCTCAACCATTTTGAAGGTTTCTGGGAGCATCGTAATTTTGCCTGTTGCAATCGCAATACGATGGGTGTGGGGCTTATCCCCCACATTTACCATATGGGCTTGTCCGCTGGCGTCAAAATGAGTTAGTTTGTTCATGGGATAAGTTTTACCATATAGGGATGAAAGAACTAAAGTCACCACAAAAAATCGCAATTTGGCGCCGCTTGGTAGCGGGTCAGCTTATATTGGCTTTATGGGGTTCTTTTACTTCCCCCGCTTATTCGGCTGGACCCGCTACAACGGGGGATGTTTCTGTAGAGGGTAATTCAGCAGCAATTTCAAATATTAATCGTGTCATGCAGTCTCCGGATGCGCGGCCTGCAAATGCCCCAACTCGTAGTGGCTTGCAAAGTCAGCCCACGATTGTATTGCCAGATATGGGTGATCCAGGCGGCGATGCTTTAAGTCGTGTAGATGAGCGTAAGTATGGCGAAATGATCATGCGTCAGATTCGTCCTGATGCTGATTATTCAAACGATTTACCAATTTACGACTACCTCAATCAAATGGAGCGGCGTCTATTGCAGGCTGCTAAAAAGTTACAACTTGGTGGCGCTAATGAACAAGGTAGCGGTGCCTACAACTTCGAATTATTTGCCGTCAAAGACAGTAGTATTAATGCGTTCGCATTGCCTGGTGGATTTATTGGCTTTCATACGGGTTTAATTGTTAGCGCAGAGTCAGACTCCGAAGTTGCTTCAGTGATGGGGCACGAAACTGGTCACGTGCTACAGCGCCATTTGGCTAGACAAATGGATAAGCAAACCACCAATACGATGATTGCGATTGCTGGTATGGTCTTGGGCGCTTTGGCAATGTCACGTAATCCTCAGGCTGCTGCAGGCTTAATGCAGGGCGGTCAGGCTGCTGCCATCAATAATCAACTTTCTTATTCGCGAGATGCAGAACGTGAAGCAGATCGTATTGGATTTCAGATTTTGGAAGCTAGTGGATACGATGTAAATGGTGCACCAGGATTTTTCCAGCGTTTACAAAAAGCAACTGGCATTATGGATAAAGGTGTGCCTGCTTATGTTCGCACCCACCCCCTTACAACGGATCGCATTGCAGATATGCAAGACAGGGCGCGTACTGTCCCAGCGCGTAATGTCCCCACTGCTGTGGAGTTTTATTTCATTAAAGCGCGAGCCCGAATGGAGCAAGCGGGAAGCTCGAGTGGCCTCTACGATTTAAAAAATACATTTGATAGCCTAAGTAAACAGTCTCAGGTTGGTAAGCAAATGGAAGGTTTCTATGGCTTGGCGTTGATCGCGCAACGTCAAGGAAAGTGGGATCAAGCCGAATCTGATTTACAGCAGGCACGCAACTTAGCTCAAAAAGCAAGCGCTCCAGGTTCACCAATTCAGCGTCAAAGTTTGTCGCTTGAAATTACCGCTTCCGAGTTGGCACTAGCAAAAGGGCGCAGCGAAGAGGCGCTGCAAATTGCCCAAAATGCATTGCGTGCTTATCCTCAGTCATACGCAGCTGGTGCTGCTATGGTCAATGCAGAACTGAAGATGGGGCGTACAAACGATGCCATTACTTGGTTAAAAGCGCGTACACGCTCCCAGCCCAACGAAATCCTCTGGTGGAGCATGCTTTCCAATGCCTATGATCAAGCCAAAAACGTACCGATGCGTCATTTTGCTCTTGGTGAAAAGTACGCTTTAGAGGGTGCCTGGCCTTCTGCTATTGAGCAGCTCAAGATTGCGCGAAGTGCGGGTGGTGCTGATTTTTATCAAAGTTCCAGCATTGATGCGCGTCTTCGGGAGATGCAGCGACAGTATCGAGATGAGTTAAAAGAGCAAGGAAAACAATTCCCCGGCTAGCCTTTGCCTATTAAAGCGACCTGGGATCTTTCATGAACCCAAAGCGCTTGCTCAGCTCTTCGGAGTGAATGGGATCAAGTGCTAGTTGTCTGCCTTGCCAATTCCACGAACCGCCAAAGCTACAAGCTTCTTCACGCAATTTGGCAAGCTCAGAAAATTGATCTAAATCGTGATCATGGAGTAGAGCAATGCTAGAGCAATCTTCCGTCTCAAACTGTTGAGTTCTTAGATCTTTACAAATATTTTGTTGAATTGATCCGGCAATATAAATGTTGCCGTGTTCATCACTAAACGCTGACGTGGGATGTATTTCAGCTTGGCATTGCGTGATTATTTTTTGGGTGGTTTCATTTGGAACGATGCGCGCAATCCATGGAGTAGCAATGAGGCTAATAAACACCCGTTGTGGACCATTTTGAAAAAAATATCTTCCTGCGCTGTCACAGGCGTAGTTTCGGTTAATAAATTCTTTAAGGGCGGTGTGTTCAATGATTGGGCCAGGTAATCCATTTTGCTGAGCGAACTCATCACGCATGCGCCATTGACCTCTGCGGTCTAAGGCTAGCCAGCCATAGCAATCAGGCACATTGGGCCATTTAATGAGTGATCGTAAGACTTGCTCATCCATGGATTTAGTGTAAACCGTGGGGTGTTGATGGCGCGTCAAAGGTATCGTCAGTGGATCGGCTTGCATGCAAATGGGCAATACGCCAACCCTGACTATCTTGTAAGAGCACAAGGGTGATGTTGAGAAAAAATTCTGCTTCTATTTGATCAGCTCTGAAATGAACCGCTTCAGTAGTGTCATAAATTGCTGCACCTAAAATAGAGTGACTGATGCAAGCGATGGGCTCCAAGAATAAGGCTTGCTTAGAAAGCAGTCTTTCTAAACCTTCCCGAATTTCAGCGTGACCACTGAGACGATGACCTTCTGGTAGAACACAGGTAATTGAGTCGTCATCCAACCAAATCGCTAGTGCACCTTGAGCATCACGGTGACGCAGAGCATCCCTCCAAGCATCGACTACATCATCGGCATTATCGAAAAGTCTGGCGAGTTTGGTCATGGCTAGTGCTCCTATGGGCTATAGCAAGGTATTGAGTGAAGCTAATACTTGTTGCGGAAGAATGTCATTTAAGCACTTGAGATGACCTAAGGGACATTCTTTTTTATGACAAGGACTGCAAGGGAGGTGAAGCCAGATGACCTTGGCGTTCTCCGATAAGGGCGGAGTATGCGCAGGATCACTCGAACCAAAAATTGCAATTTGAGGTATTTTAAGAGCGGCGGCAATATGCATTAATCCAGAGTCATTGCTGACCATCGCTTTAGCCGCCCCTATTAATGCAATAGCTTCGTCAAGAGAGGTTTTGCCGCACCAGTTATGGATTTTTACTGAGTCTTGGGATTGCTGAAGAATTGCTTCAGCCAACTCATGATCACTTTTGCTACCCAAAAGAATGATGTTTGCATTTGGAAGATGTTGAGCAAGATGATTTGCTAGTTCTGCAAAGTGACTAGCCGGCCAACGTTTTGTTGGGCCATACTCGGCGCCTGGGCAAAATACAAAAACAGATTTAGAGTCAATATTAGCGTCTGACAGTTTTTTATCAATCGATTGTTTAGCACTCGATGAAACATTTAGTTTTGGTGTCAGCGTCTTTGCTGCTAAGGTCTCTTCATCGGAGAGTAGCTGGCTTAGAGCTAGGTAATGCTCCACCATTGGGGGGCGATTGATTTTGCTTGGATTATTAAGAGCAATATTAATGAGGCCAAAGCGTAATTCACCACGATAGCCAATGCGGAAGGGAATATTTGCCATCCAAGGGATTAGTGCTGACTTCAAGCTGTTCGGAAGAATGAAGCAGACTTGATAGCCTCTCAAGCGAAGATCATTTGCTAGTTGCTTGCGCAAGCCCCACTGCAATTGTTTATGTTGAAAATTTGCTTCGATTACATGATTGACTTCACTGCACGCGCGATAAATGGGTGCCACCCAAGAGCTAGCAAGCACATCAATTTTGGAAGCTGGATATTGTCTCTTCAGCGCAGCCAGGAGTGGCTGTGTCATAACGGCATCCCCAATCCAGTTTGGGGCAATGATCAGAATACCTTGCATGAGATGTATCCCGACTCAGCACCCATCAAGAGACGGGGTGCTGATGCGATTTAGTGTCCGTGCGGCTCGGTGCCAGGAATCAGTTTGTACTCTGCGCCACAGTATGGACACTTGGCTTCCCCAGTCTTTGTGATGTCCAAAAAGACACGGGGGTGAGAGTTCCATGTGGGAGTTTTACTTGTGGGGCAATGCAAAGGGAGGTTTTTGCCATCCACCATTACCGCTTGAGATTGAGTCATCACTTGCTTTCTAGAGGCTAAATGTTACTTAACTTATTTAACAAAGGTGAGCCAAGATTTGTACTTATCATTTCTGCCATAAACAGCGTCAAAGTAAGTCTTCTGAATTTTCTCGGTAATCGGACCGCGTTTGCCATCGCCAATCGTGCGGTCATCAAGCTCGCGAATTGGGGTTACTTCGGCCGCCGTGCCGGTAAAGAATGCTTCATCAGCTGAATACACTTCATCGCGCGTTAGGCGTTTCTCACGCACTTCATAGCCAAGGTCTTTAGCAATCTGAATGACAGAGTCGCGGGTGATTCCATCTAAGCAGGATGCTAAATCTGGTGTGTAAATAATTCCGTTGCGAACCATAAAGAGGTTTTCGCCTGAGCCTTCAGAAACGTAACCTTCGGTATCGAGTAACAAGGCTTCGTCATATCCATTGGCGGTTACTTCTTGGTTGGCCAAAATGGAGTTAATGTAATAGCCAGATGCCTTTGCACGTACTAGAGAAGAGTTAACAAAATGACGTGTAAACGAAGATGTTTTAACGCGAATACCTTTGTTAATCCCATCTTCGCCCAAATAAGCGCCCCATTCCCAAGCGGCAATTGCGGTATGAATGCTGTTGCCTTTAGGAGAGATACCCAGCTTCTGGGATCCAATAAAAATAATGGGGCGGATGTAACAAGCCTCGAGCTTGTTGCTATTAATGACATCAATAATGCCCTTGCTAATCTCTTCCGGACTATAGGGCATGCTCATTTGGAAGATTTTGGTGCCATTGAATAAGCGTTTTACGTGTTCTGGCAGGCGAAAAATGGCAGGGCCTTGTGCTGTTTTATAGGCGCGAATACCCTCAAATACGCCCATTCCGTAATGTAGGCTGTGGGTTAATACGTGAACATTAGCTTCACGCCAAGGAATAAGCTTCCCATCGGACCAAATAAAACCATCGCGGTCGGACATCGACATTTTTTCTACCTTTTGTGTCTATTGGCTATCTGTAATAGCGGATTAATCGTGGCGCCAAGCCAGGGGGTCTAGGACCTTTCGGCTTAGGGTGCGTCCAAGTCTCTATTGTAGAGCAGGCAATCCTATTTATAGGCAAGGATCTAGGGGGTTATCAGGCGGGACGATTTAGAATGGAGTATTCCCCATAAACCACCATATTTAGCCTATCTCATGCCGGAATCCTTATTTAAAGTGAAGCGTTTAAGCGAATTAGCCCAATCAGGCCAACTGAAGGGTAAGCGAGTGCTGATTCGTGCCGATTTGAACGTGCCTCAAGACGAAGCCGGAAATATTACTGAGGACACCCGTATTCGCGCCTCAATGCCTGCAGTGCAAATGTGTCTAGATGCGGGCGCTGCTGTCATGGTGACGTCCCATTTGGGTCGCCCTACTGAAGGTCAATTTAAGCCAGAAGATAGTTTGGCGCCAGTAGCCGATCGAATTGCATCATTGCTGAATCGAAAAGTACCTTTAATTAGCGATTGGGTCGAAGGTGGATTTGAAGTAAGTCCGGGCGAAGTCGTGCTTCTAGAAAACTGCCGCTTAAATGTGGGTGAGAAAAAAAATAACGATGAGTTAGCTAAGAAAATTGCTGCGCTCTGTGATGTTTACGTAAATGATGCTTTTGGTACTGCGCATCGTGCTGAGGCCACTACAAATGGTGTCGCTAAATTTGCGCCAGTCGCTTGCGCTGGTCCATTGATGGCTGCAGAGTTAGATGCATTAAGCCGTGCGCTCGCAAGCCCCAAGCGTCCATTAGTGGCAATTGTTGCTGGCTCAAAAGTATCCTCCAAGTTAACTATCTTGAAGGCGCTCTCTGAAAAAGTAGATGAGTTGATTGTTGGTGGTGGCATTGCTAACACATTCATGTTGGCTAAAGGTTTGCCAATTGGCAAGTCCTTGGCAGAGCCTGACTTGGTGAATGAAGCCAAAGAGATTATGGATCTCATGGAAAAGCGTGGCGCTCATGTACCGATTCCAGAAGATGTCGTGGTTGCAAACGAACTCTCTCCATTAGCACGTGCAAACCGAGTACCAGCCGATCAAGTTGCTGAAGATGACATGATCTTGGATATCGGACCAAAGACTGCAGCCAGACTTTCGATCATGTTGGCTCATGCCGGCACGATTGTTTGGAATGGACCGCTCGGTGTATTTGAAATTGATCAATTTGGTGGCGGCACAAAAATGTTAGCAGCGGCAATTGCACACTCACCAGCATTCTCAATTGCTGGCGGTGGTGACACCTTAGCAGCGATTGCCAAGTACGGAATTGAAAATCAAGTGGATTACATTTCTACTGGTGGTGGCGCATTCTTAGAATTTTTAGAAGGTAAAACATTGCCCGCTTTTGCGGTTCTGGCTGAGAGAGCGAAAGATTAAATATGCTTAGAGCAACCAAAATCATTGCAACCTTAGGGCCTGCCTCCGAAAAGCCGGAAGTTTTGCGCGAGATGATTCGTGCGGGCGTGGATGTGGTGCGCATGAACTTTTCCCATGGCACTGTTGCTGATCACAAGGCGCGGCATGATTTGGTACGCAGTATTTCTGCAGAAGTCGGCAAAGAAGTTGGCATCATGGCCGATTTACAGGGTCCAAAGATTCGCGTAGGCAAATTTGCTGACACCAAAATATTGCTTAAAGAGGGCGATAAATTTACTTTGGATGTTGATTGCGAACTGGGCAATCAAGATTGCGTTGGCTTAGATTACAAAGAGTTGCCAAATGATGTAAGACAGGGCGATCGACTGTTATTAAACGATGGCTTGGTGGTATTGCGTGTTGAAAGTGTTCAAGGTGGAAAAATTTTGACGCTGGTTGAGCAAGGTGGCCCACTCTCCAATAACAAGGGTATTAATCGTGCAGGTGGTGGTTTAACTGCGCCCGCGCTGACTGAGAAAGACATTGCTGATTTAGATGCCGCAATTGCGATGGGTGTCGATTTTTTAGCGATTAGTTTTCCTAAAGATGGTGCGGACATGGCTTATGCCCGCAAACTAGCAGATGCGGCTAGCAAAAAACATGGTGTTGGTAAGGTGAGAACAATTGCTAAGGTAGAGCGTGCCGAAGCGATAGAGCCAGAAGCATTGAAAAGCATTATTGCGGAGAGTGACGGCATCATGGTGGCTCGTGGCGACCTTGCAATTGAGGTGGGTAATGCTGCAGTCCCTGCTTTACAAAAGCGCATGATTGCTTGGGCTCGAGAAGCAGATAAGTTCACCATCACCGCTACGCAAATGATGGAGTCTATGATCAATGCACCAGTACCAACTCGCGCTGAGGTAAGTGATGTAGCTAACGCGGTGCTTGATGGTACTGACGCAGTGATGCTTTCAGCAGAATCCGCGGCAGGCATGTATCCGGTGCAAACGATTAAAGCGATGGCCGAGATTTGTGTAGAGGCTGAAAAATCAAATCGTGTGCAGTTGGATACCGATTTCCTAGATCAAACTTTTACTCGTATTGATCAGACAATTGCCTTAGGTGCTTTATTTACCGCGCATCATCTTAACGCCGATGCGATTGCAGCTTTGACAGACTCAGGATCTACTGCGATTTGGATGAGTCGCCATAATATTCATGTGCCAATCTTTGCATTAACTTCTAAAATTGCAACCCAACGCGCCTTAAGCACCTATCGTAATGTCACCCCAATTGGATTGGATTACACCAAAGATCGTGATACCGCCTTGCAAGAAGTTGAAGCCTGTTTAAAGAGTTTGGGTGCAGTTAAACAAGGCAATACCGTAGTACTAACTTCTGGTGAGCCTATGGGCGAACCAGGCGGTACCAATACTCTGAAAATTATTCATGTGAAGTAAATAACATCATCGACATTCAATACAACCTTAAACTCATTTCAAATTAAGAGATCATCATGGCTTT
Organism: Polynucleobacter sp. MWH-UH19D; assembly: GCF_040409795.1. Taxonomy (NCBI): domain Bacteria; kingdom Pseudomonadati; phylum Pseudomonadota; class Betaproteobacteria; order Burkholderiales; family Burkholderiaceae; genus Polynucleobacter; species Polynucleobacter sp. MWH-UH19D. Next base: position 1,698,724 of record NZ_CP099571.1, on the reverse strand, counting down.
AGTATCTTTACGACAACTCTTGGATCATGCTGCTGAAAACGGCTATGGCTTGCCAGCATTTAACGTCAATAACTTAGAGCAAGTGACCGCGATTATGGAAGCTGCAAGCGAAGCAGATTCCCCGGTCATCATGCAGGCATCTGCAGGTGCACGTAAATATGCAGGTGAAGCATTTTTGCGCCACTTGATTTCTGCGGCTGTAGAGGCTTATCCCCACATTCCTGTGGTAATGCATCAAGATCATGGTCAAAGCCCAGCGGTCTGTATGGCGGCGATTAAGAGTGGTTTTACTAGCGTCATGATGGATGGTTCTTTGGAGGCTGATGGTAAGTCAGTTGCTAGCTATGAATACAACGTAGAGGTTTCAAGAGAGGTTGTGAAGTTTTCTCACTCGATTGGCGTGACGGTTGAGGCGGAACTTGGAGTCCTAGGCTCTCTAGAAACTATGAAGGGCGATAAAGAAGATGGTCATGGTGCCGATGGAACCATGACGCGAGAGCAGTTGCTGACAGATGTTGAGCAGGCTGCTGACTTTGTTAAGGCTACTCAGTGCGATGCTTTAGCAATTGCGATTGGCACTAGCCATGGCGCATACAAGTTCACTAAAAAACCTACTGGCGATATTTTGGCAATCGACCGTATCAAAGAAATTCATGCTCGCATTCCGAATACACATTTGGTAATGCACGGCTCTTCGAGTGTTCCTCAAGAGCTGCTTGCAGAGATTCGGGAATTTGGTGGCGATATGAAAGAAACCTATGGTGTGCCTGTTGAAGAAATTCAAGAAGGCATTAAGAATGGGGTTCGTAAAATTAATATTGATACCGATATTCGCTTGGCAATGACAGGCGCAATTCGACGTTACTTATTTGAAAACCCTAGCAAGTTTGACCCACGTGATTATTTAAAGCCAGCTCGTGAAGCTGCTAAGAAGGTTTGTATTGCTCGCTTTCAGGCTTTTGGATCTGCCGGTCAGGCATCCAAGATTAAGTCAATTCCACTGGAAAAAATGGCTGAGTTGTATAAGAGTGGCAAGCTAGCTCAGATTGTTAAGTGATTGCTATGCCAGCTCTCTACGCTACTTCTATCAAGTCTTTGCCTCTTCTGTCTAAGGGAAAAGTGCGTGATGTATATGCACTAGGGGATGACAAATTATTAATGATTACGACCGATCGTTTATCAGCTTTCGATGTAGTCATGGGCGAGCCCATTCCTGAGAAGGGTATTGTTCTGAATCAAATGGCTAATTTCTGGTTTGATAAATTAGGCAGGGTGATACCTAATCACTTAACTGGAATTGATCCCGTAACAGTAGTAGCTCCTGATGAGGTTGAGCAAGTTAAAGGACGTGCGGTGGTCGCTAAGCGTTTGAAGCCTATTTTGGTTGAAGCGGTTGTGCGTGGTTATCTTGCTGGCAGTGGCTGGAAAGACTACAAAGATACTGGCAAGGTATGCGGGATTGCATTACCTGCTGGTTTAGAAAATGCTCAAAAATTACCTGAACCAATTTTTACTCCGGCTGCAAAAGCAGAGGTGGGCGAGCATGATGAAAATATCTCATTTGAAAAGGTAGTTGAGCTAATTGGCGAACCATTAGCAAACCAAATTCGTGATGTCAGTATCCGTTTGTATAAAGAGGCCTCTGAATATGCGGCTACACGAGGCATCATCATTGCTGATACCAAGTTTGAATTCGGTCTAGATGAGGCTGGGCAATTGGTTCTTATGGATGAGATTCTCACTGCTGATTCTTCCCGTTTTTGGCCTGCCGAAACCTATTATGTTGGCTCAAATCCACCGTCTTACGACAAGCAATTCGTGCGTGATTGGTTGGAAACTGCACATGTGAACGGCAAGTTATGGCCTAAGACGGCTCCAGCGCCTAAGCTGCCTACTGATGTTATTGAAAAGACTGCTGAAAAGTACCGCGAAGCCCTTACTCGCTTAACCCAAGGATCTTAGGGATAATAGAGCCCCTAAAGGGCAAAGAAGTAATTTGGAGAGCTAAATGAGCAAGAAGCCAGTTGTCGGAATCGTAATGGGATCCAATTCAGATTGGGACACCATGCAACATGCCGCTCAAATGCTTGAGCAGTTTGGTGTAGCTCATGAGGCAAAAGTATTATCCGCTCATCGCATGCCAGATGACATGTTTCAGTACGCCGAGAATGCTCAAGTGAATGGCTTGCAAGCGATTATTGCTGGTGCAGGCGGCGCAGCTCACCTGCCAGGTATGTTGGCATCAAAGACTATAGTTCCTGTGTATGGCGTACCCGTGGCTAGTAAATATTTGCGCGGCGAAGATTCTTTATATTCAATTGTGCAAATGCCCAAAGGGATTCCTGTTGCTACTTTCGCTATTGGCGAGGCTGGCGCTGCAAATGCTGCATTGCACGTGATTGCAGGTTTGGCTTTGCATGATGCAGACTTGGCAAAACGTTTGGAAGAGTTTCGGGTCAAACAATCTGATGCAGCGCGTTCAATGAATTTGCCAGGGTATAACTAGATGGCAAATCGTATGGAACCCATTTTACCGGGTTCGTATTTGGGAATATTAGGCGGCGGTCAATTAGGGCGCATGTTTACGCAGGCTGCTCAAGCAATGGGTTATAAAGTTTGCGTACTGGATCCGGGCTCTGATAGTCCCGCTGGTTCAATCGCCGAGAAATTTATTCAAGCTGACTACACAGATTCTGCTGCCTTAAAACAAATGGCTAATTTGTGTGCTGCTATAAGTACTGAGTTTGAGAATGTCCCTGCACAAGCACTTGATGAATTAGAGTCTTTGGGGGTATTTGTAGCTCCGCGAAGCAGTTGTGTGTCTTTGGCGCAAAATCGCATAGCTGAAAAGAATTTCTTGGCAACTTGGAAGTCTGAGACCAATATTGGACCAGCCCCTCATTGTGTCATTGAGCATGATGCTGATATTGCTCATGTTCCAACAGATTTACTGCCTGGAATTTTGAAAACAGCGCGCATGGGCTATGACGGCAAAGGCCAAATTACTGTGCATTCAATTGAGCAATTATCGGATGCTTGGGCCGAGTTAGGTAAGGTTCCTTGTGTATTAGAAAAGCGGATGGAATTGGATTTTGAAGTTTCTGCTTTGGTAGTCCGAGGTCATGATGATGCAGTAGTCGCTTATCCAGTTTCGCAAAACGTTCATCGCGATGGAATTTTGCATACCTCTACAGTGCCCGCACCTTCTTTGAAGCCAGCGCAAGAGAAGAAAATTATTGATGCGGCTAAGGCATTGATTCGGAAAATTGAATACGTTGGTGTTTTATGTGTTGAATTCTTTGTTTTGAAGAGCGGCGATATTGTTGCCAATGAGATCGCTCCGAGACCACATAACTCTGGGCACTATACGATGGATGCTTGTGTCAGTAGTCAGTTTGAACAACAGGTCAGAGCAATGGCACGACTGCCTTTGGGTGATACCCGTCAATTAGCTCCCGTTTCGATGTTAAATCTCTTGGGCGATCTTTGGTTCAATGGCAATGAAGATCAGTCAAAAGAGCCAGCATGGAATAAAGTACTTGCGCATCCTGATGCTAAATTGCATCTCTATGGAAAATCTGAGCCACGCATGGGTAGAAAAATGGGGCATATCAATTGCCTAGGCGAAGCATTGAATGAAGCTCGCCAAAATTGTGCTGCTGTAGCCACTGAGCTGGGAATAGAGCCCTAGAAATGTCTGGGGTGACAGCTGGCGAAGCTTTGCCACAATCCTTAATGATCAATAAAGCTGCTCAGGCCTTGCGTGATGGTTGCTTGGTCGCTTTTCCAACGGAAACGGTTTATGGCATGGGTGCTGATGCCAGCAATCCCAGCGCTATTCAAAAAGTATTTACGACCAAGGGGCGACCATCCAATCATCCTTTGATTGTGCATGTTGCGTCACCCAAAGAGTTACGCCAAGGTCAAGATGATTGGGTGCCGGTTTTAGCGCGATGGGCAAGAGATATTCCAGAGGATGCTCTTAAATTAATGGATGCTTTTTGGCCTGGCCCGTTAACTTTGGTCTTTAAAAAAGGTAAAGATGTTTTAAATGAGATTACCGGTGGTCAAGATACAGTTGCCGTTCGGTCTCCTGCGCATCCAATTGCTCAAGCACTTTTGCATCAATTTCAAGGCGGTGTCGTTGCTCCCTCAGCTAATCGCTTTGGTAAAGTCTCTCCCACAAGTGCAGCAGATGTTCGTACTGAATTTGAAGGGAATTCAGATTTAGTGATCATCGATGGCGGTGATTGCGAAGTTGGTATTGAATCGACAATTGTGGATGTATCTAGTGGTGATCGAGCGCTACTACTTCGCCCAGGTGTGATTACTCCAAAAGAAATGCTGGCTAAGGCGGGTGTGCGCGTGTATGGACCTGAAGAGGCTGTTGATGCTCATGCTAAGCCCCAATCCATTCCAAGGGTTTCTGGCAGTTTAAAAGCCCATTACGCACCTACAACACCATTGCGACTATATGCTCCTGGCAGAGTGCTAGACGCATTGACAGAATTTCCAGATACAAAGTCAAGGGTTGCTGTTGCCGTTTGGGACTCTGAGTTTTCTTTAGGGGACGATGGGCATCCATCGGCACAGTTTGTGGAAGTCGGGGTGCCAAGTGATAGCAGTGCTTTTGCAAGTCGCTTATACAGAACACTGAGAGATTTGGATGAGCAGGGCTGGGATCTTATATTGTTTCCAGAGCCTCCTACTGGCGAAGAGTGGGATGGAGTGAGAGATCGCCTTCAGCGCGCCTGCTTTGGTTCTGGGCCATCATCGAGTAACCACGCAAGCAATTGATCATGGGCTTCTAAACCCTTCCAAGCATTAGGGTGGTTAATGAAGGAGCTGACTGCGTACATCTTTCCAGATTTACTCAACACATATCCAGAAATGGCTCGTACATCTGCCAGCGAACCAGTCTTCATTCTGACTTCAGGTTTCTTTTTGAGGTGCAAAAATTTTCGTAGTTGGGTCATCAACCGGTGACGCATTGTCCCATCCGCCCCTGCTATGGGTAGACTGTCATAAAACACCTCCCCCACCGGCAAGTTGCGTGCTTTTAATAAAAGTTGATTCATTTGTTCAGCAGAGATTGCTTCATTTCTCGAGAGTCCCGAACCGTTTTCAATTACGAGACCTGGAAAATTGAGATTGTTTTGCTTAAGCCAACTTTGAATTACTAGCTCACCATTTGTGGTGGTAGCTGGTTTACCCATTTTTTCTAAAGCTAGAGTTAATAGCAATTGTCGAGCCATAACATTATTGGAAAATTTGTTGATATCTTGCACATCATCTGCAAGAGTAATGCCCTCAAATTGCAATAAGAGTCTAGCTGCTAGAGGAACTAAACCATCTTTACCAACTGGGGTTTTAACCCAGGAGCCACCTGCAAGTTCCCAAGCCGCCGCAAAGCCCTGCGTCAAGAAAGTATTGGGATCTAATGCCACGACGTTATAGTTCACCTCTTTGCATGCCCTAGGTAAAGAGCCTGAAAATTGTGCGGTTAGGGCTTGATCAGTACTGAATACCGTTTCTGGATCGAGTTTGAAGCGAATATTGCTTTTCCATTTGTCACAAGATCGTTCAACCAATTGCAGTTGATTGACCACCTTAAGTTGAGAGAGCGTAGGTGTATAACTGATATCAATGAAGTCGGCTGTACGGGATTTGCCAAGCTGAAAAGATAAGGTTCTAAATGCGTAGAGCAATGGATCTGGCGGAACGTTATAAGCCCTCAAGGACTCACCATCTATTGTGTTATGTTCCATAGCGCTTGGCGCATAAGCACTACGATCAAAAAATAAGTTGCCATCAATTTTCTGAATACCTAAGCCTTGTAAATCTTTCATCAACTTAGCTAATTCTTCAGGGATCAATTTAGGATCGCCGCTCCCTTGTAGATATAGGTTGCCCTGCAGCGTGCCTTGCCGAATCATGCCATCAGTGAATATTTTTGTGCGCCAGCGATACTGAGGTCCAAGGATGTCTAGTCCCGCAAGAGTGGTTAATACTTTCATCGTTGAGGCGGGGTTCATGGATTCCGTTTCACGCCAGCTCATAACGGTTTTGCCCTGATGCTTACCAGGTTTTCCAGGTTCAATTTTGGTTACCGCGATGCTGATGGCATCCAGAGGAATTTGATTGCGCTCCAAGCTACTTTTTACAGCGCGAGGAATTGCAGTATTCGGGTTGCCCTCGGCGTTTGCAGGTAGGCTATGTATGCATCCAATAAAACACAGGATGACTGAGGTGTATTGAGCCAGTGAACGTGTTGCGGTTTTCATTGGTCATAGGATAAACCGAGAAGTCCGGAAGATAAAACATTCTTGGTTGCCTATCTACCGCTAAAGATGAATTTGCTTTTCCTGGTAACGCTTAATCTGTTGGTTTTGCTCCAGCAAGAGATCTTTAAAAGCATCAAGTTGCTTGAGAAAATCACCCTCTTTTTCTAGTGATTCGCAGCCTTTAATAAAACGAGTTGCTTGAAGTAAAAGAGCTCCACCTTTCACTTTATGAATCAAACTAGCCAGTTGATGTTGATTAATTGAAGGGGAATTTAATTGCAATAGGACGTCATCATGCACTTTTTTAATTTCATCCAAGATGACAAATATCTGTTTTGGGTTCTTGGCGATCAGGTTTGAGAACGCATCAAACGAGTAGCTATCCTCTGTGTCGTCTTGAGGTAGTGGGCATATTGGGAAATAGCGAGCCAATTCATTTTCAAGGCCAAGTAGGCTAATTGGCTTGATGAGTACCCCATTCATTCCCGAAGATAAAAAGTGATGCCGCGATTCAAGCGCATAAATATCCGCTGTTACGCCAATAATGATGAGATTGCCATAGCCTAATTTTCGAATATGCTTTGCTAATTCAGAGCCCTGCATGCCTGGTATAGATTGGTCTGTAATCAATAAATCAAAGGCGGCTTCATGAATTTTTTGCAATGCTGTATCTGCATCACCACAAACGGTTGCCTTAATTCCTAATGCTTGTAGTTGAAGTGAGATGATTTGCCTGCTGGCTGGGTGATCCTCTACTACTAGCGCTTTTAGAACTTGCTCAGGACAATTTTTAGAGATAAATTTTTTAGCATTCGATGCCGGCGCTTCGGTATGCAGAATAGGTGAAGCTGCAATGCTCGTGCGTGGGAATGCAATTGAAAAGTGGATATTGCTGCCCAGACCTGGAGCGCTCTCAAAATGTAACTTACTGTTCATTGAGCTAACTAAATGGTTAGTAATCGTGAGCCCTAGACCAGTTCCATTGTCATTGCCACTTTTTCCAGGTATTTGCTCAAAAGGTTGTAGTGCTATTGCAATTTCTTCCTTGCCCATACCAACTCCGGTATCAATAATCCGAAATTCGATTAGCTGCCCTGCGTGATCATCAGCCAAAACACTAATAGAAAAATAGATTTCGCCTTGCTGGGTAAATTTAATCGCATTACTCAGAAGATTTTGTAGCACCTGACGAAGACGCAGGGCATCAATCATTAATACTTCAGCGATTCGGGGATCTTTAGAGGTGTGAAGGGTTAGTTTATGTTTAACAGCGACTGCGGAAAAGGCATGGTCAATGTCATCAATCATGCTATTCAAGCAGCAAGGCTCTAAGTTCAGCGTTAGTTTGCCCGCTTCAATTTTCGAGAGGTCTAGGACCTGATTGAGGATGCCTAACAAAGATTCTGCAGAGGCATGTGCACTTTTCAATAAGGATTTTTCATGTGGGGGAAATTGCTTACTGCTCAGTAATAATTCTTGAACCCCCAAGATTGCATTCATGGGAGTTCGAATCTCGTGGCTCATGGTTGCCAAAAATGAGGATTTGGCAGCATTCGCTTTTTCAGCAATTTCTTTTGAGTGATTCAAATTAGCTAGAGCTTGCTCTTGGTGCGACCGCTTTTTATGAAGACTCCATATCAATACACCACCAATGATGAGGATTGCCATACTGGCAACCCAACCCAGCATATCTGTTCGAGTCGAAGTATTTTTACTGGGCTGAATTTCAAATGCAAAAATCTGGCGAGATTCAATTGGATCAAGGCGTTTTAGAAAACGCTCTAGTAGTTGATGGAAGGGCTTATCTTCATGCGAGATAAGCCAGCGATACGCAAAAGGCTCTCGTTGGTAAATCCCATTTAATTGAAGTGCTGAGTTATCTTGGTTTTTTAGTAAATGCTGAGCTAAGCGAATGGGGAGAACGAGGGCCTCAATATCGTTTGCAAGCAAACCTAACATCAACTGTTCTAGGTTATGTGATGGACTGCTTTGTGAATCAATTGCGAGCGGAGGATTCTCATAGCCCCGCTCAAGAAAGCCAAGCTTCGCCTGCGAGTTAAGTTCGTCTGCATTGGTTCTTTTGGTAACGATAGCATCGTGTCCCCAAAAAATTGCTTCTGATAAAGACCCAAAACGAAGATATTCATCATTAACTGGGGGCGGATCTATTATGAAATCCACCTCTCCATTGGCTAACTGTATTAAACCTTCTTGTTCTGTTTTGCGCCATTTTGGGCGAAATTCTTGCTGAGTGTAATCGCTGAGTTTTTCTAGGATTTTGTGAAAAACGCCATCTGAATTGATGTCTTCGCTCCGTAATAGATAAGGGGCGTATTTCTCGTGAATACTAAAGTGCACAATAGGATGTGCATCGATCCAGCGCTGCTCAGCGGAGCTGATGGAGGTCGAGTGAGAAACTCCTCCATAAAGAAGCCCGCAAGAGAGTACGGCTGTAGCAAAGAATCGATGCATCACGCGTCTAACTTTCGATGATGTTATTGATTCTGCAAAACAGAATTAAATCGGCAATATTGTTAATACCAAGCTTGTCAAAGACTCGTGTTTTGTATGTTGCTACGGTTTTATTGCTGATATGTAATAGGTCAGAAATTTGCTGATTCGTATTTCCTTTGCCAAGATACTTCATGACCTGTAATTCGCGATCTGAGATTAATGCTAACTTCTCACTATCAGTTAATGAGCTATTCCCATTTTTTCCATATGTGAAAAAAGTGTAGCCTTGAGATATAGCAACGCAAGCCGCCAGAATCACATCTGCACCAGCGGTCTTGTTGACGAAACCATGTCCACCCAAAGATCGAACGCGGCCACCATAGACTGCTTCATCCATGCTAGACAAGATCAACATTCGCACATCGGGATACATGAGCCCTATGCGGCGAATCACGTCAAAGCCATCTGTCTTGGGCATATCAAGATCTAAAATCACCATGTCAGGATTAATTTCCTTGATGGATCTCAGGCACTCCTCGCCATTCTGAGATTGCCCAACGACTTCAAATACCAATTGGTCTTGCAACATACTTTTTAGAGCCATCAGCATTGCTGGATGGTCATCTACCAACATCACGCGTTTTCTCATTACTTGTCTCCATTCGGGTTTAGGTGTTGATGAGGGTGCAGCGAAAAAATGGCTTTAGCGATTCGACTATCGTTAATTTGGAGCATTTGATGTCTGCTAATGGGAGGCATCATGAGGCCCCCGTAGCATTGATCAATTTGCCAGGCAACCGCATTTTCTAAATCTTTTACAAGCGTCATATTGCTTGCGTATATTTGAGTTGAGGAATACGGGCCGCGCCTGATACTAGACAGCGCATCAGATGAAAGAGCTTGTTCGCGAAGTGAATTCATGTTGATATGAATGCCCTCCATCTTCAATTCATCTATCCATTGAAGTTCTTCCACAGTTCCTGAGAAATGAATGAAGTGCAGTAAGACGCCAAGCCGACGCATGCGTAATAAACCTTCTTTGCAGGCGTCTGCTAGATTTGGCTCTGGTAGTGATTGAATCCCCAGTGCAACCAATCCAACTGGTAGGCGGGAATTCAGTATTAAGTCACTTAAGGCATCGATGTAATCACTAGAAGCAATCGCATGCACTGGAATAGGCAAAATTCCAGGAATAAAGCGACCGCTACGATGCCAATAGGCGATCGTGTCCAATCCCTCCATGAATAAACGAAGTAATTGCATGTCGGATGCCTGTAATAGGGGTCTAAATAGGGATCCCGTCAGTTTTGTTCCTTTGGTGTTAAAAATTGGCTCATGACTAATTGCTTGTCGTTTGGACCAAGATTGGTGTTCTTCAAGGGCTTGGCTATTTAGGCCAAGCCAGGGTGCGCCAGAGGCGTCTCGTACTTCCTGGAAGGGCTTGTTCTTCCATGCTTTTACAAGCGTGTACAGCCGGGATTTCGGGCTCATCAGCATTCTCCAATCGGTGACTGTTCAGTCTAGGCAGGTCAGATTGGAGGAGTAAGGGCTTTGGGTTGATTTATCTGTAGGAAACGTCCTACTGCCCTGTCCAAAGTATAGATAGGGGCTAAATCCTTAGAGAAATTGTGGGGATGGGCTCTTGAAATCTTGGGAAGCGGACCTATATAATCAGCACTCCCGCCGTGCGAGTGCTAAAACAGAAAAATCTCTCGATTTTGGTCTTAGCAATCGTATGGGAGATTATAAAGCATTGATTTATATAGATATTTAATTAGTTAACACTTACTAACATAGGAGAAGAGATGAATTTGCGTCCTTTACATGATCGCGTAATCATCAAGCGTTTGGATCAAGAATCAAAAACAGCCTCTGGAATCATCATTCCGGATGCAGCTGCGGAAAAGCCTGATCAAGGAGAAGTATTGGCAGTTGGCCCAGGCAAGCGCGATGACAGCGGCAAATTAAATGCACCAGACGTCAAAGTTGGCGATCGCGTGTTGTTTGGTAAGTATGCTGGCCAAACTGTAAAAGTCGACAACGAAGAGCTCATCGTGATGCGTGAAGACGACATCATGGCTGTTGTTCAGAAGTAATTTCGGTATTTAAGAGAGGAATCTAATCATGGCAGCAAAAGACGTTGTATTTGGAGATAGCGCTCGTACCAAGATGGTTGAGGGCGTAAATATTCTTGCGAACGCAGTCAAGACAACACTTGGACCAAAAGGTCGTAACGTTGTTATTGAGCGTTCATTTGGTGGCCCAACCGTTACTAAGGACGGTGTATCTGTAGCAAAAGAAATCGAACTTAAAGACAAGTTGCAAAATATGGGCGCGCAGATGGTTAAGGAAGTTGCTTCCAAAACTGCTGATATCGCTGGTGACGGCACAACAACTGCTACTGTTTTGGCGCAATCGATTGTCCGCGAAGGCATGAAATATGTTGTGTCAGGCCATAATCCAATGGACCTCAAGCGTGGTATCGATAAGGCTGTCACTGCTGCTATCGGTGAACTCGCTAAGATCAGCAAGCCTTGCACAACTACTAAAGAAATCGCTCAAGTAGGTTCTATTTCTGCTAATAGCGATCACAGCATCGGTCAACGCATTGCAGAAGCAATGGAAAAAGTAGGCAAAGAAGGTGTGATCACTGTTGAAGACGGTAAGTCTTTGGATGATGAGTTGGAAGTAGTAGAAGGTATGCAATTCGATCGTGGCTACCTCTCTCCATATTTCATTAACCAGCCTGAGAAACAAGTAGCTGTATTGGATAACCCATACGTCCTCTTGTTTGACAAGAAGATCGCTAATATCCGTGATTTGCTGCCAGTACTTGAGCAAGTTGCGAAGTCTGGTCGTCCATTGTTAATCATTGCTGAAGATGTTGAAGGCGAAGCCTTGGCAACTTTGGTTGTGAACAATATTCGCGGCATTATCAAAACCTGTGCTGTTAAGGCCCCAGGCTTTGGTGATCGTCGTAAGGCAATGCTCGAAGACATCGCAATCTTGACTGGCGGTACTGTTATCGCAGAAGAGATTGGCCTCACACTTGAGAAGACTACTCTTGAGCACCTTGGTCAAGCCAAGCGTATCGAAGTAGGCAAAGAAAACACCATCATCATCGATGGTGCTGGCGATGCTAAAGCAATCGAAGGACGCGTCAAAAATATTCGCGTACAGATCGAAGAAGCTACTAGTGACTACGACAAAGAAAAATTGCAAGAGCGTGTTGCCAAGCTAGCAGGCGGTGTTGCAGTAATTCGTGTTGGTGCTGCTACTGAAGTCGAAATGAAAGAGAAGAAGGCTCGTGTTGATGATGCATTGCATGCAACTCGCGCAGCTGTGGAAGAGGGTATTGTTCCTGGCGGTGGCGTAGCATTGATTCGTGCAATGCAAGGTATTAAAGGCTTGAAAGGCGATAACGCTGATCAAGACGCTGGTATCAGCATCGTATTGCGCGCTATGCAAGAGCCACTGCGCACTATCGTAAGCAACGCTGGCGAAGATGCTGGTGTGGTTGTTAATGCTGTGCAAGAAAGCAAAGGCAATAACGGTTACAACGCAGCTAGCGGTGAATACGGTGATCTCGTAGCGCAAGGTGTGATTGACCCAACTAAAGTGACTAAGACTGCTTTAGTAAACGCAGCATCAGTTGCTGGATTGTTGTTGACTACCGATTGCGCAATCTCTGAGGCGCCAAAAGAAGAATCTGCTGGCGGCGGTATGCCTGATATGGGTGGTATGGGCGGAATGGGTGGTATGGGCGGAATGATGTAATTCTGCATATTCTGCAAACTAAAACGCCTGGTTCACAAGACCAGGCGTTTTTTATTCCTAAATTAATTTCTTAATTCATTTGCAGGTTGATTTAGTCTGGCTGTATGCCACCATCTTTGATGACTTTTTTCATCTTCACTAAACCCTGAGAAATCATTTCCTTTAAGTGCTCTTGCCCAAGTGGAACAAATTCAAAACCTTGCTGAATGAGTTGTTCGCGTAACTTGGGATCTTTCAATGCAATAGCTAGTGATTCATTGAGCTTTTCAATAATAGCTGGTGATGTCCCCTTTGGAGCAAGTAAAGCTCCCCAAGTAGAGAATTCATAGCCTTTAATGCTTTCATTAATGGTTGGGACATTTGGCAGAAGAGGGGATCGAATCTTGCTTGCTACGCCCAATACTTTGAGTTTGCCTGCACGAATATGAGGTAGCACTACAGATAATGCGCTAATCATTACAGGTACTTGACCAGCCATGACATCGGTAACTGCTGCAGCGGCTCCACGATAAGGAATGTGTACGATCGGCGCCCCAGTGTATTGACGGAATATTTCCATGCCAATGTGTTGTGGCGACCCATTGCCGCCAGAAGCGTAATCTATTTTTCCTGGCTTTTCCTTGGCGATGCGCACCAGATCTGCCGCGGTATTGCCAGGGAATGAGGGGTTGGCAACCATGACAAATGTAATTGCCGCCACTTCAGAAATAGGCGTAAAGCTTTGGATCGGGTCGTAATCAATTTTTTTGTAGAGGTTAGGCAGCATTGTGAGGATGCTGTCATTAAATGCACCCAAAACATAACCATCAGCAGGGCTTTGTGCGACCTTTGTAGCGCCAATCAGTCCTGCGCCTCCAGGAATATTTTCAATTGTGATAGCTTGACCTAGACTCTCACCCATTTTCTGTGCAATCGGGCGCATCAAGATATCAACACCACTGCCTGCTTGAAGTGGCATGATGGTTTGAATCGTGCGGTTAGGGTAGCTGCTTTGTGCGTTCGCAAGTCCGAAAAAAAGTAATTCAATAAAGGCAACGGCTACTAATATAAAAGTCTTCATTTTCATTTTGTCTCAATCTATATTTTTGTTTTCATTCTGCTGGTGAGGAACTCTTCACATATCTTAGCGCAATAAAAAACCGCCCGTAGGCGGTTTCTATAAAAGGCTGGTAGAGCATCACTCCACTGCTTTAACCATATCTTCCACAACTTTCTTCGCATCACCGAAGACCATCATGGTTTTATCCATGTAGAAGAGTTCGTTATCTAAGCCGGCATAACCTGCTGCCATTGAGCGCTTATTAACGATGATGGTCTTAGCTTTAAATGCTTCCAAAATTGGCATGCCAAAAATTGGACTGCCAGGCGTACGAGCTGCGGGGTTAACAACGTCGTTGGCGCCAAGTACTAAAACCACATCCGCTTGACCAAAATCGCTATTGATATCTTCCATTTCAAATACTTGATCGTATGGCACTTCTGCCTCAGCCAATAAAACGTTCATGTGACCAGGCATACGACCTGCAACTGGGTGAATTGCGTATTTAACAGTTACACCATGATGGGTTAGCTTTTCTGTCAGCTCTTTTAAAGCATGCTGAGCACGGGCAACGGCGAGGCCATAACCAGGAACAATAATCACCGTGTCGGCATTTTCCATAAGGAAAGCTGCATCTTCAGGAGAGCCTGTTTTGTAATTTTTTGGACCACCATCATCGGCACCGCCCGCTGCTGCTTCAGCGCCAAAACCACCAAGCAACACTGCGAGAATTGAGCGGTTCATTGCCTTACACATAATGTAAGAAAGAATCGCGCCTGAAGAGCCTACGCATGCACCAGCAATAATTAATACTGGGTTATTGAGGGTAAAACCAATACCAGCAGCTGCCCAACCAGAGTAGCTGTTTAGCATCGATACCACTACTGGCATATCTGCACCGCCGATTGGAATAATCAAGGTGATACCGAGTACTAGTGCAATAGCGCACATGGCCATAAAGGCCGCATGACTATCTGCCATGTAATAAGCAATACCGGCTCCAACCATAGAGATTGCAAGAATCAAATTGAGCAAGTGTTGGCCAGAGAAGCTGACTGGTTTGCCGCTTACTTTTCCAGAGAGCTTGCCAAATGCAATGACGGAAGCGGTGAATGTAATTGCGCCAATAAATGCGCCAATAAAGAGTTCAATCTTTTGGGCGCCAGTATGGTCATGAGCAGTATTGAATACTGCAGCAATTGCGATCAACACTGCGGACAAGCCTACAAATGAGTGCATCAAAGCTACAAGCTCTGGCATTTTGGTCATTTGCACACGTTTAGCTGCAAGAGTGCCGATGATGGCGCCACCCACAACAGCCGCAGCAATAAGTGAGACAGCAGGCTTGAAGTCAGGAATAAAGAAGGTAGTAATTACCGCCAACAACATACCAATCATGCCAAAGGTATTGCCTTGGCGTGAAGTGGTTGGCGAGGACAAACCGCGCAGCGCGAGAATGAACAATACCGATGAAATGAGATAAGAAATTGCAGTTATGTTTGACATTATTTTGGTCTCTGTAGATCTTGTTCTATTTATTTAGGCGCTTTTTTCTTGAACATTTCAAGCATGCGGCGCGTCACCATAAATCCACCAAAAATGTTGATCGACGCTAGAAATACTGCAATCGCGCCAATCACGCTGGTGAGGGTGATTTCATCTCCACCAATTACTTCGGTTTGTAATAGTGCGCCAACGATGATGATTCCAGAAATTGCGTTGGTAACCGCCATTAGCGGAGTATGCAATGCAGGAGTAACGTTCCAAACAACGTGGTAGCCCACAAAAATAGCCAAAACAAACACAGTAATGTTCTGGACTGTGAGGATGCTTTGAAAAGCAGCGAGATCCATGATAGTTCCTTCGTATGAATTTTTATGAGTTTTTGCGGATGGCTTGACCATCACGGCACATCAAGCAGGCGGTCACGATATCGTCATCGCTTGGGATAACTAGCTTCGCTTCTTTGTCGACAATCAATTTCATGAAGTCGAGCAAATTACGTGCGTAAAGCGCAGAAGCATCTGCAGCTACCATGCTGGCTAAATTTGTATAGCCCACGATCTTGACGCCATTAACATTTATCACTTTGTCGGCTTGTGTTAATGGGCAGTTACCAGAACCGTTATCACCTTTGCCAGCAGCCAAGTCGATTACTACAGAGCCGGGTTTCATATTGGCAACAGTGTCGCTATGCAAAAGTACTGGTGGCTTGCGACCTGGAATCAATGCGGTGGTGATGACGATGTCTGCTTGTTGTGCACGCTCTGCAACCAAAGCGGCTTGACGTTTCATCCATGCTTCTGGCATAGGGCGGGCATAGCCACCAACACCTTGAGCAATTTCACGCTCTTCGTCGGTTTCATAAGGCACGTCAACAAACTTTGCCCCTAAAGATTCAATTTGTTCTTTGGCAGCAGGACGCACGTCAGATGCTTCAATCACTGCACCAAGACGTTTTGCAGTTGCAATCGCTTGTAAGCCAGCAACACCAGCACCGAGAATGAGGACGCGAGCTGCTTTAACAGTGCCAGCAGCAGTCATCAGCATTGGCATAAAGCGCTGATATTCGTTCGCGGCAACCATGACTGCTTTGTATCCAGCAATGTTGGCTTGAGAAGACAACACGTCCATGCTTTGTGCACGGGTAGTGCGTGGAGCCGCCTCTAATGAGAAACTGGTAATTCCTTGGGCTGCCATTGCGGCAATATTGTCATTATCAAATGGATCAAGCATGCCGATGAGCACGCTTCCGGATTTGATCTGTTTAAGTTCTGCCGCTTCAGGGGCGCGTACCTTGAGAACAATCTCAGCACCGAAAGCATCTGCAGCGCTCCCAATGGATGCGCCAACAGCCTCATAGGCAGAATCCGGTTGGCTAGCTTGGACACCTGCATCTTTTTGGATGACAACAGTATGACCTTGACCAATGAGTTTTTTAACGGTTTCTGGTGTAGCGGCAACTCGCGTTTCACCAGTTCTTGTTTCCAGCGGCACTCCTATGCGCATGGCATGTCTCCAAAAGCGAAATTTTCAAAAAATCTATTTTAGTTAAATGGGTTAAAAACCACCCGCTTATTTACCCCTATAAGCACATACAGCCTATTTGCCCAAATTTCTGTCAATCTGAGCTAAGACTTCTACAATATGGCCTGTCAGCTTATATTGAATTCTCGCATTTTTTGATGATCCAGCTCAATTCCTCGGCAATACCGCCTACAAACCCCAAGAAAGTCGTTATTGGCATGTCTGGAGGGGTAGATTCGTCTGTTGCAGCCTGGATGCTCAAAGAGCAGGGTTACGAGGTCGTAGGCCTTTTTATGAAAAATTGGGAGGATGACGATAGCGATGAATACTGCTCTGCTCGTCAGGATTGGTTGGATGTCGTTTCGGTAGCCGATTTGATTGGAATCGATGTAGAGGCTGTCAATTTTGCTGCTGAATATCGTGAACGAGTATTTGCAGACTTTTTACGTGAATACTCCGCAGGCCGTACTCCCAACCCAGATGTCTTATGCAATGCCGAAATTAAGTTCAAGGCATTTTTGGATCACGCAATGAGTTTAGGTGCTGACGCAATTGCTACGGGTCACTACGCTAGAGTGCGCCATGAAGGTGGCAGGGTTCAGTTATTGAAGGCATTAGACGCCACTAAAGATCAAAGTTATTTTTTGCATCGTCTAACGCAGCAACAATTAGCAAATGTATTGTTTCCCTTGGGTGAGATTCCTAAAACAGAAGTGCGAGACATTGCAGAAAAAATTGGCTTACATAATGCCAAGAAAAAAGATTCCACTGGCATTTGTTTTATCGGTGAGAGACCATTCAGAGAATTTTTGAATCGTTATTTACCGCGCATACCTGGGCCAATTAAAACTCACGAAGGAAAAGTGGTGGGCGAGCACATGGGCTTAGCATTTTTCACGCTGGGACAACGCAAGGGCATTGGTTTAGGCGGCAGTCAGGATGGTAATGGAGATGCGTGGTACGTAGCCCGCAAGGATGTGGCAAATAACACCTTATATGTGGTGCAGGGTCATGAACACCCATGGTTATTGGCTAATCAGCTGGAGGCGATGGACGCAAGCTGGGTTTCTGGCACCGTCCCTGAATCCGGCTCTTACTCAGCCAAAACTCGATATCGACAATCTGACTCTGCGTGTGTTCTGAATGCAGGCAATTCAACACTAGACTTTAGTTTAGATTTTCCTGAGCCTCAGTGGGCTGTAACACCAGGGCAATCAGCCGTTTTATATGACGGTGATATTTGTTTAGGTGGCGGAATTATTTCCGCCTAACTCCAAACACAAATTTCAAAATTAAGATGTTGGTGGCTCAGTTTCTTTAAACGAAGGTCGTTGCATTAATTTCTGATGCAGGCGCTCTAAGTTTGGGTACTGACTTTGCCATTGAATCTCTGGAAATCGGAATGCTAAATAACCAAGGGCGCAACCTACAGCAATATCAGCCAGCGTAATTTGATTTCCAAAACACCAAGCGTTTTCACCAAGCTGTTCTGACATTCGGCGTAATGCAGCATTTATTTTTCCAACTTGACGATCAACCCAAGCTTGGCTTTGCTCATTTGCTGGACGCCAAGTTTTTTCAAGGCGCGCCAAGATGCTAGCGTCCACCAGTCCATCGGCTAATGCTTCCCAAGTTTTCACAGTGGCACGCTCTCGATGATCGGCCGGAATCAGTTTGCTTACTGGGCTTAAGGCGTCTGCATATTCAGCGATTACTCGAGAGTCTTGGATGGCTTCCCCGTCATCGAGTACAAGGCATGGAACCTTGCCCAAAGGGTTATAGGTGCCGATATTGGTGTCTGCGGCCCAAACACTATTACTTTCAAGGTCAATATCGACCTTTTTCTCTAGGAAAACGATCCTGACTTTACGAACATAGGGGCTGGTGGGGGAATAAATGAGTTTCATAGGGTTCAGTATAGCCATCTCAACCTTGGTTTGCTTGGGGGCAGAACGCATTAAAATTAGGGTTTATTGACATATTCTCAGCAAAGGCAATGCCCGTGAGTCAGCCGCTTTCAACCCTAAATGCCCTTTCCCCCTTAGATGGACGCTATGCCGGAAAACTCGATGCTTTGCGTCCTTGGTTATCCGAAGCCGCCTTTATGCGTCAGCGTGTTTTTGTGGAAATTCATTGGCTGCTTGCTTTAGCTGCTGCTGGTTTGCCAGATGTGCCAAAGATCAATGCTACTGACGAAGCATTTTTATTGTCTCTGCCTGAAAATTTTTCTGATGCTGATGCGCAACGCATCAAAGATATTGAAGCGGTTACCAATCATGACGTGAAGGCAGTGGAATATTTCTTAAAAGAAAAAGTCGCCAATCGACCTGATTTGTTAAAAGCTAGCGAGTTTATTCATTTCGCATGTACATCTGAAGACATTAATAACACCTCTCATGGATTGATGTTGCGTGGCGCGCGCGATGAAGTGCTATTGCCACAGCTTCGCAAAGTCCTTGCTGTTTTGACTGATTTAGCGGTTGAACATGCAAAAGTGCCTTTGCTCTCGCGCACCCATGGTCAACCTGCTTCACCGAGCACTCTCGGTAAAGAAATTGCCAATATTGCAAAGCGTTTGGAGCGTGCAATTGAATCAATCGCCGCTGTGCCTTTGCTTGGAAAAATGAATGGTGCAGTGGGTAATTACAATGCGCATCTGTCTGCCTACCCTGATTTTGATTGGGAGAGTTTTTCAAAGAATGTTGTAGAAAAGCGTTTGGGCCTGACTTTTAATCCGTACACCATTCAAATTGAACCTCATGATGGCATGGCGCAATTGTTTGATGCTATCGCTAGAGCAAATACGATTTTGTTAGATATGGATCGTGATTTCTGGGCTTACATCTCTGTGGGTTACTTTAAGCAGCGCACCAAAGCGGGCGAGATTGGTTCATCCACCATGCCACACAAAGTGAACCCAATTGACTTTGAAAACTCAGAAGGAAATCTCGGTGTTGCAAATGCTTTATTGCGCCATCTGGCTGAAAAGTTACCTGTTTCTCGTTGGCAGCGTGACTTAACTGACTCTACCGTTTTGCGTAATTTAGGACCTGCTTTTGGTCACAGCGTGCTGGCGTATGACAGCGCTCTGCGCGGTTTAGGAAAACTAGAAGTCAACCATGCTGCCATTGCCGCTGATCTCGATGAGTGCTGGGAGGTATTGGCAGAGCCAGTACAAACCGTCATGCGGCGTTACGGCATTGAAAATCCTTATGAGCAATTAAAAGAATTGACTCGAGGTAAAGGCATCAACCAAGCTGATCTACAAAACTTTGTCCGTGGTTTGAAGATTCCTGAAGATGCAAAAGCACGCTTGCTAGAAATGACGCCATCTACGTATTTAGGTAAGGCGGTCGAATTGACCGAACGTCTCAAAAAGTGAGCGTGAACTCCAGCTCTGAATACGGGGCGCGTCCCCGGTTTTGGTTTGCTGTATATCAACTGCTGTGGCATCTACTCTTGCCACTGGCATTTGTGCGTTTAGTTTGGCGAGCGAGACACTCTTTTGCGTATTTGCACCATATTCCTGAGCGCCTTGGTTTTGGCTACAAGAAGCCCATTTCAAAAAACTGTATATGGATACACGCTGTATCTGTTGGAGAAACACGCGCAGCTCAACCATTGATTGAGGCATATTTAGTGCGTGGCAAGTCCATATTGCTCACGCACATGACCTTAAATGGTCGAAGAACAGGCAAGCAACTATTCGCCAATGCTATCGCTAGTGGGCAGATTCGTCAGGTGTATTTGCCTTATGACTTGTGTTGGTCCGTTGAGCACTTTTTGAGTACTTTCAAACCAAGGTTTGGTCTCTTCATGGAAACCGAAGCTTGGCCAACCGTTGTATTTCGTTGTAAAGAAATTGGATTGCCCTTATTTTTAATTAATGCCAGACTATCCGAAAGAAGCGCACGTCGAGTTAATCGTTTTGGCAATGCTGGGCGAGCATTGTTTCAGGCCTTTGCTGGTATTTTGGCGCAAACCGAATTTGATGCACAGCGTTATCGCAGTCTTGGTGTGAATAATGTTCAGATTACTGGCAATCTTAAGTTTGATGTTCCCTTGGATTTCAAGTTGGTAGCCCAAGGTAAGCAATGGCAGCAAGATTTACATGCAGACGGACGTTTAATGGTTTGCGCCGCAAGTACTCGTGATGGCGAGGAAGAAATTATTCTCAAGGCCTGGAAAGATTTGTTGCTTGATCATGCTTTCCAGAAGGTGCCAAAAAACGCACCACTACTATGCATAGTCCCAAGACACCCTGAACGCTTTGCTGAGGTTGCGAATCATATTCGGAACGCCGGTCTGAAGCTTAAAGCTCGCTCTGAGCTGACTGAGGTCTTAGGCGATTTTCCTGAGGTCGATGTAGTTCTGGGTGATTCAATGGGCGAGATGCCCATGTATTACAGTGCATCAGATCTTGTGGTGATGGGTGGTAGCCTATTGCCATTTGGGGGTCAAAATTTAATTGAGGCTTGTGCGGCAGGTTGTCCTGTACTACTTGGTGAGCATACCTACAATTTTCAACAAGCGGCGCTGGATGCAATTGCGATTGGGGCAGCGAAACGTATCCGCGGCGAATTATTGCTAGGGCAAACTATAGCCCTGACGGAGTCACTAAGAGAGTTGCTGATGAATGCTGCTGAACTGGCTAAGATGTCGGCAGCAGCTAAGGCCTATGCCGTTGAGCATCAAGGTGCAACTAAAAATATCTTAGCTGCCCTTGATCAGCAATTTACCAACTAGGTAAATTTGTTTGTTTAACCTTTTGGTTAAACGCGAGCCCCATAGTTTGGATCTTCATTACGAGCATTGTCGTCAGGCTTTTTATCACCCTTCACTAAATCCTCGCGGGTTACACCGAGCCACATCGCCAATGCTGCAGCAACGAAAACCGATGAATAAATACCAAACAAAATACCGATGGTGAGTGCCAAAGCAAAATAAAACAAAGTTGGGCCACCAAAAATCAACATTGCTAGAACCATCATTTCAGTGCTTCCGTGGGTGATGACGGTGCGGCTAATCGTGCTGGTAATCGCGTTATCAATAATCTCGCGAGTATTCATCTTGCGGTACTTGCGGAAGTTTTCACGAATACGGTCAAAGATCACCACGGATTCGTTCACGGAGTAGCCGAGTACCGCTAATACTGCCGCCAATACGGAAAGTGAGAACTCCCAGTGGAAAAAGGCAAAGAAGCCAAGAATGATGACGACGTCATGTAAGTTCGCAATGATGCCGGCAAGCGCGAATTTCCACTCAAAGCGGAAAGAGAGGTAAAGCACAATGCCGATGATCACAAATACCAAAGCTTTTAAGCCATCAATTGCCAACTCTTGACCTACTTGCGGCCCAACGAATTCAACGCGTTGTAACTTAACGCCAGAGCTTGCAGAATCAAGGGCTTGCATCACTGCATTGCTTTGATCTGCCGATGAAATCAGTTTGCCTTCAGCATCTTTTTGCAAAGGTAGGCGAATCATCACATCGCGTGAACTGCCAAAGTTTTGAATTTGCGTATCGGCGTAGCCTAACTTTTCTACTTTGGCGCGGATGGAATCCAGTGGGGCAGTCTGAGGATAGGTAACCTCCATGACAGTACCGCCAGTGAATTCAATGGAAAGGTGTAGGCCGTTATGCCAGAGGAAAAAGACTGCTGCTAAGAAGGTAATTAAAGAAATCGCATTGAGCACCAATGCATGGCGCATAAATGGAATGTCTTTTTTGATACGAAAAAATTCCATGGCTTATTTCTCCTGTGGGCGCCAAACTTGGCCAATCGCGAGTTTCTGAATTTTCTTATTTCTGCCATACCAAAGATTGACTAGGCCACGCGAGAAGAAGACAGCAGAGAACATGGAGGTCAAAATCCCGAGGCAGTGCACTACAGCAAACCCTTTGATCGGACCAGAGCCAAAGGCTAACAGTGCAAGACCTGCGATTAAAGTCGTGACATTGGAGTCTAAGATGGTTGCCCAAGCTTTATCGAAACCAATAGCAATTGCAGTTTGAGGTGAAGAACCATTACGCAGCTCTTCGCGAATGCGTTCATTAATTAACACGTTGGAGTCAATCGCCATACCAAGCGCAAGAGCCATAGCGGCAATACCTGGTAAGGTGAGTGTTGCTTGCAGCATCGATAGAACTGAAATTAATAAGAGCAGGTTGACTGCTAAAGCTACTACCGAGAAAGTTCCAAATAGCATGTAGTAAGCCATCATGAAAATTGCAATTGCAGAGAAGCCGATTAAAAGGGATGTAAAACCTTTTTCGATATTCTCGGCACCCAAGCTAGGACCAATAGTGCGCTCTTCAATAATTTCCATTGGGGCTGCGAGCGATCCAGCGCGCAATAAGAGGGCTAAGTCATTGGCGCTCTCTGTAGTTGGTTGACCAGTAATCTGAAACTTTGAGCCAAACTCACCTTGAATGGTGGCAATCGTGAGAACTTCACCTTTGCCTTTTTCGAACAAAATCATGCCCATGGGCTTGCCAATGTTTTCCCGAGTGACCTCTTGCATAACGCGACCACCAGCAGCATCCAAAGAGATGTTTACAGCAGGACGTTGGTTTTGATCAAAGCCGGCGCTTGCATCAGTAATGCGATCACCGCTAAAAATCACGGACTTTTTAAATACGCCTAAGCGGTTTTCACCAAAACGGAAAGTATCCATGCCTGGGGGTGGAATTTCACCGACGCTGATGGTCGATACCAATGGATCTGCAAGACGAGCTTCCAAAGTAGCGGTACGACCAATGATGTCTTTGGCGCGAGCAGTATCTTGTACGCCTGGAAGTTGAACAACAATGCGTTCGGCGCCTTGTTGTTGGATTACCGGTTCTTTAACTGCTAGCTCATTTACCCGTTTATTTAAGGTAATGATATTTTGCTTAACCGCATTGTCCTGAATGTCTTTCAATGCCTTTGGCTTAAATTCACCGAGTAGTTTTGCGGCGCTGCCGTTTGCTTTAACCAACCAAGTGAGATCAGGTTGGGAAGTATTTAAAAGTGAGCGTGCAGTTTCAGCTTCATCAGCACTGCCAAAATTAATCGTGATTGAGTCTGCTCCACGATCAATACCTTGATGGCGAATGTTTTTATCACGCAATTGGCTGCGAATATCTGTAGCCAATGAGGTGACTTTTTTCTGCACTGCGCCTTTCATATCTACTTGCAAGAGGAAGTAGACGCCACCGCGCAAATCTAAGCCTAATGGCATTGGCAGCGCATTTATCGCATTGAGCCAACCGGGCGTGTTGGAGAGTAGGTTAAGGGCTACAGTGTAGTTAGGATCATTTTGATCCGCATTTAATTTTTGTTGCAGAAGATCACGAGCACGTAATTGAATATCAGTATTGTTAAAGCGAATTTTGATTGAGCCTACATTACCAGCTGCTTCAAAAAATACTCCAGTGTTATCAATACTGGCATCAGTCAGAATTTTTTCAACACGAGATTGTGTTGCCAAATCAACCTTAATAGTTGGTTTGGCAGATGAGACTTGAACCGCTGGAGCCTCTCCATAGAAATTAGGCAATGAATACAGTCCGCCAATGAGCAAGGCAATGACGATGACTAAATATTTCCAGAGAGGATAGCGATTCATGTCGAGATACTTTTAAAAAATTAAGCGGACTTCAATGTGCCTTTTGGCAATACGGCGGTGATAGCACCTTTTTGTAATTGCACATCTGTTCCGGTAGCAATTTCAACAGTCACTACCTGATCTTTCAATGCGGTTACTTTGCCCATAATGCCGCCAACAGTGACAACCTCGTCACCTACCGCAAGTGCCTCGAGCATTGCTTTAGTCTCTTTTTGGCGCTTCATTTGTGGGCGAATCATGATGAAGTACAAAACTGCGAACATCAAAATCAAAGGAAGGAAGCTCATCAAGCCACCTGCATCTGCGCCCGCGGCTGGAGCCTGGGCAAAAGCATTACTAATCCACATATCAAACCTCCGTTAATGGCTAATAAGAAACTGCTGCATTTTTAAGCTTTTAAGAGAAAGCCGTAAACCCGCAATTCTAAACTGTATGGGGCTTTGGAGGTGATTTGAGGGGGTTTATTGCCCCTAGAGGGGGTTAATCTTGTCCTGGCTCTACGCCCCGCTGACGATTGGCATGAAATTCCTCGCGATAGGCACTAAACCGATCTTTGCTTAGGGCCTCCCTAACCTCAGACATGAGTTGCAAGTAATAAGAGAGGTTATGGATGGTATTAAGCTGTGAGCCAAGAATCTCATTGGCTTTTTGGAGGTGGTTTAGGTAGGATCTAGTGAAATTTTGGCAGGTATAGCAAGCGCAAGTCGGATCTAATGGGCGATCATCATCCTTGTAGCCAGAGTTGCGGAGTTTCAGATCACCAAAGCGAGTAAAGAGCCAGCCATTGCGTGCATTTCGAGTTGGCATGACGCAATCAAACATGTCGATTCCTAGGCTTACTCCCAAAATGAGATCTTCTGGAGTGCCTACACCCATGAGGTAGTGAGGCATGTGCTCAGGTAATTTCGGTGCTGTGAAATTGAGGATGCGTTCAAATTCAGGTTTTGGTTCGCCAACGGATAGGCCGCCAATGGCTATGCCATCAAAACCTTGCTGACTTACGGCATCAAGTGAAAATTCTCGTAGGTTTTCAAACATGCCGCCCTGAACAATACCGAAGAGTCCATTGCCTGTATTGAGTTCGCGAAAGCGTTTTAATGAGCGATCGCCCCAGCGAAGCGACATTTCAAGAGAGGCGCGCGCAGTTTTTTCACTGGTAGCCTGACCCTTGGTTTCATAGGGGGTGCACTCATCGAATTGCATTGCAATGTCGCTATTAAGTACCGCCTGAATTTCCATGGAAACCTCGGGTGACATAAAGAGTTTGTCGCCATTTATGGGTGATGCAAAAGTAACACCTTCTTCAGAAATTTTTCGCAGTGCGCCTAAGCTAAAAACCTGAAAGCCACCAGAATCCGTGAGGATCGGCTTATCCCAAGCCATAAAGCGATGTAGTCCACCATGTTTTTTAATGACATCCAAACCTGGTCTGAGCCAAAGGTGAAAAGTGTTGCCTAAGATAATTTGCGCCTTCGCTTCATTGAGGTCGCGCGGGGTCATTGCTTTTACGGTGCCATAGGTTCCTACCGGCATGAAGATGGGTGTTTGCACACTCCCATGTGGAAGATCAAGTTGACCAAGGCGCGCTGGACTCTCAGAGTCTTTCGCCAAAATAGAAAAATTTACAGGTTTGGTCATGATGATGGGTTTCCGAGTCGACTTAAAAACATCGCATCTCCATAGCTAAAGAAACGATATTTTTGATGAATAGCATGTTGGTAAGCAGCGCGAATATTATCCATGCCTGCAAAAGCACTTACTAACATTAGTAGGGTAGATTTTGGCAGATGAAAGTTTGTGAGCAAACAATCTACGGTCTTAAATTTAAATCCTGGGGTAATAAAAAGATTGGTCTCCCCACTGCTTTTTTGGTTAATCGCCTGACTCTCTAAAGCGCGCAAGCTGGTTGTGCCAACTGCGATCACCCGTTTTCCCTGTTGCTGAGTTTTTTGAATTGCCTCTAGCGTTGAGTCTGGGATAGAAAACCACTCGTAATGCATTTGGTGTTTGGATAAATCTTCTTCGCGAACGGGCGTAAAAGTGCCTGCACCAACATGCAGAGTAACAGTGGCTTGATTAACGCCTAATTTACTAAGTTGTTTCAAAATAGCTTCATCAAAATGAAGACCCGCTGTTGGCGCTGCTACTGCGCCTGGATTTTTGGCTACTACTGTTTGATAACGCTGGGCATCATTGCTATCAGGCTGGTGTTCGATGTAGGGCGGGAGTGGTAATTCGCCAAAGCGCTCAAGTAAAGAGAAAATGTTTTCGGGGAAGCGCACTTCATAAAAGCGTCCATCGTGGCCAATCATCTCTGCCGAAAAAGATTCACCTGCAACATTGTGAATATGAACAAAGTCACCAGTC
Organism: Polynucleobacter sp. MWH-UH19D; assembly: GCF_040409795.1. Classification (NCBI taxonomy): domain Bacteria; kingdom Pseudomonadati; phylum Pseudomonadota; class Betaproteobacteria; order Burkholderiales; family Burkholderiaceae; genus Polynucleobacter; species Polynucleobacter sp. MWH-UH19D. Next base: position 1,672,166 of record NZ_CP099571.1, on the reverse strand, counting down.
TTTGGAACCCTCGATGCCCTGATTTGAACCCAGGCTTGGCGATCGCCACTAATGCGTTCGATTAGGAGCTCGACATTACCGCCTGTTTCTTTTTTGCCATGGAGTCTGGCAGGAATGACTTTAGTGTCATTAAAGACCAGTAAGTCACCTGGGTTAATGAGGTCAAGAATGTCCTTAAACTGTCGATCTATGAATTGAGTCCCATCCCCGCTTGCCTTAAGCTCCAGAAGACGGCTATCAGTCCTATTGGCCAGTGGATGCTGGGCGATTAGTTCGGTTGGGAGTTCGTAATTAAAGTCGGAGAGTTGCATAGCGTTACCATCAGGTATTAGATTTTAACGATGACTACTAAGCAAACGCCAAACACACTCCAAAAAATGGGTTTAGACAGCCCAATGGCTCTTGCTTTGCATCTTCCCTCTCGCTATGAGGATGAGACGGAGTTGCTCTCAATTGATCAAGCGCTTGTTCAGGGGCGATTTAGCTCGGTTCAGACTCAGGGTGTAGTGATTCGGAATCAAGTCTTATTTAGGCCCAGAAGACAAATGGTTGTCACTATAGAGGACGACACTGAGACTCTTAATCTACGTTTCCTAAATTTTTACCCGAGTCAGCAGAAGCAGATGGCTGTTGGTGCCCATATTCGAGTTCGCGGAGATGTGCGTGAAGGTTTTCAGGGCCCAGAGATGGTTCACCCAACCGTCCGTGCCGTTACGCCAGATGCACCACTTCCAACGAGCTTGACCCCGGTCTATCCAGCCAGTGCAGGCGTTTCTCAAGCAGTAATTCGCAAAGCGGTGACGCAGGCTTTACGAGATCCAAGTTTGAAAGACAGTCTGGCTGAGTTTTTGCCAAGCAAATTGATGAATCAGTTATTACCAAGCAATGACTGGCCAAGTTTGCAATCCGCTATTACATATCTGCATCAACCACCAGCCATTGCAGATACACAATCATTGCTAGAGCGTACACATCCTGCATGGCGTCGTGTCCAGTTTGAAGAATTGCTAGCTCAACAGATTTCATTAAAGCGTGCCCATGCGATTCGGCGAGAGCGGCATGCGCCAAGCTTCAACAAAAATAGTGCATCCACTACTAGCCTGGAAGAGGCCTTAATAAAAATTCTACCGTTCCATTTAACTGGGGCTCAGTCACGTGTGTGGGATGAAATTGGGGGGGATTTATCGCAATCATTTCCAATGAATCGCTTATTGCAGGGTGATGTAGGTAGTGGCAAGACTGTGATCGCAGCATTAGCAGCAGCGCGGGTAATGGATCATGGTTATCAGGCAGCAATCATGGCGCCAACAGAGATATTGGCCGAACAGCATTACCTCAAAATGAAAGAATGGTTTGAGCCTTTGGGGGCGCAAATCGCATGGCTATCTGGCAGTCTCAAGGCAAAAGAAAAGAAATTGGCCCAAGAGTTGATTGAGGATGGTGCTGCACAACTCATCATTGGTACGCATGCCTTGATTCAAGAAAATGTGCGCTTCGCCAAATTAGGTTTGGCGGTTATTGATGAGCAGCATCGATTCGGTGTTCGACAGCGTTTAGAGATCCAACAAAGGGTTGGCTCAGAATTATTTTATTGCCACCAACTCATGATGTCGGCAACGCCAATTCCGCGGACTTTAGCAATGACGTATTACGCTGACTTGGATGTATCTGTAATTGATGAGCTACCTCCAGGGCGTAAGCCTATTGCCACTAAGGTCGTGAAAGCAAGCCGAAGAGAGGAAGTGATTCATGGCTTGCAAAGCTGGCTTTCAAAAGGTTTGCAAGCGTATTGGGTATGCCCTTTGATTGAGGAGTCTGAGGTATTGCAACTACAGACTGCCGTTGAGAGCTTTGAAGAACTTACTAAGGCTTTGCCTGATTTCAGAGTGGGTCTAGTTCATGGGCGCCTGAAAGCGGATGAGAAAGCTGCAGTGATGGCAGCATTTAAGGCTAATGAAATTCAGTTATTGGTGGCAACTACGGTAATTGAAGTTGGTGTTGATGTGCCCAATGCAGCATTAATGGTGATTGAGCATGCGGAACGATTTGGTTATGCCCAAATTCATCAGTTGCGGGGGCGGGTCGGCCGTGGGTCGGCAGATTCAGTGTGTATCTTGATGTACGCAGAGCCATTGTCAATGACTGCCAAAGAGCGTTTACAGACTTTGCGTGAAACTTCTGATGGCTTTGTAATTGCAGAGCGCGATTTATCTTTGCGTGGCCCCGGAGAGCTTTTGGGAGCAAAGCAATCAGGAGATGCGATGTTACGTTTTGTAGATTTACAGCGAGATGCATGGTTGATTGAGTTAGCGCAGAAAGCGGCTGAACGTTTGCTGGCAGAGCATGGCGATATCGTGGAGCGACACTTGGAACGTTGGCTGGGCTCTCGCGCAGAATTTCTGAAGGCATAATTCTGGATATGTCTTTTCGTAATCGACTACAAGCCTATGCATATCTAATCCGTTTAGATAAGCCGATTGGCACACTTTTATTATTGTGGCCAACGCTATGGGCTCTATGGTTGGCCAGTTCCGGAATGCCCGACCTTAGTATTCTGTTTATTTTTGTTATGGGCACATTTTTAATGCGTAGTGCTGGTTGCGCTATGAATGATTATGCGGATCGTGATTTTGATCGTTATGTCCAAAGAACCAAAGATCGCCCAGTAACGAGCGGAAAGATATCGGGCAAAGAGGCCGTGGCTGTTGCACTTGCTTTGGCATTGATCGCATTTTTATTGATTCAACCCTTAAATATTTTTACTAAGCAGTTATCTGTTCTTGCATTGTTAGTGGCTTTTATTTATCCATTTACGAAACGCTTTTTTGCAATACCACAAGCAATTTTAGGAATTGCATTTGGATTTGGTATCCCAATGGCATATGCAGCAGTCTTGAACTTTATTCCACTAGAGGCATGGGTTTTGTTTGTGGGAAATATTTTTTGGGCGATTGCTTATGACACTGCATATGCCATGGTTGATCGAGAGGATGATTTGCGTCTAGGGCTACGTACTTCAGCGATTACTTTTGGAAAGTATGATGTGGTTGCAATTGGTGTTTGCTATGGAATCTTATTGATGACTCAATTGTGGGTGGCATATTTGGCGGATTTGAGTAATTACTTTTTGGTCGGTTGGATTATGGCTTTAGCTTGTGCCATTTATCACATGCAGCTTGTTTCGACCCGCAAACGCGAGGAATGTTTCCTCGCTTTTCGACACAATAATTGGTTAGGTGGATTTTTATTCTTAGGAATTGTGCTCGGATTGAGCATTTATTGAAGCATTAATTAGTGCTGACCTAGCTCATCACCCATTGTCTTGCCGCGCTGACTAGCTGCATCAATCGCTTTTTCTAGGATTTCATGCCAGCCATGATGTTTCATGACTTCAAGTGCTGCAGCGGTAGTGCCACCCTTAGAGGTAACGCGCTCCCGCAAAATCCCAGCATGTTCGTCTGAGTTGTGAGCCAACTGAGTGGCGCCCTCGAGAGTGGCATAAGCTAATTGGCGAGCTGTCTTGGCATCTAAACCAAGCTTCTCACCAGCAGATTGCATTGCCTCTAAGAAAGCAAAAACATAAGCAGGGCCGCTGCCAGATACTGCTGTAACTGCATCCATTAGTTTTTCATCAGAGACCCAGACCGTTTGACCTACTGCGGTGCAAATGGTTTGTGCAAGTGCGCGATCAGATGTGCTGACGGCTGCATCAGCAAATAATCCTGTAATACCCTTGCCAATTAAGGCTGGGGTATTTGGCATAGCCCGCACGCAACGCGTGTGATCTAACCAGCGGCTCATATCCTTGAGTCGAATGCCAGCGGCAATACTTAAGATCAATGGACCTGGTGCACTAGCATGTTTGAGTTTGGATGCGAGACCCTTAGCGACAACATTAAAGTCTTGTGGTTTGATAGCCATAACCACCACATTATTTTTGGTGAAATCAAATGCAATTTGCTCAAGAGCGCCGATACCTTGAACACCAAAATCTTCATAAAGCTTAAGGGCGGTAGTTGCATTTGCTTCAACTACAGAAATTTGATTGGGTTCAAACCCGTTAGCTAATAAGCCGCTGATTAAGGCGCGGCCCATATTGCCACCACCAATAAAAGTGATGTGTGCGTTGCTATGGTTTTGATTGGTATTTTGTTGACTCATTTTGTAATCTTATCGCGCTTCCCAAAAATAGCGGTTCCTACCCGAACCATTGTGCTGCCTTCAGCAATGGCAGTCTCTAAATCATCTGACATGCCCATGGATAGGGTGTCAAAGAATTGGTAGCCAGGATCCGCTAAACGATTTGTTTTAATTTGTTCAAAGCAAGTACGTACTGCCGCAAAAGCCTGACTTTGTTTTAATGGATCTGAAGTGGGTTCGGGAATTGCCATCAGACCTCGAAGAACGATATTTGGAAGTTTACTGACGGCATCACAGAGCTCTAAGGCATCTGAGAGAGATACACCGCTTTTGCTTTCCTCTTCACTTACATTAACTTGTATGCAGACTTGTAATTCTGGTAAGTTTGCAAACTCACCCCGTTGGGTCGAGAGACGCTGCGCAATCTTGAGTCGATCGATGCTATGAACCCAATCAAAGTGCTCGGCAACATCACGGGTTTTATTGCTTTGAAGTGGGCCAATGAAGTGCCACACTAACCAAGGACGTAGCTTTTCGAGTTGAGTGATCTTTTCAACAGCTTCTTGGACATAGTTTTCACCAAAAGCTGATTGACCGGCGTGCATCGCTTCCTCGATCGCGCTGGCGGGAAAAGTCTTGCTAACTGCTAAAAGTTCAATTTCTTCTGGTTCGCGCTTAGCTGCTAGGGCTGCGAGCTCAATACGCTCTTTAACCTGAATGAGATTGACAACGATTGAGTTCATTTGCTCCGCGCTTGTTTGCTGAGGAGTTGGTCTACAATTTCGATCCAATGTAATACTGGTTTTTCATCTTGCTGCAGATGAGTAATGCAACCAATATTTCCAGAAACAATCACATCTGCGCCAGACTCTTCACAGGCAACCGTTAAATTCTTCAATTTATTTTTGCGCAATTGTTCAGATAGTTCTGGCTGAGTCACTGAGTAAGTGCCGGCAGAGCCACAGCAGAGATGACTGTCATTGCATAGGCGAACACCAATACCTAAGCTGCCAAGCAAACCTTCAACTTTGCCTCGAATTTGTTGGCCATGCTGCAGTGTGCAAGGTGGGTGATACACCACACCCGGCTTTTGATCGGCGCCGATTAATGTGACGAGTTCATTTTGCAAGTTTGCCATCACCTCGGAAATATCTTTTGTGAGCTCAGAGACTTTCTTGGCCTTATTGGCATAAGCAGGGTCGTTGGCTAATAAATGTCCGTAGTCTTTTACCATGACACCGCATCCAGATGCAGTCATGATGATGGCTTCAACACCACTCTCTATCATCGGCCACCAAGCATCAATATTTTGTTTGGCATTATCCAAGCCACCCACTTGATCATTGAGATGGTAGCGAAGTGCGCCACAGCAGCTGGCACTTGGGGCACTAAGCAGTTGGATTTTGAGTGCGTCCAATACCCTTGCAGTAGCAGAGTTGATATTGGGAAGCATGCCAGGTTGAACGCAGCCCTCCAGAATGAGCATCTTGCGAGCATGGTGTGCATTAGGCCGAGCGTAAGGATTAATCTGTGAATCGAGAACCTTATTTTTAACCAAAGGAATCTTGCGCTTCATACCGCTTGGCATGAATGGTCGAACTAAGCGACCTAAACTCATTGCTGAATTAAATAAGACTGGTTTTGTAAGGCCCTCTTTGAGAGCCCAGCGAGTGATGCGTTCTCCTATGGGTCGCGATGGCGTATTTTCCTCAGCCCACTTGCGTCCAATATCAACTAGATTGCCGTATTGAACTCCGCTTGGGCAAGTACTTTCGCAATTGCGACAAGTTAAGCAGCGATCTAGGTGCAAGCGTGTTTTTTCAGTAGGCGCTTGCCCTTCTGCAATCTGTTTAATTAAGTAGATGCGACCACGCGGACCATCTAATTCATCACCAAGCAGCTGATAAGTCGGGCAAGTAGCGGTACAAAAACCGCAATGCACACATTTGCCTAGGATGCGTGCGGCTTCAATGCCTTCAGGTGTATTGGCAAATTGGGGGGCGAGTTGAGTTTGCATATAAAAACGAAAGAGGTGCGCTTAAGGAAGACGTTTAGTCGCGAATACGCCCGCAGGATCGAATGCAGATCTTAGGCGCGCTTGAACTGCTTCAAGGGCTTTTGAGTGTGCTTGCTCGCTCAGTAAAGTAAAGCGCTCAAACGCAGGATTAACGTTGGCGCCTTGCTTAAAGCGGGTTGCATGTCCACCATGGCTATTTGCCAATTTTTTGATGGAGTCAAATGTCGCTTGATCGCCAGGGGCTTTGATCCAACGTTGCTGTCCATGCCATTCCAGAACAACATCACTTTCTGCTCCAGGAATGTTTAGTGGACCGCAGGCAGCTGGTAGAGCTAGGCGATACAGGGTTTGATCCGTGCCAAGGCTGGTGAATGGTGAGAGTTTTTGTTCACGCAACTGATTCCAAAAGTCTTCGGCCTCATCAGGTGAAATGAGTTGCGCATTAACCTCAGCACTTATCAGTGGGGTCGCTGACTTTACTGCTGCCACCGCACCAGCTAAGCGAATGGTTAGCTCGCCATCGTCACTAGCACCTCCAATCCAGCAACTGGCAGAGAGTGGTAGCGGTTGACCTGCCCATTCATTCAGAACTTTTAGTGCTTGCTCTTGAGTGATACGACAACGTAGCGTTGCTGTTGCTGCTGGCTTTGGCAATACTTTGACTGATGCCTCGAGTAGTAAAGAAAGTGTTCCCATCGAGCCCGGTAGCAGACGGGAAACGTCATACCCCGCCACATTTTTCATGACCTTTCCACCAAAGGACAGATCTTGTCCCTTACCATCAAGAATGCGTGCACCTAATACAAAGTCACGAAAGTTGCCCACACTAATACGCCCAGGCCCAGCAAGTCCTGCGGCAATCGCACCACCAAAAGTGGCATGCTCACCAAAATGTGGGGGCTCAAAAGCAAGCACCTGGTTTTTTTCTTTAAGGGCTGCTTCGATTTCTTTGAGTGGTGTGCCAGCACAAGCGGTAATCACCAATTCTTCTGGTTGGTACTCCAAGATTCCAGAGTAGGTTTGTGTATTTAATCTTGTAAATTGATTTGGATTGCCATACCAAGATTTAGTACCACCGCCCTCGATAGAAAGAGGTGTATTGCTTTTGGCGGCATTCAGAATTTGTTCACGAAATGCATCAATCGCTATTTGATGTGCGTTGGAGTGAGTCATTAGAAGCGCTCCAATTCTGGATGGGGTAATTTGCCATTACTGATGCGCATACGTCCATATTCAGCGCAGCGATTTAGGGTTGGTATGGCTTTGTCAGGATTTAATAGTTTCTCTGGATCAAAGGCAGCTTTGACACCCCAGAAGGATTCCCGTTCTCCTTCACCAAATTGTACGCACATGGAATTAATTTTTTCAATTCCAACACCATGTTCGCCAGTGATAGTGCCACCGAGCTCAACACAAGCTTCAAGAATTTCTGTACCAAATTCTTCGGCACGATGCCATTCATCTTGGTCAGCGCCATTAAACAAAATAAGCGGGTGCATATTGCCATCACCTGCATGAAATACATTCAAGCAACCAAGTCCATATTTTGTTTCCATGACTTGAATGCGTTTAAGTAAAGTGGCGATGTGACGGCGGGGAATAGTTCCATCCATGCAGTAGTAATCAGGGGCTAAACGACCGGCAGCAGGGAATGCATTTTTACGCCCACTCCAAAACTTCAGACGCTCAGCTTCATCTTTAGAAATCTGAATGCCACTTGCGCCAGCTTTTTCTAGCACTTGGGTCATGCGCTCAATTTCTTCGGCAACTTCTTCGGGTGTGCCATCAGATTCGCATAACAAAATTGCTTCAGCATCCAAGTCGTAACCCGCATGCACAAACTCTTCAACAGCACGGGTGGTAGCTTTGTCCATCATTTCTAAACCAGCCGGAATAATGCCTGCAGCAATAATTGCGGCAACCGCATTGCCACCTTTTTCAATGTCATCAAAGCTCGCCATGATTACTCTTGCCAATTTAGGTTTAGCAACGAGCTTGACGGTGACTTCGGTAACTACTGCGAGCATACCTTCGCTACCCATCATGATGGCAAGCAAATCAAGGCCTGGAGAATCTGGTGCCAGACTTCCGAATTCCACAATCTCACCATTCATCAGTACGCCGCGAACGCGCAAGACGTTATGCAGTGTGAGGCCATATTTGAGGCAGTGAACACCACCAGAGTTTTCATTCACATTGCCACCAATCGAACAAGCGATTTGTGATGAAGGATCAGGTGCGTAATACAGACCAAGATGACTTACTGCTTCAGAAATCGCCAGATTGCGTACCCCTGGTTGAACAACTGCAGTGCGAGTAAATGGGTCAATACTTAAAATTTTCTTGAGCTTAGCAAGTGACAGAACTAAGCCTTGAGAAAGCGGCATTGCGCCTCCAGAGAGTCCTGTTCCAGATCCACGTGGCACAACCGGAATTTCCATAGCAAAACAAATCTTTAATATTTGTGCTACTTGCTCTTCGGTTTCAGGAAGGGCAACCGCTAATGGCATACGGCGATATGCTGCCAAACCATCACATTCATAAGGAATTGTGTCTTCTGGCTCCCAAAGTAGGGCATGTTCTGGGAGAACAGGACGCAAGGCGGAAACCAGTTTGGATTGAAGGGCGCTAATAGCGGCCAAATCGGGGGGCGGGGTCACCATATTCATGACATTCATTTTAGCCATTTACCTATAATTAAGCTTATGGGAAATCGACTATCAAAAATCGCTACTAGAACCGGTGATGCGGGTATGACCGGCCTTGGGGATGGCAGTCGCGTTGAAAAGGATCATTTGCGCATCTGCGCGATGGGTGATGTTGACGAGCTCAACTCTGAAATCGGCGTTTTGATGACCGAAGAGATGCCTACAAGCATTGCAGAGGAGCTAAAAACTCTGTTTTTACAGATTCAGCATGATTTGTTTGATTTGGGTGGCGAACTTTGCATTCCGAACTACAAGTTGCTCAATCCTGAGCATGTGGCTCAACTAGATGTTTGGTTAGAAAAATACAATCAGCAGTTACCGCCCTTAACGGAATTTATTTTACCCGGTGGTACTCGTGCTGCAGCACAAGCGCATGTTTGCAGAACGGTGTGCAGAAGGGCAGAGCGTTCGATAGTGCGCTTGGGTTGGGAAGAGCCTTTGTATGATGCCCCAAGACAGTATGTCAATCGCTTATCTGATTTGTTATTTGTTCTAGCCCGAGTTCTCAATCGTGCTGCGGGCGGATCCGATGTGTTGTGGAAGCACGAAAAAAAAGAGACTAAATAAATTAGTCTCTTTTTACTTTCCAAAATAATTCAAACTTTTATTTTTTCTTTGCTCTACGTTTTTTAACGGCGGCTGCAAGTCGTTCTAGTACTTGCACTGAGTCATCCCAGTTGATGCATGCATCGGTAATACTTCTGCCGTATTCCAAGTTGCTTGGATCGTCTTTGCCTGGTGTGAATTTTTGTGCACCATCATTAAGGTGACTTTCAACCATCACACCGAAGATTTGGTGTGAGCCTGATTCAATTTGCTTGGCGATGTCATCTGCTACAACGATTTGACGCTCATGCTTCTTGCTGGAATTAGCGTGGGATAAGTCAACCATCAAGCTGCCTGGAAGCTTGGCAGCTTCAAGTTCAGCACAAGCTGCCTGAACAAATTTGGCTTCATAGTTAGGCTCTTTGCCACCGCGCAAAATCACGTGGCAATCTTTATTGCCCTTGGTTTCCACTACAGATACCTGACCATTTTTATGGACAGATAAGAAGTGATGTGGGCGCCCAGCAGCTTGGATAGCATCCGTAGCAATCTTGATATTGCCATCAGTGCCATTCTTGAAGCCGATTGGAGCAGATAGCCCAGAAGCAAGCTCGCGGTGAACTTGGCTTTCAGTTGTACGAGCGCCGATTGCACCCCATGAGATGAGATCTGCAATGTACTGAGGAGAAATCACATCCAAGAATTCGCTACCTGCCGGCATGCCTAGTCGATTAATTTCCATTAACACTTGACGTGCTAAGCGAAGGCCTTCTTCGATGCGATAAGACTCGTCAAGGTATGGGTCGTTAATTAAACCTTTCCAACCAACCGTGGTACGAGGTTTCTCAAAGTACACCCGCATCACAATTTCGAGTTCGCCTGAAAGTCGGCTACGCTCTGCTAAAAGACGATGACAGTATTCCAATGCTGCACGAGGATCATGAATAGAGCAGGGCCCAATGATCACCAACAAGCGATCATCTTTGCCATGAATAATGTCGCGAATCTTTTTACGTGTTTTGCTGATCAACGCTTCTGTTGGCGTTCCCGAGATTGGGAAAAAGCGGATCAAATGTTCTGGTGGAGGCAGAACTGAGATTGTGGCAATGCGTTGGTCGTCGGTATCTGACGTTTTGTCAACGGCGGAATACCAATTAGTCGGGTTTGTATTTTGTTGGCTCATACGGCTATTTTAAGCCGTATTTAGAACAAAATCAGGCGGTTCCGCCCACGGTAAGGCTATCAATGCGTAAAGTAGGCTGGCCAACCCCGACAGGAACGCTTTGTCCCTCCTTGCCACATACTCCAACCCCGCCGTCAAGCTTGAGATCGTTCCCGATCATCGATACCTGCTTTAAGGACTCGGGACCGCTGCCAATAATGGTGGCGCCTTTGACTGGGTATTGAATTTTTCCGTTTTCTACCCAGTAGGCTTCTGATGCTGAAAAAACAAATTTGCCGCTAGTGATGTCGACTTGGCCTCCACCAAAATTGACTGCGTATAGCCCGCGTTTAATGCTTGCCACAATTTCTTGGGGATCATCTTTGCCAGCCAGCATGTAAGTATTGGTCATGCGTGGCATTGGAAGTGATGCAAAGCTTTCACGACGTCCATTGCCAGTCAGGGGCATTTTCATGAGACGTGCATTCAGGCTATCTTGAATGTATCCCTTCAAGATGCCATCTTCGATTAAGGTTGTGCACTGTGTAGGCGTACCTTCGTCATCAATATTGAGCGACCCTCTGCGACCCGATAAAGTTCCGTCATCTACCACCGTTACACCCTTAGCGGCTACTCGCTGGCCGATACGGCCTGCAAAAGCAGATGAGCCTTTTCGGTTGAAGTCACCCTCAAGCCCGTGTCCTACTGCTTCATGCAAAAGTACACCAGGCCAGCCTGGCCCCATTACCACTGTCATAGGACCGGCTGGAGCAGGGCGTGATTCTAAATTGACTAATGCACCATCGACTGCTTCATCGACATAGCGGTTAATTAAATCCGTATCAAAGTAGAGATAATCATGACGTGCGCCACCACCAGATGATCCAGATTCGCGACGACCATTTTGTTCGGCGATAACATGAACCGAAACACGCACGAGTGGACGAATATCAGCTGCTAGCAAGCCATCAGCCCTAGCTACGAGCACCACATCAAACTCACCAGCAAGGCTCGCCATGACTTGAATAACGCGTGGATCACGAGCCTTTGCGCGACGTTCGATGCTTTCTAACAATGCAATTTTTTCTTGAGGCTTTAATGAATCCAGCGGATTTAAATCCCCATACAGCTGATTAGATAGTGGGTTGAATATCTTGCTCGCGATTGCCTGCTTACCACCGGTAGGTCCAATTACCCGCGTTGCCTTGGCGGCTTTATTAAGTGCATCTAGATTGATTTCATCCGAATAGGCGAAAGCAGTTTTATCGCCATAGATCGATCGAACACCAACACCCTGATCAATATTAAAGCTACCGGATTTAACAATACCCTCTTCTAGGCTCCAACTTTCGCTACGCGTGTGCTGAAAATATAAATCTGCATCATCCAATTGATGACTAAACATATTGCTAAAGGTGTGATGCAAGTCTTGCTCTGATAATCCTGTTGGCTCGAGTAGGATGGATTTTGCAAGTTTGACAAGATCTGCTTGACTTTTGGCCTTGGTCCAATTGGCTGGAAATAATGCTTCGGGAGCGTTCATGTACTTATATGGTTAATTAAAGCTTGCGATGTGCTAGTGCTGGTAACTGAGAGCGTACCTCGTTTATTTTTTCTTTGCTTAACGCCCCAGTGATGAAGCCCTCGCCCTCAGGAAGGTCGGCTAATACAGTACCCCAAGGGTCGATCAGCATGCTGTGCCCCCAAGTTCTGCGTTGGTTTAGATGAACACCCCCCTGAGCCGAAGAAATAACATAGGATTGGTTTTCAATAGCACGCGCTCGCAATAAAATTTCCCAGTGTGCTTTGCCTGTGGTGTAGGTGAAGGCGGCGGGAATGATGTGGCAATCTACAGTCCCCATGGCTCGATAGAGTTCAGGGAAACGGATGTCATAGCAAATACTGAGTCCAAATACCCATTCCTGATTATTGATCTGAACTTTTAGGAGTCCAGGCGTATCACCAGCTTCAATCGTTTCGGACTCTTGGTAACGTTCGGTTGTAGTTTGAAAACCGAACAAATGGATCTTGTCATAGCGACCAATTTGTAAGCCATTTGAATCAAAGGCAAGGGTCGTATTTAAAACTTTGTTTGAATCTTTTGCTTCTAGAGGAATGGTGCCAGCGACTAGATGAATGTGATTATCCTGAGCAATTCGGGCAAGTTGATCTTGAATAGGGCCGCTACAGAGTGGTTCACGAATGCGAACTTTATCGGTATCTTTTAAGCCCATCATACAAAAATATTCGGGTAGTACTATCAACTGAGCACCTTCATCAGTCGCCTGTTTGATTAGTTTGCTTGCGGTATTCAAATTCTGCTCAAGGTCTGGTGTGGAGACCATTTGTACAGATGCAATCTTGAGGTTTGCTGTTGTGCTCATTAAAGTTAAAAGATTTACCTTGTCGGAATATTTTTTTGAGTGGGCGTTGACGTGGGGTTGGGTGCACCATTTGCGCCAGGTTTATTTTGCTCAATCAGTAAATTTTTACTACGAATTGTATTGAGGGTGTTGGAGTCGATTGGCTGACCTTTTTGATCTAACGGAATCACCTCTGGATCATCCCACGAACCCTGGATTAAATAATCGGATTGCAAGCCACGGTTAATTTGACTTGTCAGAAGGTATTGGCCAACCAGCGCACCTAGTCCGACAATAGGGTTAATTGCAAAGGCGGCTAGTGATCCTGCTGTGGCATCGATAGTTGGGAAGATGGTGATACGCAGATCCTGGGATTGTTTTGGAATATTAATTTGACCGCTCATCACCACATTGGCTTGATCTAGATTCATATTAAATTGTTGAGTTTGGGCAACGCCATTATTAATATCAAAGTTTCCATTAATAGTATTAAAAGGCGTCCCCTTGGTAACGATATTGCCAAGACTTCCCTTGAGGTCGAGTGTGGCAAATCGAAACAGACTCTGAAGGCTAAGAACATCAAGTAGTTTGGCGCCACTCGAGTTCACTTCAAGCAGGCGACCTTTTTCAAGATTTAAATTAGCCTTTCCAGATAAGGTTTCATATTTAGGATCAAAAGGTGGCCCATCCCACTGAACATTTGCGCTCACCTTGCCTTGCCCGCCTTCCACTGATTTTTGAGGTGTCCAATGAGCAATGATTTGGCCAGCATCTTTTACCGTCATATCAATATTCATCACGCTATGATCTGGAGTATTTTTTGTTGCCCCAGTCCATTGACCACTGATGGTGGTGCTGCCTTGCTGATTATTCGTTTGAATAGATTCAATTTTTAAGGTGTTGTCCGCAGTACTAGATTTCACCTTCAGCTGACCAAGTTGAGCCTTTGACCATGAAAAATCCTCAATGACGATATCGAGGCTAGGAATAGATTCGGGTTTTAATGTTTTCTTAGGAACTGTGGTTTGGGTTGCTTTCGCCTCAGCGGCCTTGAGAGCATCCGCAATTTTTAATTTTGTAAAGCGCCCGCTGATCAAGCCATTCGTATTTGATTTTTGTGCTTCTTGATACTGAATTTGCCCAGAGGCTAAGGGTGAATTAATGCGCAAGTCCCAGCCGTTCTTTTTATTGCTTGCCGATAAATTCACATCCTGCCACGGGCGATCAAATAGTATGAGTTTTTTTGCTTGCGCAGTAATTAGGAAATTACTGGCGGTAGAAGCAGAATTTGTTGGAGCTTCTTGGCTACGGTTTGCCTTATTTATCTGTAGGAATCGTTGCCATTCATCCAGATTCAGTTCATTACTGACGATACTAATTTGAGAGCCTTGCTGAGGAACGACCGCCGTGCCACCAATGCCAAGCCCAACTTGTAATTGAGAGTCGCGATTCACTGCGCCTTCAATGCTGTAGAGACTGCCAATTTTTCCTGACCAGCTTACTCGTTTTGAGTTATTGATATCACTCGAAGTTTTAATATTAATTTGGCCAGTCATGGCGGCACCGTTGATCTTCTTCACGGGTGCTGGAGTATTAATAGCCCAGTTACGCAAATCAAATTGCAAATTAGAATCGCTGCCTGTCTTGTTAAAGCCAATAAGCCCATCATATTTAATGGAGCCGCTCATGCTCTTAATAAATGCTTGCGCCTCGGCATTTGAAGAATTTGCGAAATAGTCCTGAATAAATTTGGATTGAACATCCCCAGTAACTTTAAAGTGTTGCTTATCTTTGCTATCTTCGGCGCTAGTGATATTGATAGTTCCACCTAAAAAATTTGCTGAAATATTTTCAAACTCTGGGTGAGCTTCGGTGATTCGTATGCCACCCTTTAAATTTTCAAATGGCGGAGTATCCGCCCATTGAGCGCGATTACCTGGCAGATTTAATTTCAAATCTAAATTGGTGTCAGCTGAGCCTGACAAAGGTACCTTTAAACCAAGATTAAGGCTGATGGGGCCAGTGATACGTAATTTTTGCGCTAGCCCGTTTTGCTTCTTACCTACAGGTGATAAGTAATAGTATTCAAGCAACTGCGGTGCGTCCCCTTTGGCATTTCCACTGACGCTAAGCGTCAATTGATTTGCGCTGACGTTAGGAATTTCAGCATGGAAAGTATCTAAGCCTACTTGTTTGTAATTGGCTTTTGCAATATCAACAGCGAAGAAAGCATTGTTCATGGTGATATTGCCATTTACGCTTGTGAATGCTGACCATGTTCCTTGATTGCTCGGTAGTAATGGTGTTGGACTAAAAGTGGCGTTAGCAATCGGAAGATTCAAAGTCAGTTCACCCTGTTGTCTATCAGGGTAGGGGGCTTGATTGGGGTCTCCTTTAATGTGTAATTGCCCCTTTCGAATAATGCCCCCATCAAAAGCTTTACTGAGGTAGGTTCTAACGTCTTTCCCCATTCCAACAGGTAAGTAACGATATGCCGTTTTGAGATTGGCTTGATCAAAGCCCATGTCTAGCGTCATGTAGTCGGCTTCTTTGCCGTTACCGATCTTATAGTTAACGCTGAGGTTAGTGCTGATCTCTGGATTGCTGAGGGCAAGTTTTTTGGTGGCTATAACCCAATTGCCTCTTTGTTTGGACCAGTTGATCTGGCCCGTTACTCGATCGAGTTGAATTTGGGGATCATTTAATAGGCCATACACTTCCAAATCAAGATTTCGGGAATCAACAGAAAAACTCCCTTCTTTTTGGTTGCTCGTAACGAATCCAGATAAATTTGAAACAGAGGGTATTGATTTGTTGATGCCGACAAAAGTGAGATTGATGAGTTTTGCGCTAACGTTGAAATCAAGTTTGTTGGATTTAAACCAGCCACCTGGAATATTGAGTGCGGATAGGGGAGACTTACTCTCTGCCCACTGAATATCAACGTCTTCGAGATCACCCTCCGCCTGAGATGCTTTAATCCATTGATGTACTTTTTTGGAAAGCGGAAGATTCAGCGCAAATAAGGCTATGTCTTCAACGGATATCTTGGGAGATGAAAAGCCAAACTCTTTAATTTCCCCATCTGCGTCAGGAGGTCGCCAGCGGAATGTCATGGGGCTGAGATTTTCAAGCGGGGTAGATTTTAAGCTACCCATTTCACGCCAAGCAAATGTTTTGGTGGAGATCGCAATCATGCCATCCGTAGTTTCTTGGGATAGATTTGCCTCCAAACGACCTAGCGCAATAGCATCTTCGCTTTTCGAGGACTGCACTATCAAATTGTCAACAGCAATAAAAAATTCACCGCCATCAGGTTGCGCATTGTCAATCTTCAAATTCCCATTTGAGCTCAATAGGCCCTCAAGAGCGCTTAACTGGAAATGAAATTCGCTCGCGATTTTTTTGAGATCAAGATTATTGATGTTCCAAGAGAGATTGCCGATCCAATTGCGCCAGTTGCCTATCTCTCCACCGAGGTGATGGGCAAAGCCCAGCTTTACTTCTGCTGGTCCTTGGTTCCATGGCGTGGTAACGATCAGCGAACCTTTATGTTGGCGAATACCGTTTTCTAAAGTGAGTTCTTGCACTTCGATAAAGGTTGGCGATTTGCGGTTGAGCTGATCATCCCAATTTAGTTTGACTTGCTTAGCTTCAATGAGGTCTTGCGAGAATAACCAGTTTTGAGTTGAATAATCGCTTGGGCTGCTGTCTATCTTGATACCAGCAATTGTAATGACGCCCTTCGTATTTCTTTGTGAAAAGATTTCTGCGTCTTCGAAATGAATTTCATGAAAGTAAGGTAATAAATGGTAAAACGATTTCCAACTTAACTGACCATAAATTCTTTTGATGAAGAGAGATGGCTTTGTTTCTTCGGGGGCAGTGAAACGTAGACCATCAATTTCAAAAGAAGGTCTAATGCCAGTCCATGAAACATGCAAATCATCAATGGTTACATTGACCCCAACACGAGCCCCGATCACTTTTTCAACAGAGGCCTTGGATTTTTCGATTTGTGGCCAAACTACGAACCTGACCGTAAGATGGCCAAGTAAAAATAACGCTGCTAGGGTCGCCGCCAATATGAAGGCGCGTTTATGCCAATTTTTACCTAAATTCTGAAGGCCCTTTGCAAATAGGCCTTTTAGCTGGGACGAGAAGAAATTTGGTGGCATGGACTCTATTATCCGTCAGGCTTTGCTATGCCGCCAAGCTTCTATGTGGCTCCCAATACTCGGGATTAAGATGATGGGATGGATGATTTTTCAAAACAAATCGCATTTTTAGAGCAACACTCCAATTACGCTCGTCGCTGGTTAAGTGCTAAACCTGAATGGAGGGGTTGGCTGCAGTCTGTTGGGCCGCACGCGATTACCTTAGAAGGAATCCAGGGTCTTTTAGAGCCTTGCAAGTTTGATAGTTTGACTGCAGGGCAAGATGAGGCGCAATTTATGGCGGATTTACGTCTTGCTCGCCAGCGATTGATGCTTTGGTTAGCTTTTCGCGATCTTAATGGCTTGGCTGATCTGAAAGAGGTGACGCATAGCCTAAGCCATTTTGCCGAATTCGCAGTGCATCATGCCTTGACTTTCATTCATCAGGATTTGCAGTCACGCTTTGGTATTCCATGGAGCGAGTCTACCCAATCTGAAATGCCGTTGATGGTTGTGGGGATGGGGAAGCTCGGTGGCCTAGAGTTAAATCTTTCATCTGATATTGATTTGATTTTTTTGTACGAGCATGAAGGTGAGACAAGGGATGGCCCAAAGAGTCTTTCTCATCATGAATGGTTTACCCGCATGGGAAAGCGATTGATCAAGCTTTTATCTGAGCATGATGCAAATGGTTTCGTATTTCGTGTGGATATGCGTTTACGACCAAATGGTGATTCAGGTCCATTAGTTTGCAGTCTCGATATGCTAGAAGAGTATTTATTGGTACAGGGACGAGAGTGGGAGCGTTACGCTTGGATCAAGGGAAGGTTGATAGCACCACTGCCAGGCACCAAGGATCATACTCATTGCGAAAAAAGTCTTGAGCAATTAATTCGCCCCTTTGTCTATCGTAGGCATTTAGATTATGGGGTGATCGCATCAATTCGTGATTTGCATGCACAAATTCAGCGGGAGGCGGAGAAGCGTTCAGTAGGACACCAAGGGCGTTCGCATGATATTAAGTTGGGGCGGGGTGGAATTCGTGAAATTGAATTCCTAGCGCAAATGTTTCAGTTAATGCGCGGAGGTACAGATCCGCGATTCAGGGTGCGTCCAACTTTACAGGTATTAGATTTGATTCGCCAACGTGGCATCTTGCCGGCAGATGATGTAACTCATCTTGAGGGTGCCTATGAGTTTTTAAGGCGTCTAGAGCATCGCATCCAGGTTTGGGATGACCAGCAAACCCATTATTTGCCAGACCAAGCTGATATTCGCGAACGTCTGGCTATCTCGATGGGCTGTAAGGATGAGGCTAGTTTTTTAGGTGTACTACAAGCTCATCAAAATAATGTGGCGCGATTATTTGAAAAGGCATTCTTATTGGATGACGAGACGCGACTCGATCTCGCACCCCTCGAAGATACTTGGTTGCCAGACGCCCAGATATTTCCGCAATCCTTGGCTCGCTGGAATGCATGGATCGCGAGCACGAAAGCCAAGCAATTGCCTGAAAAAAGTCGACTGATTTTTGATAACTTGGTTCGAAGTGCTGCCGATGCTTTGATGAGTAAGCGCGACGCTACTGAAGATATTGATAAGACTTTGTCACGCTTTTTTGATTTGCTTGAAGCAATTGCCCGAAGAAGTGCTTACTTATCTATATTGGCTGAGTATCCTGGCGCATTGTCCAATGTGTTGTCTTTGCTTCAATCATCTCAGTGGGGTGCGCAGTACCTCATCTCTCATCCGCATCTACTGGATTATCTGCTTAACCCGAATATGGAAAGGGCATTGATCGATCATCCAGAAGATTATTGGCGAGAAGTAAAAGCCAATCTGGATATGCGCTTAGACGATGTAATGGCAGATGGTGATGGATCAGAGCAAGCGATGGATATTTTGCGTGTAACCCATCACACCGAAACATTTATTACGCTATTGGCAGATTTGGGAATTGGTGTAGAGCAAGCTCTTTCGGTCGAAAAAGTTAGCGATCACTTATCCGCGCTTGCCGATTTAATTCTGCAGGCTACTTTTGAACGTGTATGGTCATTGGTGGCTAAAAAATTTGATCTGCCGAAAAATTTAGCCCCAACTTTTGCCATCATCGCTTACGGAAAATTAGGTGGCAAAGAGCTTGGTTATGCTTCAGACCTTGATTTAGTTTTTTTATATCAAGCAACAGAAAATGATTATGAGGCTCAAGAAATATATGCCTTATTAGCTAAGCGCATGATCAATTGGTTAACAGCGTTCACCTCTACTGGTAGCCTGTTTGAGATCGATACACGTCTTCGTCCAAATGGTTCGGCTGGATTCTTGGTTACGAATGTGGATGCATTTAGAAAATATCAAATGCGTGAAGGTGACAATGCTGCTTGGGTTTGGGAGCATCAAGCACTTACCCGTGCCCGCTTTGTCGCTGGAAATGTTTTGGTAGGCAATTTATTCGATGCAGTTCGCCAAGAGGTATTGAGTCAGCAACGCGATATTGATCATCTTCGCAATGAAATAGTTGAGATGAGACGTAAAGTTCATGAGGGCCACCCCAATCCAACAAACGATTTCGATCTAAAGCATGATGCAGGCGGCATGGTAGATATCGAATTTATCGTCCAGTTTTTAGTACTGGCTTATTCGCATCAGCATCCGCAACTGATTGGTAACTTAGGCAACATTGCTTTATTGCGAATAGCCGCTGAAGTGGGATTAATTGAGGCAGATATTGCAAAAGCCGTTGGTGATGCATATCGTTTGCTAAGAGCAAGACAACATCGTTTGCGTCTAGATGGCGCTGAAAAAACGCGGATCCATTTAAGTAATGAGTCTGATTTGCTGATCGCTAGAGACAATGTCTCATTGCTATGGAAGCGTGTTTTTAAGACTACCTCTAATACAGAGCTGATTTAATGTTGTTCTAGAAGCTCGCGTGCGTGACGGCGGGTGGTGTCGGTGATTGTTGCACCACCGAGCATTCTGGCGACTTCCTCGACGCGTTCTGATCTACCAAGGGTTTGAACTTGTGAAACCGTTTTATCCCCAGCCTGAGACTTGCTGACCTTGAGGTGGTGATTGCCTTGCGCGGCCACCTGGGGCAAATGGGTGACGCACAAAATTTGATGTGATTGACCCAGTTGATGCAATAGTTTGCCAACGGTTTCGGCTACTGCGCCGCCAATACCCGCATCCACTTCATCGAATATGAGTGTTGGTGTAAATGATGCTTTACTGGTGATAACGCTGATTGCTAGGCTAATGCGCGCCAGCTCGCCCCCTGAGGCTACCTTGGCTAATGATCTAGGGGTGCTACCAGCATGACCCGCTACTAAAAATTCAACTTGTTCAAGTCCATGTGAACCACCCTCTTGGAGAGGGTTTAAGGTAATTTCTAAACGTCCACCCGCCATAGATAAATCTTGCATGGCATTTGTTATTTGATTGCCAAGGTCGTTGGCGGCTTTGCTGCGATGCTCTGAAAGTTGCTTTGCTAGTTTTAGGTAGCTAGCCTCTTCCTGTTTTACTTTTTCTCTTAGTGCTTCAATGTTTTGTGAGGCTGTGAGCGCTTCTAGGCGGTCTGCAGTTTCCAGGAGAAGCTGCGGTAACGCATCAACATCAGCTCGATATTTTTTAGCGGCGCCATGTAAAGCTTGCATTCGTTCTTCTACTTGTTCAAGACGGGCAGGATCTAAATCTATTTTTTGTAAATAACGGTTTAGACCATGAATCGCTTCATCGAGTTGAATATGAGCGCTTTCAAGAGAATCACTCACATCTTTTAATGCGGCATCGTGTTCCGCTAGCGCGCCGATATTGCCACATACTTTGGATAAAGAAGATTCTAAAGAGTTGTCGGCGTCGCTCAAAATCTCAATAGCTTCTTGGCAGCCCCCAATTAATTTCGCTCCATTAGCTAACCTAGCGTGCTCCAACTGAATCTGCGCCCATTCACCTTCTTGTGGAGAAAGTTCAGTCAGTTCTTCTAGTTGCCATTCAAGCCTCTCGCGTTCCCGCTCAATATCTTGCCCTGCGTTCTCGGCTTGTGCCAAGCGTCGACGAGAGTCGCTCAGAATTTTGAAAGCTTGTGCAACATTGGAGGCTAGGGGCAGTAAACCGGCATGGCGGTCTAGCAACTCTCTTTGGGCGCCACTCTTGAGAAGCAATTGATGTGCGTGTTGACCATGAATATCAACCAATTGATCGCCCGCTTCGCGCAATTGCGTCAATGTGGCAACGCTACCATTAATAAATGCACGACTGCGACCATTGGACTCCACAATTCTTTTTAGCAGTAGGGTCTGACCTTCATCTTCGTCTGGAAGTCCTTGTTCATCAAGCCATTTCCCAAAGGATTGAATGAGCTCTGCTTCTATCCTAAAGGTAGCGGAGATTTCTGCCCGGTTACTGCCCTCCCGAATTTGGCTGCTATCAGCTCGCTCACCAAGAACAAGGCCTAAAGCATCTAGCAAAATAGATTTGCCGGCACCTGTTTCCCCAGTTAGAACAGTAAAGCCGCTGGCAAAGTCGAGCTCAAGTTGGTCAACAATGACAAAGTCGCGAAGGGAGATGGTTTGAAGCATGTATTAGCGTAGCTGGAAACCCGACATTAAAAAGTCGATGGGTACTCATTCCAATGCAGTTTTTCACGTAAGGTTTTGTAGTCGCTATGACTGCGAGGGTGTAGGAAAGTGATTGTCTTATTGGACTGACGCACTTCAACCTTATCGCCGCTTTGCAAATTGGTTTGTGATTGCATATCAAAATTCACAATGACATCAAGACCATTAACCACTTCAATAATCGTAACGCTATCTTGCGGCAAAACGATTGGTCGATTGGAGAGTGAGTGTGGTGCGATTGGGGCCAGCAATATACCTGCAACATGCGGATGCAATATGGGGCCACCGGCAGACAAGGCATAGGCAGTCGAACCAGTTGGCGTTGAGACAATTAAGCCATCGGAGCGCTGGTTGTACATAAATGATCCATTAACATGCACTGCTAATTCAACCATTCCAGAAATGCCAGAACGATTTACCACCACATCATTGAGAGCTAATGCGTGGTTCATTTCTTTACCCGCGCGAATGACTACAGCATCTAGTAAGGTGCGTGTGTCCGCTTCATATTCACCAGCGATGATTTGGGGCAAAGTATCTTGAACGGAGCGAATGGGAATATCAGTCATGTATCCAAGTCGTCCCATATTGATTCCGACAAGTGGTACTTGGCTGCCAGCAAGTTGGCGGGCAATTCCGAGCATGGTGCCATCCCCACCTAAAACTACAACCAAATCAATTGCCCCAGCAAAGTCTTCCGCAGTCTTGGTGGGATAGTCTTTTAAGCTTAATTGGCTAGCTGTAGAGGCCTCTATATAGACTTCACAACCTAGGCTGTTGACCAGTTTAGCTAGCTCCCTGAGGTGCTCATCAATGCCATCCGCCTGGAATTTGCCCACGAGAGCAACTCGGCTAAAGGCCTTCTTGGAAGAATTTGGGGATGGGCTTAACATATGATGATTAAACCATAGGCATAAAATCCCTTCCACCATGGATGAACGTTCTCGCGCCTTACTAAAAACCCTCATCGAACGCTATATCGAGGAGGGCCAGCCTATTGGTTCCCGCACGCTATCGAGATTTTCAGGTTTAGACCTGTCAGCGGCGACTATTCGCAATGTGATGGCAGATCTAGAGGATATGGGCTTGGTTACGAGTCCGCATACCTCCGCAGGCCGGATTCCAACTCCTAGAGGGTACCGACTCTTTGTGGACACCATGGTGACGGTGCGTCCATTAGAAGAAATGGCCGCAAAAGAAGTAGAAAAAGGCTTATTGCCGGATTCTCCTCAACGGGTGCTCAATTCCGCTGCACAAATATTGTCTAATCTCAGCCATTTCGCCGGGGTGGTGATGACGCCGAAGCGAGCTCAAGTTTTCAAGCACATTGAGTTTTTGCGTTTGGGTGAAGGCAAAATTTTGCTCATTATGGTGACGCCAGAAGGCGATGTGCAGAATCGTATTTTGCCAACCAATCAAGATTACACACCAAGCCAACTGATAGAGGCGGGCAACTACATTAATACGCAGTTTGCTGGAAAAAGTTTTGAACAAGTGCGCCAACACTTGCGGGCGGATTTGGATAACTTGCGTGCCGATATTTCTGGTTTGATGGCGCTAGCTTTGCAAAGTGGTGTAGCGGATTATGACCTGAGCCGGGGTGACATGCTGCTCTCGGGGGAGCGTCGCTTGCTAAATGTTGGCGACCTGAGTTCTAACCTTGATAAATTGCGCAAGATGTTTGATATGTTGGAGCAAAAATCCGTACTAATGCAATTATTGGATGTATCCAGTCATGCTGACGGCATTCAGATTTTTATTGGTGGCGAGAGCGATTTATTGCCTTATGAAGATCTAGCGGTGATTAGTGCACCGTATAGCGTTGATGGTCAGATCGTAGGCACCTTGGGAGTGATTGGCCCTACCCGAATGGCTTACGATAGAGTGATTCCGATTGTAGATATCACATCTAAATTGTTATCGGGTGCCCTCAGCTCTTGAGTATCGGGTCCTACCAACAGTTCTTATTAAGCCCTTATTAAATAGTTACTAGAGAAATTTATCTTGAATCAAAATCCACACTTGCGCGCAAGTAAAACAGCAGTCCTTCTCTTAAATTTAGGAACGCCTTCTGCGCCTACCCCTAAAGCGGTAAGAGCGTACCTAAAAGAATTTTTATCAGACCCACGGGTTGTTGAGATTCCACGATTTATTTGGTGGTTTATTTTGAATGGCATTATTTTGCCGATTCGCAGTAGCGCATCCGCTAAAAAATACGCATCCATTTGGTTGCCTCGATTAGGTTCGCCATTGATGCATTACTCGCGTTTACAAGCAAAAGAATTACAAGAAAAATTTACAAATGAAGGGCACACTGTCTTGGTAAGTTTGGCAATGCGCTATGGTAAGCCTTCAACCCAAGAAGTCCTTGAGAACCTAAAGGCAGAGGGCATGGAGCGCTTATTGCTATTACCTTTATACCCTCAGTACTCTGCCACTACGACGGCATCTAGTTTTGATGAAGTGTTCCGAGTACTCAGCACTTGGCGCAATCAACCTGAATTGCGTTTGGTAAAGCATTATCACGATAACCCCGCTTATATTGCCGCTTTACGTGATCAAGTGTTGAGCAGTTGGGATAAAGATGGGCGCCCTGATTTTTTAAGAGGTGATCGATTGGTCATGTCTTTTCATGGACTACCAAAACGCAACCTGATGAAAGGTGACCCCTATCATTGCGAATGTCTGAAGACTGGGCGACTACTAGGCGAAGCGCTAGGCCTAGATTCAAATCAATACATCGTTACATTTCAATCGCGTTTTGGTAAGGCGGAGTGGTTAAAGCCCTATACCGCTCCTACATTAGAAAAATTAGCGAAAGAAGGTTGTCAGCGCGTTGATGTATTTTGCCCGGGCTTCCCAGCGGACTGCCTAGAGACTCTAGAGGAAATCGCGATGGAAGCAAGAGAGTCCTTTCTAGAGCGCGGCGGCAAAGATTATCGATATATTCCATGCTTGAACAGCAGTCCGAAGTGGATTGAGGCCTTGACTGATATTGCATATACGCATTTACAGGGATGGTCATTGGGGTCTGAGTCTTCTGAAGAACTTGCAAGGCGCAATGATCGGGCAGAGTTTGTTCAAAAGCAGTCTTGAAATTGAATAAACTGACCCCACATATCAAAGCAATTGCCTTCAATATAGAAAAGTGAATTTTTGTCCATGACTCAAGAAAACCAAAACCAATCGACCGAGCAAGAGAATTCTGCCGCTCCTTCTAGCGCTGAAAATGTAGCTGCTACAGACGTGCCTGAGGTAAAAACTCCTGAGCAAGAAATTGCAGAGCTCAATCAAAAGATTGCAGATTTACAGGACAATTTCTTACGTGCCAAAGCTGAAGGTGAAAATATTCGTCGTCGTGCTGTTGAGGACGTTGCAAAAGCACACAAATTTGCTATTGAGAATTTTGCCGAACATCTAGTTCCGGTAACAGATAGTTTGTATGCCGCACTCAGCACAGATGTGGGTGATGCAAAAGCATTTAAAGAAGGCCTGGAAATTACGCTCAAACAACTTCTGTCTGCGTTTGAAAAAGGCAAGATGACTGAAATTAATCCTGCAATAGGGGATAAGTTTGATCCTCATCATCATCAGGCGATTGCCTCGGTCCCATCAGAGCAAGAGCCCAATACCGTAGTTTCGGTAATGCAGCGGGGCTACACCGTAGCCGATCGGGTTTTGAGACCAGCGTTGGTGACTGTAAGCGCTCCAAAATAAGTAAAAAACCTGAAAAATTGCATAAAAAAGGCAGATTTCTGCCTTTTTTGCTATTTCAGCCCTTGAATTTGGATGAATTAACCCCATTTAACGAGTATTGGAATATTCGCGGCAATTCGGGGTCATTCACTGAGTTGCCACTCAAATTGAAACAACTTAGAAGTACAACAAAGTAATTTAATTTTTTGGAGCCATTATGGGAAAGATTATCGGAATCGACTTAGGAACCACAAACTCATGCGTTTCAGTCGTAGAAAACAATGCGCCTAAAGTTGTAGAGAACGCAGAAGGCGCTCGCACTACACCATCCATCATCGCTTATGTTGAGGATGGCGAAGTATTGGTTGGCGCCCCAGCGAAACGTCAGTCAGTAACAAACCCAAAAAACACTATCTATGCAGTGAAGCGTTTGATGGGTCGTAAATTTACTGATCCTGAAGTACAGAAAGACATCAGCTTGATGCCTTACTCGATTGTTCAGGCGGACAACGGCGATGCTTGGGTTGAAGCGCGCGATAAGAAAATGGCGCCACAGCAAGTGTCCGCTGAAATCTTACGCAAAATGAAAAAAACTGCTGAAGATTATTTGGGCGAAGAAGTGACTGAGGCTGTGATTACAGTTCCTGCTTACTTTAACGATAGCCAACGTCAGGCAACTAAAGATGCTGGCCGTATCGCTGGTTTGGATGTGAAGCGCATCATTAATGAGCCTACTGCTGCTGCATTGGCTTTTGGTTTGGATAAGCAGGACAAAGCTGATCGCAAGATCGCTGTGTATGACTTGGGTGGCGGTACATTTGACGTATCCATTATTGAAATCGCCAACGTGGATGGTGAGAAGCAATTCGAAGTGCTTTCCACAAATGGTGACACTTTCTTAGGTGGTGAAGACTTTGACCAACGCATCATTGACTGGATCATTGCTGAGTTCAAGAAAGAGCAAGGCGTAGATTTGAGCAAAGACGTATTGGCGCTACAACGCTTGAAAGATGCCGCTGAAAAAGCCAAGATCGAATTGTCTTCTGCTCAACAAACTGAAATCAATCTGCCTTACGTGACAGCTGATGCGAGCGGTCCTAAGCACTTGAACTTGAAGCTAACTCGTGCAAAGTTGGAGTCTTTGGTTGAAGAACTCATCAATCGCACTGCAGGTCCTTGCTTGACTGCGATTAAGGATGCTGGTGTTAGCGTTTCTGATATTGACGACGTGATTTTGGTCGGTGGTCAGACACGTATGCCTGCGGTTCAAGATAAAGTAAAAGAGATCTTTGGCAAAGAGCCTCGCAAAGACGTAAATCCTGATGAAGCCGTAGCTGTTGGTGCTGCAATCCAGGGTTCCGTATTGTCTGGTGACCGTAAGGACGTATTGCTCTTGGACGTTACCCCATTGTCATTGGGTATTGAAACTCTTGGTGGCGTGATGACTAAGATGATTCCAAAGAACACTACGATTCCTACCAAGCATTCACAGGTGTACTCAACTGCTGAAGACAATCAGCCTGCGGTAACCATTAAGTGCTACCAAGGTGAGCGCGAGATGGCTTCTGCCAACAAGTTGCTTGGTGAGTTTAATTTGGAAGGTATTGCGCCTGCACAACGCGGCATGCCACAAATTGAAGTGACCTTTGATATCGATGCCAATGGTATTTTGCATGTCACTGCAAAAGATAAAAACACTGGCAAAGAGAACAAGATCACCATTAAGGCAAATTCTGGTTTAACTGAAGAAGAGATTCAGCGTATGGTTAAAGACGCTGAAGCGAATGCTGCAGAAGATAAGAAAGCGCTTGAGTTGGTTACTGCACGCAACACTGCGGATGCCTTGGCTCACTCAACCAAGAAAGCCTTGGAAGAGCATGGTGCTGGCCTAGAAGCTTCTGAGAAGAGCGCAATCGAGGCAGCTCTCAAGGAATTGGATGAGGCTATCAAAGGTAGCGACAAGGCAATCATCGAAGCGAAAACCGAAGCATTGGGTAAAGTCAGTCAGAAGCTAGGTGAAAAGGTAATGGCTGCAGAGCAGGCTAAGGCTGGCGCTGCAGGTGCGGCTCCTGGTGGCGCAGCCCCTGGTGCAGCCCCAGATGCCGATGTAGTTGATGCGGACTTTAAAGAGGTTGATGACAAGAAATAATGAAGTCAAAAACTATTTTTTAACAAAGTTTTGAAGTGTTTAAATAACAAGTCGGCCTCGTGCCGACTTGTGCCATTGAGGTTGTTGGGAAGTTGAGAGGAATAGGCCGTGCCTAAAAGTAAACGCGATTTTTATGAAGTTCTTGGTGTAGCGAAGGGTGCTAGTGATGATGAGTTGAAAAAAGCTTATCGCAAGCTAGCGATGAAATACCACCCAGACCGTAATCCCGACAGCAAGACTGCGGAAGCGCAATTTAAAGAGGCAAAAGAAGCCTACGAAACACTATCTGATCCCAACAAGCGTGCTGCTTATGATCAATATGGTCATGCTGGTGTAGATCCATCGATGGGCGGTGGTTTTGGTGGTGGGTTTGGCGGCGGTGGATTCGCGGATGCTTTTGGCGATATTTTTGGAGACATTTTTGGCCAAGGTGGTGGTCGCCATGCTGGCCCGCAAGTCTACAAAGGCGCGGATTTGCGTTACAACATGGACATTACCCTTGAGCAGGCTGCCGAAGGATATACCACCCAGATTCGTGTGCCTAGCTGGAGTGATTGCAAGCCATGTCACGGCACGGGTGCTGAACCTGGTACAAAAGCAGAAAAATGTTCTACTTGCGATGGTCATGGTCAAGTGCGTGTGCAGCAAGGTTTTTTCTCAATGCAGCAAACTTGCCCCAAGTGTCGCGGTACTGGTGAATACATTCCAAAGCCTTGTAAAACTTGCCATGGCACTGGTAAACATAAAGAGCAAAAAACACTCGAGATCAAGATTCCTGCTGGCATTGATGATGGAATGCGTGTGCGCTCTGTTGGCAATGGTGAGCCTGGAATCAATGGAGGTCCAGCGGGGGATCTCTATGTAGAGGTACGCGTTAAGCCACACAAGGTGTTTGAGCGTGATGGCAGCGATTTGCATGTGCAGATGCCAATCTCTTTTGCTACGGCAACAATCGGTGGTGAGATCGAAGTGCCAACGCTCTCAGGTCGTGTGGAGTTTCCCATTCCCGAGGGGACGCAAACTGGTAAAACATTCCGCTTGCGTAATAAGGGAATCAAGGGACTTCGCTCTACGCTGGTTGGAGATTTATTTGTTCATGTGGTTGTTGAAACCCCAGTCAAGTTAACTGATGACCAAAAGAAATTACTCAAACAGTTTGACGATAGTTTGAAGTCGGCTGGCGACAAACACAGCCCACAACAAAAGGGTTGGTTTGATGGTGTGAAAAGCTTCTTTAGTTAAACATCAAATTGCTTATTTAACTAACCTGCAAAACCATGTTCCGCTCCGGGAAATTTCCCGGACTTCACTTCGCGGACGTAGGCCTTCACGGCCGCTTCAATCGAATGGTGACCTTCCATAAAGTTCTTTACGAACTTGGGAGGCTTACCAGGGCTAATGCCCAACATATCTTGTAGTACCAATACTTGACCAGAGCAATCGGGGCCAGCGCCAATACCAATGGTTGGAATGGATAAAGCTTCAGTAATCTTTTTACCAAGCGATGAAGGAATGGCTTCGAGCACAATCATTTGAGCACCCGCTTGTTCGCATGCAATCGCTTGCTCAAGCATCAAGCTTGCCGCGTCTTTGGATTTTCCTTGAACTTTATAGCCACCTAAAACATGAACCGACTGTGGCAGCAGACCAAGGTGTGCACACACAGGCACACTACGCTCAACTAAGTATTGAATGATCTCAATTTGCCAATCACCACCTTCTAGTTTGACCATATCTGCACCAGCACGCATTAAGGTCGCAGCAGAATCCAAAGCTTGTACTGGATCACCATAGCTAGCAAATGGCAAATCAGCAATAACAAACGCATGACTGTTGGCACGCGCTACACATTCGGTGTGGTAAGCAACTTGCTCGACTGTCACTGGGGTAGTGCTAGTGTGACCCTGAATCACGTTACCAAGAGAGTCGCCAATCAAAATGGTTTCGACACCACAGCGATTGAGTAGCGCTGACATTGTGGAGTCATATGCTGTCAGCATTGAAATCTTCTCACCCTCGGCATGCATTGCGAGGAGCTTAGTAATTGTGATTGGCTTGTCGCCCTGTAAGTAACCCATGGCGAGAGTTTAATGAATTAATGCGCCGTTTGGCTATAAACGTCTTTTTCCCCGCAATTGCAGTTGCGGCAGGGTAGTTTTTCGATTCGTTGGTGAGCTACTTTGGGTAGGTAGGTCTTTAACTCGCCTAAGTTTGGTAGACAGAAATCAGGCGCAATCTCTAGTAAAGGTAGTAGAACAAACGACCGTTCAATGATTTTGGGGTGGGGCAGGATTAACTCAGTTTCATTTTGAGTAACGCCCTCAAAAGACAAAATATCGAGATCTAGAGTTCGCGGGGCGTTTGCGTAGGGTCGTTCTCTACCAAATTCTTGTTCAATTGCTTGGCAAACATGCAGTAGACCATAGGGGCTGAGTTCTGTTTCGATTTCAATTACAGCATTGATGTAGTCGCCACCAGTAGCTTCAACAGGCGCGCTTTGATAGAAGCAACTTTTAGCAAGGATGTGAAGTTGGGAACGTTGCGCTAAGCAAACAATGGCGTCGGTAATGAGCTGACGCGTATCACCGATATTGCCACCAAATCCGATAAAAGCTCGTGCCATACGATTCCAAATTCAAGATGGAATTACTTTACCGAAATTTATATAAGTTTGCTTAGCTCGAAGATGCTTCTATTGGAGTTGTGGGTTTTGGTTTTCTGCGCCGCCTTCTTTTTGTTGGCGAGTTAGTGGTATTGCCTAGCTCGGTCTTAGCGCTAGCCATTAACGCCTCCTGCCCTACTGGATCTGCTGCAATGAAGCTAGTCCACCATTCACCAAGTGCGGGGCTTTGCTCGCCTGTTGCGCAACGCAAGAGCATAAAGTCATAGCCTGCCCTAAAACGGGGCATTTCAATCAAGCGATAAGGGTAACGCCCTACACGTCTTTCGAAGCGGGGTTGCATCGACCAAATTTCTCGCATGTCGCTCTCAAAACGGCGCTGTATGGTCATGCCGCTACTTTGGGTTGCGATGGTTTCGTCCATGGCATCTTGTAGTGCCGGAATATTAGCCATTCCTTTGGCAAGGTTTGTTTTCCAATTTTTCAGAAGATCTGGCCAAAGCAAGGTGGCGAATAAAAATCCTGCAGATACACTTTTCCCAGATTGGATGCGTTGATCTGTATTGGCGAGCGCTAATTTCACAAAAGCATTTGCGCCAATAGCATTTTCGCTGTCATCAAGGATGCGGTCTAGCAGAGGGAGTAGCCCGTGATGCAATCCTGCTTCCTGAAGACCTTGAATAGCCGCCCAAGAGTAGCCAGACATGAGAAGCTTCAGTATTTCATCAAAGAGCCTTGCTGCTGGCACATCTTGTAATAGCTTGCCTAATCTAGCAATCGGCAAGCGAGTATTTTGATCAAGACTAAAGCCGGTTTTAGCGGCAAAACGAATCGCTCTGAGCATCCGCACGGGATCTTCCCGATAACGTTTAGCTGGGTCGCCAATCATGCGCAAGGTTTTTCTTTGCATATCTGCCATGCCACCGTGATAGTCCAGGACAGTTTCGGTAGATGGGTCGTAATACATGGCATTGATCGTAAAGTCGCGGCGGGCAGCATCCTCGCCTTGCGAGCCCCAGACGTTATCTCGCAAGATACGACCGCTTTCTGCTACATGATCACCAGCGTTATCGAGTAGCGCTCTAAAAGTAGACACTTCGATGATTTCTGGGTGACCTTTGCCAAAGAAGGTGACATGAACAATTTGAAAGCGTCTACCAATGAGGCGCGCTTTGCGAAAGAGTCTTTGTACTTGATCTGGTGTTGCGTTAGTTGCTACATCAAAATCTTTTGGCTCAATCCCTAAAACGAGATCTCGTACTGCGCCACCGACAATAAATGCCTCGTAGCCAGCTTGTTGCAAAGTTTGGGTAACTTTGACCGCGTTTTTAGAGAGAAGATGTGGGTCGATACGATGAGATTTTTTAGGAATCCGCTTAGGAGCTCCCGTTTGATTAGCTTGCGTATGCTTAACCATGGGGTCACGCCGCAAAATGCGTTTTAAAAACTTAGTAATCATGCAAACAACTCAAGAATGGGCCAATTGCGTGATTGTGCTTCCTTGCGCAGACGATCATCGGGATTGGTTACAACGGGATGGCTAACTTGTTCAAGCAATGGCAAGTCATTGATGGAATCGGAATAAAAATAGCTGCGTGGTAATTGAGCAAGTGCGAGTTGTTGTTGCGCAAGCCAACTATGCACATTCAAAATTTTGCCTTCACGAAAATTTGGACTGCCTTTGACTTCGCCCGTGAAGTCGGCTAGCGGGTTATCGCCATGAGTTGCTGGTTCAGTAGCAATCAAATGCTCAATACCAAAGCGCTCAACAATTGGGCGTGTAACAAAGCTATTGGTAGCCGTGACAACGCAACAAAGATCGCCAGCATCTTGATGTTGTTTGACTAAATCAATGGCTTTTTGACGCAGCTGGCCATTAATCACCTCATGCATGAATTGATCATGCCATTCTTTCAGTTGTGCGCGCGAGTGCTCGGAAAGCGGCTTTAGAGCAAAGCGCAAAAATTCATGAATGTCGAGCTTGCCATCTTTGTAATCTTGGTAAAAGCGTTCATTTTGTCGCGCATAGTATTCGCTATCAACCACACCAATACGTGCCAGAAACTGCCCCCATTCATAATCGCTATCGCAGGGAAGTAAAGTGTGATCTAAATCAAAAAGGGCTAAGTTTGTCACTAGTGAAATATCAAAAAATTATTTGGGTTGCAGGAGCTCGCGCACCAGCGGTAAGGTTACAGCACGTTTAGTTTCCAAAGAGTAAGCATCCAAAGCATCGATTAATGCCATCAAGTTAGGCATGTCACGATAAAAGCGATTTAGTAACCATGGCACTACTTCCGGTGATAGCACCAAGCCACGGTCTTTGGCTGCTTGCTCTAAAGCTTGTATTTTCTCATCATCACTCAAGAGCCGAGTCTGAAAGACTAGTCCCCACCCGAGGCGTGTTCGTAAATCTTCGCGTAGTACCAGGTTAGCCGGCGCAGCATTGCCAGCCATAAAGATATGAATATTCTTGCTGGCTTGAACTGAATTCAAAATACGAAAAAGAGCGCCAACCAGCCTGTCATCTAAATAATTCACATCATCGACGGTGATGATGGAGGCCTCATCGTTTTGCGCTAAAGCTAAAATTTTCTCTTCGAGTCGCACCCAAGTGATAGGTTCATTAGGTGATAAGGCAAACGAGTGAAGGCCAGCTAATTCTGCTGCGTTAGCAATCGCTTGAAGTAAATGTGTGCGCCCAGATCCCTCAGGCCCCCACCAATAAAGCCAACGATGATTTAGCGGATTATTGATTTTCTCTGGTAAGTCTTGCTTCCAAGAGTTACAAAGTGCTTGCAGGGTTGAGATGAGTGCGCGATCGTTTCCAGGAAGATAATTTTCAAGACTTGCTTTTGGAGTGTGGCTGATATCTAAAGCAAACTGCTTTGGCAGTGGAGACGTATTCATTGCAGCGAAATTACTTTTGGTACCAAGTGCTTTGTGTATAAACAGTCCAAAGGTATTTAACCAATACCAAGCTCACTGCGCTGATCGGTAGCGCCAAGAGAATGCCGAAGAAGCCGAACAGTTTTCCAAATAAAAGCAACGCAAACAACACGGCTACAGGGTGTAATCCGATACGTTCGCCCACTAGTCGCGGGGTAAGGAAGAAACCCTCAATAAATTGCCCAAGACCAAAAAGGACGAGCACTCCGAGTGCTTCTGTATTGGGGCCAAACTGTAAAAGTGCCGAAACAATTGCAAGACTTAGGCCTAAAGCAATGCCAATATAAGGAATGACAATCATGAGGGCTGTGAATACGCCCAACGCCACAGCACCCTTGATGCCGATTAAAGCAAGGCCAGCGCTGTAGTAAGCCGCCATGATGGAGACCACCATCAACATTCCACGCAAGTATTGAGATAGAAGGCCATCTGTGTGCATGGCAAGGTGGTGCACGGTTTTTTGCGCCCGTACTGGAACAATGGTTTGTAGCAAGCCAAAGAAGTGCGTCCAGTCAATTAATAAGTAAAACATTACAAAGATGATCAGTACTCCGTTCACAAAGCCTGCGATTACTGAGCTTCCTGACAATAGAACGGTATCGAGGATGGAGCTCATTAAGGTGTCTGCATTTTCATTGATATGCGTTGTGATTTTTTGAATAGCATCCACTTTGAGTGCGGCCCAGTCAAAATTGATATGCAGGTCATTTAGCTTTGGACCAAGCCAAGTTTGGGTATTACTGATCCAGCTAGGGATCTGAGCACGAATGAGCGGAATTTCGTATTTGAGCAGCCCAATAAATAGGCTAAGAATAGAAAAAATGAGACCTAGCCCAAATAGGACGGCTAGGCCAGCAGCGAGGCCGCGAGGGATGCGGTGCTGTTCAAGCCATAGGCAAACCGGTCTGAGTGCGTATGCCAAGATAAATGCGGTCAAAAATGGGGTAAAAATTTCAGCCATTACGAGTAATCCTCTAGAATTCAATGATTCTACTGACCCAGTCGCATTTTTTACTAATATTCCTGCTCTAGATATGACTTCTTCTACTAATTCTGCTTCAAAAGGCCTTTCTTACCGCGATGCGGGCGTTGATATTGATGCTGGGGATGATTTAGTCGATCGCATTAAGCCCTTGGCCAAGAAAACCATGCGAGAGGGTGTTTTGGCTGGTATTGGCGGCTTTGGCGCTCTTTTTGAAGTACCAAAGCGCTATAAAGAGCCAGTTTTGGTATCAGGTACTGATGGAGTGGGCACAAAGCTTCGCTTGGCTTTTGAGTGGAATCGTCACGGCACCATTGGTCAGGATTTGGTGGCCATGAGCGTGAATGACATTTTGGTCCAGGGTGCTGAGCCATTATTTTTCTTGGATTATTTTGCTTGCGGCAAGCTGTCTGTGGAGACTGCTGCAACAGTAGTGGGTGGTATTGCTAAGGGTTGTGAATTATCAGGTTGTGCATTGATCGGCGGTGAAACTGCAGAGATGCCTGGAATGTATCCTCCAGGTGAATATGACTTAGCAGGTTTTGCTGTCGGTGCAGTTGAGAAATCCAAAATTATTACGGGCAACACGATTGTCCCTGGAGATGTCGTGTTGGCAATTGGATCTAGCGGCGCACATTCCAATGGTTACTCATTAGTTCGAAAAATTATTGAACGCGCGGGCGCAAAACCAAGCGATGATTTGGGTGGTCGCTCATTAGGTGACGTGGTTATGGCTCCAACAGAAATTTATGTGAAGCCCCTCCTGAAGTTGATTTCTGAAATCGATGTGAAGGGTATGGCTCACATTACTGGTGGTGGTTTGGTGGATAACGTACCACGCGTATTGCCTGAGAATACTCAAGCCGTCTTGCATCGCGATAGCTGGCAGTTGCCTGAACTCTTTCGTTGGTTGCAGATGAAGGGTGGGGTTGCCGATACAGAAATGGTGCGAGTGTTTAACTGCGGTATTGGCATGGTGGTAATTGTGTCGCCAGCTCAGGCTGATGCAGCGATCAAATCACTTACTGCACAAGGTCTAAAGGCATGGGTTGTTGGTGAAGTGGTAGAGCGTCCAAAAGATGCTCCTCAAACCATCGTTATTTAAGATTGCTTATCTCAGTAAGCGCCTTCAAACTTTTTTTGCAATAGTCCAGAGCCGCCTTCATCTCAGTTGGGTTGAAGGGGTCAAAGGTATTTCTCCCAGAGATGGCTCTGAGCCAAGTGAGTTGACGCTTGCCTAATTGTCTGGTTGCTGCCAATGCTTTGTAGCGCATTTGCTCGGCATTAATTTCCCCATTCAGAAATTCCCAAGCTTGGCGATAACCGACTGAACGTATAGCAGGTAAGTCTTCATGTAGGTCTGGATTTTTTCGCAAGCGCTTTACTTCATCTAAAAAGCCTGCTGCTAGCATTTGATCAAAGCGTTTTTCTAAATTTTGATGCAGTTGCTTGCGATCACTGGGTTCTAGTGAAACCAAGTTGATCCATTGTGGAATATCAGAACCCTCTCTGCCATCCTCGCTAGGTGATTCTGCCAGTAGGCTAGACATTGCTTTGCCAGTAATTTCATAAACTTCAAGGGCGCGTTGAACTCGTTGTGAATCATTAGGCTCTAAACGCATGGCAGTTTCTGGATCGATCGCAGCGAGTTTGGCATGCATCGCTGGCCAACCAATACGCTTACCCTCATCATCTAATCGCTGTCGGATCTCGGGGTTTGCGGTTGGCAATGACGATAACCCATATGCCCATGCTCTCCAGTAGAGCATGGTGCCCCCGACAATCACGGGGATATTTCCTCTGCCAACAATTTCTGTGCATAGTTGCTTTGCATCTTTCGCAAAGCGTGCTGCTGAGTAGACTTCAGTTGGTTCAAGAATATCTATCAGATGATGGGTGACGGTTGCCTGTTCTGCTTTAGTAGGTTTCGCGCTGCCAATATCTAAGCCGCGATAGACTAGCGCAGAATCCATGCTGATTAGCTCTACAGTCTGGCCAATAGATTTAGCATATTCCGCCAGCAACATGGCGAGATGGGTTTTGCCTGCACCAGTCGGCCCCACAATACACAGTATTGGGTTGTTTGCTAGTGACTGCATAGGCTGAATGTGTAGTTCAGTTTGCATAAGGCATTATAAGAGCCTGTTAAGATGCCCATCAAACCTATTTTTGGAGAGCAAGTTGATTGATGCCCTTTTGCAGTTGAGTGATTTATTGCTCCACATTGATCGCCATTTAGATGTGGTGATTTCTCAATATGGTCCATGGGCATATGGATTACTTTTTGCCATCGTATTTGCGGAAACGGGTTTAGTGATTGCCCCATTCTTGCCTGGCGATTCTTTGCTCTTTATCGCAGGTGCTTATTGCGCAACTGAGCAATTTAATCTTTGGACTTTGTGTATTGGTTTATTAATTGCCGCAGTTTCAGGCAATACGGTGAACTATTTCATTGGTCGATGGATTGGTAAAAAAGTATTTAGTAGTCAATCTCGTTGGATTGATCAAGGCGCTCTATTGAAGACCCATGCGTTCTATGAAAAGCATGGTGGTAAAACTATTATTCTTGCGCGCTTTCTTCCAATCATTCGTACATTCGCGCCGTTTGTCGCCGGTGTATCAGAGATGAATTTTTCTCGTTTTCAATTGTTTAATATAGCGGGCGCCGCTCTTTGGATTTTCAGCTTGGTGATTGCTGGATATTTCTTTGGCAACATTCCGTTTATTCGGCAAAACCTTAACGTCATTGTTTTAGTCGGCATAGGTGCAGCTGCAATACCTGTGTTCTTGGCTGCGCTATATAAACTTATTCAACGCAAGAAAAACTAAGCAGACAAGTTTAAGTTGTCTCTCAGATTTCTTAATGAAGATTGCTTAATGCAGTTTTGTTTGGCTTTCTAATGTTGCGATATGCTCGCGAATATCGCTAGCATCCTCTGCCTCTGGAGCCTCGCTTAGATAGCGATGCATATCTGCTAAGGCGGGCCGCAAATATTCCAGCTGCGCAAAGATCAGGCCGCGATCTCGAACTTCTTCAATGGAATCAGGCAACAAAATCACGAGACGTTCTTGGATGCCTAGCAGGCGCTCCCACCGCTCATGTTCTGAGTAGATCATTTTGAGGTTTCTAAGAAATCGGGAGAGGATTTCTCTCGAGCTGGAGGCTCGCAAGAAGACGTTCAAAGGAAGACTGAGCTCGCCTCGATAGCCTTTGGCATCGAGGTAGGGATCCAGCATTTCTTGTAACTGGTTTTTAGAGAGTGATTCACCAGTGAGGGGATCCATAATCACTTCGCCTTGCTGCAAGGAGATGCGCATCATAAAGTGATTTGGAAATGAAACACCGCGAATCTTTAAACCAATTTGCTGTCCTAATTCCATCATCAGAATGGCTAGAGAGATGGGTATACCACGACGATTTTCAAGCACATAGTGCAAGTAAGAATTCTCAGGGGCATAAAAATCATTTGGGTTTGGGCCAAACCCTAAATCGGTATAAAAAAAGTGCTTCAATATTTGCAAGCGCTGCACTGGTGATGTATCCGGTGTAATGCGTGCTTTTAATTTATTACCTAGCTCATCAAGCTGATCAAGTACTCCTTGAACATCAAGATCTGGGTATGCGTGTTGCGCTACTGCGATGGTAGCTTCCGTTAGCGGAAAGTGTTCATCTTCAGCAACTAATGAAGTGAAGTAGTCGAGCTGTTGTGTTGGCATACTACCTATTTTGCATGACGTAAGAATTTTTGCCAGCGAATTCCTACTAAAGCCAAAGAAACAAAGTAAACCAAGGCCGCAGCCGTTAACCATAGTGCTAATAGGCCAATACGAGTCCAGGGTTCGGCTTGAAGTGCGATCCAGTTATGCGTGGAGGCGGCGTAAAAGAGCACCGCTGAAAACGGGATTAATGCAAGCAAAAGTTGCCCTAGGTACTTAAGCCATGCAGCGTTAGGAAGCGCACCCCGCTTGCTTAGGCCTATCCATAGTAGAGCTGCATTCAGGCAGGCGCCGGTGCCAACAGACAAAGCCAGTCCTGCATGACCAAGCCAAGGAACAAAGACGAGGTTTGCTAGCTGGGTGGCAATGAGAACAACTAAGCCAATTTTGACGGGCGTACGAATATCTTGCCGTGAGTAAAAACCGGGCGCCAAAATTTTTACCAAGATCAAACCAATTAATCCAACGCCGTATGCGGCTAATGCGCGCTGTGTCATAAGGACGTCCAGTGCGCTGAATTTTCCGTAGTGATACAAGACGGCTGCTAAAGGCTCGCCAAAAATAAACAGCGCAATGGCAGAAGGTGCAGCTAAC
This sequence comes from Polynucleobacter sp. MWH-UH19D, assembly GCF_040409795.1. NCBI lineage: Bacteria > Pseudomonadati > Pseudomonadota > Betaproteobacteria > Burkholderiales > Burkholderiaceae > Polynucleobacter > Polynucleobacter sp. MWH-UH19D. The sequence goes on along the minus strand of NZ_CP099571.1, from coordinate 1,633,747 downwards.
AAGAAAGTGAGCTGTAAGCCCCAAATTAATAACTCACCCGCATGCACCAAATCATTTTTAGCATTTGCTTTACTCAAGCTGGGTAACAGCACCGTACCAAGTGCAACGCCAAGCAGAGCGGTTGGAAATTCCATCAAACGATCTGCATAGGAAAGCCATGACACACTTCCAGCTTGTAAGCGGGAGGCAATGTTGGTGTTAATGATGAGAGATATTTGCGCAACGGATACCGCGAATACTGCAGGACCCATCAGTTTCATAACGCGTCTCGCGTCGTGATTGCTCAAGGCGGCTTTTATTGCTTTTGGTAGTAAGCCAATACGCGGCAACAGACCCAAACGTAAAAGTGATGGCACTTGAATAGCTAACTGCAATACGCCGCCAATAAGCACTCCAAGACTGAGGGCGTAAATAGGCTGATCTAAATGGGGCGCTAAAAAAATGGCGCTACCGATTAGTGCAAGATTTAAGAGAACAGGTGTAAACGCTGGGATCGCAAAGCGTTGGTAGGTGTTCAAGATTCCAGCTGACAATGAGACCATGGAAATGAGTCCAATGTAAGGGAACATGATCCGCGTCATGACAACGCTAGCATCGTAGGCTGGGCTACCACTAAAGCCGGTGGCGATCACCAAAATCAATAAAGGGGCACCAATGACCCCCGCCAATACCGTCAGTAATAAAGCCCAAAATAGTAGGGTGGCAACGGCATTGATGAGGATTTTGGCCTTGTTTTGGTCCTCATTTGTGGAAATTTCTCCCAAAATGGGCACAAAAGCCTGGGAAAAGGCCCCTTCCGCGAATAGTCTCCGTAGCAGGTTGGGCAACCTAAAGGCGACGTTAAAGGCATCCGTCCACTCTGAAGCCCCGAAACTACGTGCAATGAGCGTTTCCCGTAGCAATCCCGTAATGCGGGATAGCATGGTGAGGGAACTGACCTTGGCAGCGGCAGAAAGCAGGTTCATGAGCCGATTTTCCCCTATTTATGGTTTGACTGGGCTTTTTTGCCCCTTTCAGGTAAAATCTTGGGTTTTGGCGAGCTTGCTTACAAATTTAGCAGGGTCGCAAGATATTTAACTAATCGTATTTAGCAATTTATAGAGGCAAGGTTTAAAGATGGCCAATACAGCACAAGCGCGTAAGCGCGCACGCCAGGCAGTAAAACAGAACGAGCACAATTCCAGCTTGCGTTCAAAGCTCCGTACTTCCATTAAGGCAGTGCGTAAAGCAATTGAATCTGGCGATAAAGCTGCTGCTGCAAAAGTATTCGCAGCAACTCAATCAACCATCGACAAGATTGCTGATAAAAAGATTGCTCACAAAAATACTGCGGCACGTCAAAAGTCACGTTTGTCTGCAGCGATTAAGGCGATGGCAGCGTAATTTAGTTTTTGTTTTAGGCTGGTCGAAGCATACTTCGACCTAAGCCCGCTCCTCATCAGAGCGGGTTTTTGTTTTTAAGGCTGGGGAGGCGATGCTGGATTGAATTCGCAAGCCTCTTCGATCGGTAGATTGTTGTCTTTGGCAAAGTTCATGACAAAGTCCAACGCTCTGGGGTCGAGGTCACCCAGTCTGGTATCAATAACAACGCATTTCACTTTTGCAATCAGTACTGGTCTGACGTAGGGCGAATAAGTGAAGCGAGGGTCTCCAGAGTCACCTGGAGGGCGAAAAGTAGCCATAACCCCGCAAAGACGCTCCGCCCAATCGCTGGGCCTAAATGGTTTACCAGAGGTTGTAATGCCTTGAATGAAAAGCGTTTTGTGGTTCAAGTTGACGTTTGGATATTTGAAGGAGTAGTACTAAGCCCTCTAGCTTAACAGCCTGAGGTGGCCATAAGATGGCTTTATGTTCTATTTTCGTGCAGTTGATTGATTTAAGAAAAAATGCAAGCCAAAACTTTAGTAGAAAGCTCAACTATGACATCTCTGGCAAAGCCCCAAGTGCCTGGTCAGGTAAAGCACTACCTGCAGTTTGCTGACCTCACTCGTGAAGAGTATGACTATCTGCTGAAAAGATCGGCATGGTTAAAGGCCAAATTTAAAAGTTACGAGACATGGCACCCTTTGCATGATCGTACTTTGGCGATGATTTTTGAGAAGCATTCAACCCGTACGCGGCTGTCTTTTGAAGCGGGTGTACATCAGCTGGGTGGTCATGCGGTTTATCTCAATACTCGCGATACTCAGCTAGGTCGTGGCGAGCCTGTAGAGGATGCTGCACAGGTCATTTCTAGAATGACTGACATCATCATGATTCGTACCTTTGGACAGGAAATCATCGAGCGTTTCGCAGCGAACTCTCGTGTGCCAGTGATTAATGGTCTGACCAATGAATATCACCCATGCCAAGTGCTTGCGGATATTTTTACTTACGTTGAAGCACGTGGACCCATACAAGGAAAGACTGTGGCGTGGGTAGGCGATGCCAATAACATGGCCTATACCTGGATTCAGGCCGCTGAGTGCTTAGATTTCCAATTACGTTTTTCTGCGCCAGAGGGTTATCAATTAGATCCTGCTCGCCTTAGCAGTAATGCTGCTAAGCACCTCACTATTTGCGCAGATCCGAAGGACGCATGTAAAGGCGCCGATTTGGTCACCACAGATGTATGGACTAGCATGGGTTATGAGGCTGAGAATACATCGCGTATGCATGCTTTTAAAGACTGGATGGTTGATGAGGAGTTGATGGCGCTCGCGAAGCCTGACGCTTTATTTATGCACTGCCTACCTGCACATCGTGGCGAAGAAGTTTCTGCGGGTGTGATGGATGGTCCACAAAGTATCGTCTGGGAAGAGGCGGAAAATCGTTTGCATGTTCAAAAAGCTTTGATGGAGTATTTGCTCTGTGGTCGCTTAGATTAAGTCATTTGTTTATTAATTTTTATTGAATAAGAAATCATGTCTGATATTAAAAAAGCCGTACTAGCCTATTCAGGTGGACTCGACACGAGTGTGATCTTGAAGTGGCTTCAAGATACTTATGGTTGTGAAATCGTTACTTTCACTGCTGATTTGGGTCAGGGTGAAGAGTTAGAGCCTGCTCGTGCTAAAGCACTCCAATTTGGCATCAAGCCAGAAAATATCTTTATCGATGACTTGCGTGAAGAGTTTGTACGGGACTTTGTATTCCCCATGTTTCGTGCCAATACGATTTATGAGGGCGAATATTTACTCGGCACTTCGATCGCTCGCCCATTAATTGCAAAGCGTCAAATTGAAATTGCGCGCTTAACTGGCGCGGACTCTGTATCTCATGGTGCTACCGGCAAGGGTAATGATCAGGTTCGCTTTGAATTAGGCTACTACGCGCTTGAGCCAGGAATTAAAGTTATTGCTCCATGGCGTGAGTGGGATCTTCTTTCTCGCGAGAAGTTGATGGCCTACGCCGAAAAGCATGGCATTCCAGTAGAGATGAAGCATAAGCAAGGTGGCTCGCCATATTCCATGGATGCCAACTTATTGCACATCAGTTATGAAGGTCGTCACTTAGAAGATCCAAATGCTGAGGCTGAAGAATCCATGTGGCGCTGGACTGTTTCTCCTGAAAAGGCTCCAGATGCCCCTGAAATTATTGAAATTGAATTTAAATCCGGTGATCCGGTTGCGATTAACGGCAAGGCATATAAGCCACATGAATTATTGGCTGAACTGAATCGCCTAGGCGGTAAGCATGGTATCGGTCGTCTCGATTTAGTAGAAAACCGTTTTGTCGGCATGAAGAGCCGTGGCTGTTATGAAACTCCTGGCGGCACAATTTTGCTCAAAGCCCATCGTGGCATTGAGAGTATTACGCTAGATCGTGAAGTAGCACACTTAAAAGATGATCTCATGCCGCGTTATGCAAGTCTGATCTATAACGGCTTGTGGTGGTCTCCAGAGCGCATTGCTTTGCAAACTTTAATTGACCATACACAACAGATGGTAAACGGCGTAGTGCGTTTGAAACTCTACAAGGGTTCTGTGTCTGTGATTTCACGCGACTCAGCCAATACTTTGTTTGATCAAACTATCGCAACCTTTGATGATGACGGTGGTGCTTATAACCAAGCTGATGCTGGCGGCTTCATCAAACTCAATGCGCTGCGTATGCGTATTGCTGAGACTGCAAAACGTAAGCGTACTAAGAAATAATTTAAATCAGAACCAAACAACATAGAAAGAATTCAGATGCAATTTGATCAAGTTTCCGTTGGTAAGAAAGCCAATGTATTTTTTGATGGCAAGTGCGTGTCACATACTGTCACGATGCCTAATGGCGTACGTAAATCTGTGGGCGTTGTATTGCCAAGCACCTTGCGTTTTGACCTCAGCACTAAAGAGGTGATGGAAGTGGTTGATGGCACTGCATTTGTGAGTATCAATGGCGCCCCCGAGCAAGAGTTCAAGGCTGGACAAAGCTGGGAAGTGCAAAAAGGCGGTTACTTCATCATCCGCGCTGAACAGCCTGTGCATTATGTTTGTCATTTTGAGTAAATCAAACCACTCAACAAAAGCCACCTGCGGGTGGCTTTTTTCATGCTCATTTGCATGCTAAGTATGTGAGAATAGCTCAATGAAATTTATTCGCTTATTTCTTCTGTCCTGGATTCTTGTTTCTTCTCTTGCGAATGCTCAAGTCTTTGACGTTCCCTATAAAGATGATGCTCCCACACGTACATTATTGATTCCAGTAAGAAATGCTAAGGCAGTTGTATTGTTATTTCCTGGTGGCGGTGGTGTTCTGCGTTTGCAAGATGATGGCTCCACTACAAATTTTCACACCTTTGTTAGGTCAAAAGATTTATGGGCTCAATATGGAATCGATGCGGTTCTTGTGGATACTCCGTATGACCTAGGTGCGGGGATGAGAAATTCCCGCTCAATTCGGGATCATCAGCAGCGAATCCTAAATGTTGTGAATTACTACAGAGATAAATTTAATTTGCCTGTGTGGATTTTTGGTCACAGCATGGGAACTGTCAGTGTGACAGAGTTTGTGAATGGTGGAAAAGATAAAGAGCGTTTGGTTGCGGGAGTAATTGTTGCTGGTACATATCGATCTGCATCGATTGATTCAGATGTTACGATTCCAGTAATGGCAATTCACCATACCGATGATGGTTGCGCTTCTACTCCATTGGTTACATCTGAGCGAATTATTGAAGGTCGTTCACCCAAAACAATTTCTCAGCTTATTCAGATTGATGGCGGAGTGAGTGAGGGCGATGTCTGCGGCTCAAAGGCTTACCACGGCTTTAATCAGAAGGAATCTGAGTTTATAAAATCTGCTGCCCAATTTATTCTAAAAAATTAGATGTCGAATTACTTTCTAGGTAGTCGAGTAATGACACTTCCAGGAACGATCACTCGATCAGAGAACCATTGCTTGTTCATCTCTAGGGCGTAGCGCACTGCAGCTTTGGGGCAATGATTATTAGTTGTTTCGGCCTGCATCTCTTCGATGTTCACGATCTTGCCATCGTCAGCAATAAAAGCGATCGATAGTGGAATCTTGGTATTGTTCATCCAGAAGCAATGACCTGCTTTTTGCTCAAACATAAATAGCATGCCGGAGTTCGTTGGCATGCTGGTACGATTCATAAGACCAATTTCTCTACTCTTGGGAGTATCTGCAAGCTCTGCTTGAATGCGATAGATGCCTGCTTTCAGTTCAACAGTTGGCAGCCCCACGTTGAGCTGCGCCCAAACATTTGCGGAACAAAGCAGAACGCTAGAAATAAAAAGCTTTATGAGTTTTACTTTTGTAAACATGCTTGTATTTTAAGTGAGACAAATTGCAGACGAAAAAAAACCCAGGAGCAAATCCTGGGTTTCTCATAATGATCTAAGGACTATTAAGCCGCTTGGATATTTGTAGCTTGTTTGCCTTTAGGACCTTGGGTAATATCAAAAGTTACCTTTTGGTTTTCCTTGAGGGTCTTGAACCCAGGCATAGTAATTGCGCTGAAATGCGCGAACAACTCTTCTTCACCATCATCCGGTTTGATAAAGCCAAAACCTTTTGCATCATTGAACCACTTAACAATTCCGGTCGCCATGCGAACTCCATTACATAAACTTAAAACAACCGTGATGAGGGTAAATACTTTTTAATCAGTCTCAATCCACAACACGCCTAAATAGAACCCTTTTAGAGGCCTACCCCTTGATTGTTTGCCCTTTTTGTAGGGGTGTCAAGGAGTTAGGTGCCTTTATTGACCAGTAATTACCCCTTTTTTTGTCGAAAAATGCCCCAATATGGGTTAAATGAGGGTTTTTTAGGGTTTTTCGCAACAAGAGCCCCTTAAATCAAGTTTGTATATCTGTGTTTAGAATGTTTCTCATGAGTCGCGCACCAAAGAATCCCACTACAGGCATCCCTGCTAATCCCCATGTTGAGGATACCCTTTTGCTCGAAAAGCAAGTCGAGCAAGTTAAGGTTCCTTCAATGTATAAAGTTTTATTGCTGAATGATGATTACACCCCAATGGAATTTGTGGTGATGATTATTCAGGAGTATTTTAATAAGGATCATGAGACTGCAACACGCATCATGTTGCAAGTACATTTAGTTGGTAAGGGTGTATGCGGCGTATTTACTCGCGATGTTGCTGCCACTAAAGTACATCAAGTAATCGAATTATCACGTGAAGCTGGTCACCCACTACAGTGCACTATGGAGGAAGCATGATTGCTCAAGAACTAGAAGTAAGTCTGCATATGGCGTTTGTTGACGCCCGTGCGTCCAGACATGAGTTCATTACGGTGGAGCATTTGCTTGCAGCCTTGCTAGATAACGCTACTGCGGTTGAGGTGCTTAAAGCTTGCGCAGTCAATATTGCCGAGCTGCGTGCCCAGTTAAAAAACTTTATTAATGACAACACTCCTGTTGTGCCAGGTAATGATGAAGTAGATACGCAGCCTACTTTGGGTTTTCAGCGTGTTATTCAGCGTGCGATCATGCATGTTCAGTCCACTTCAAATGGAAAAAAAGAAGTCACTGGCGCTAATGTGTTGGTTGCGATTTTTGGTGAGAAAGATTCGCATGCCGTGTATTTCTTGCAGCAGCAGGGGGTTACCCGTTTAGATGCGGTGAACTTTATTAGCCATGGTGTGCGTAAAGATCAAGCTGAGCAAGTTAAGCCAGTGGAATCTACGCAAGATGCCGAAGAGTCTGCAGCCTCTGGCAAAGAAAGCCCACTTGATCAATACACTCAAAACCTCAATGCCATGGCTCGCCAAGGCAAGATTGATCCACTGATTGGTCGTGAGAGTGAGGTAGAGCGTGTCATTCAGGTGCTATGCCGCCGTCGTAAAAATAACCCGTTATTGGTAGGCGAGGCTGGCGTAGGTAAGACTGCAATCGCCGAAGGCTTGGCTTGGAGAATCGTGAAAGGGGATGTGCCAGAGGTTTTGGCGAACGCAACAGTCTATTCATTAGATATGGGCGCCTTGCTCGCGGGAACTAAATATCGTGGTGATTTTGAGCAGCGACTCAAAAGCGTTCTGAAGTCTTTAAAAGATCATGCTCATGGCATTTTATTTATTGATGAGATTCATACATTGATTGGCGCTGGCGCCGCTTCAGGCGGCACTTTGGATGCCAGCAATTTGTTAAAGCCTGCTTTGTCTAATGGCCAATTGAAGTGCATTGGCGCAACCACTTTTACTGAGTATCGCGGCATCTTCGAAAAGGATGCTGCTCTATCCCGTCGTTTCCAAAAAGTAGATGTGGTTGAGCCGACCGTAGATCAGACTGTGCAAATTCTGCGTGGCCTCAAATCTCGTTTTGAAGAGCATCATAGTGTCAAGTACTCTGCTGGTGCTTTAGTGGCTGCTGCGGAACTTTCTTCTCGCTACATTAATGATCGTCATTTGCCTGATAAGGCGATCGATGTGATTGATGAAGCTGGTGCAGCGCAACGTATTTTGCCTAAGTCAAAACAGA